>NZ_JYMS01000045.1:0-326266 GCF_000938285.1 Bradyrhizobium sp. LTSP857 | reverse complement strand
TACTCGTCGCGCTCAAAGGCGATGTCGTAGTTGGTGCCCCACTTTGCGAGTTGTTCGCTGATCGCTTCGCCGTCAATCCGATTCGCATTGCGATAAAGATATTTGGAAGGCCACTGTGGCGCGCCGTCAATCGAGACGATCGAACTATCGCAAAAGGCAAAGCCGCGTAGTTCCGGCTTAGTCTCAGCCGCGGAATAATCCAATCGTTCTTTTGCGCTCAGTTCGGCAGGAAGTTCACCGGTAGGTTCCAGCTTGTTGATCGAGAGGTCTGTGTGGGCCGGGTAGACATCGCCTTCGACTTGGCGATTAAAGAAGATGACTGCGCCAGGTTCGCGTCGTGCCAATCCATTATTGCCCCGAGAGCCAAAGTAATCTTGGAACCGATTCCCTTCGATGAGCGGGGGTTTGCTGGGTCCATAAGCGATATTCCAAAGCGATTCTCGAGTCGACTTATCAGGAAACCAATAGGCTGGTTTGCTGGGAGGCCAGCCAGACGTCACGACATTGCGCGCCGCGTCGGAGAGCTTCATTCTTGAAATGCCGAAGCACTGGGTGGCCATTACACGAAGCCCCGGCTTCCATTTGGGAAACTTCCACATATTTATCGGGTTGATGCCCAACAGCTCGTAAGTGATGAAATTCCTTTTCGCCTCGGTCTCGCGCCACGCTTCCCATTCTTCGCGCGTTGCTCGAGCAATTGTGGAACCCAGGAATTTCAATTCAGAGCGCGGGCTATCGTACGAGTCCTCCGATGCATAGGCGACGCCAGACCAAGGCTCGTCGGCACGTTGATAGGTGATCACGAGCGGTAGCAGCGTTTTGGGGACCCTGCCGTTCTGCGTAGTCTCGCCATTGCAGGCTTGAGGCAAGTGCACCACCACACCGTGCTCATCTTTTGTCTTGAGCCCGAAGATCGTTGGCACGACGCCGACTTCGACTGTTCTATCGTTATCGTTGTAGGTCGTTATTTTTACGCGGCAACCGACCACGATGTCGAAATTAAGCGGCTCCCCCTTGTAGACGTAGCTGGCCTTAAATCGGTAATAGTAGCCGCGGTCCTGGCCGGGTGCAGTGACCTTGACCGGCTTCGTGAAACTGAAAAGAGCGCCGAAGACGAGCCAAGGTTGCGAAAACAACAGCATCAGCCCCAAGCCGAGTAAAACGACAACGGTTCCGAAGATCAGGCTGGGTAATGTCTTCATATCCACTTATACGGGGCGATTGCGGTCGGGCTGATGTAGCACTGCAATCGCATAGCAAACAGAGGTTGTGGAAGTGATCGATGACGTTGGATGTTTTGCGGCTACGCTTTCACCGTTCGTTAGCCAATGTCATGCGCGAAGCTTCCTGAAGGCCAGCGAGCGCTGTTCGCAGACCGTGAGTCCGCTTCTGGCCCGAAGGCGACATCCGACCATGTCCGTTTTGCGCCGCAATTGGAGGAGAAGCGGACATCGGGCACGCGGCCGCCTAATGAGTACACGTCCTGTTCATGCGCTTGAGTTCAATGTTTGAGCGTGATCCGGAAAGCTGTCTCGCACTTTTCTGGATCCTAATCAGTTGGTCAGCCGTCGCGACAATCCGGTGACGCGCTCCATCACGGCAACCAGCACGACGGTAGCAATGATCAGCACGCTCGAAAGTGCGGCGATCGTGACATCGAGCTTGCCTTCGAGGTCCTGCCACATCCGGATCGGCAGCATGTCGGTGGCGGCATCGCGCAGGAACAGTGAGACCGGCACGTTGTCGAAGGACGACATGAAGGCGATGAAGGCACCCGCGATGATGCCCGGCCGGATCAGCGGCAGCACGATGCGCCGGAAGGTGTAGAGGCGGCTGGCGCCCAGCACCGCCGAGCTCTCGAGCAGCGTCGGTTCGAGCTGGGCCAGCGCCGCCACCGTGTTGCGGATGACATAGGGCACGCAGACCACGGTGTGGCCGATCACCAGCGTCAGCGGCGATACCGGCAGGCCGACCAGTGAAAACAGCATCAGCGCGGCAAGGCCGAAGGCCAGCGCCGGCAGCACCAGCGGCGACATGAAGAGGGAATCGAGCAGCCGCGCCGACAGCGTCCGCGACCGCGAGATCGCCAGCGCCGCCGCGACGCCGAGCACAACGGACAGACCCGTCGCCCACAGCGCCACGATGAGGCTGTTCTTCGCGGCAAAGTGCAACTGCCAGGCGTCCCAGAGTTCGACGTACCAGCGCAGCGAATAGCCCGGCGGCGGGAATCTCAGCGAGAAGCCGCTGGTGAAGGAGACGATCAGCACCACCAGCGACGGCGCGATGATGATGATCAGCGCGATGATCGCGATCACGGTCATGACGAATTCGAAGCTGATCGCTTCCAGGGTGCGCTTGCGCCCGCTCATCACGCCCCTCCATAGCCGCGCGACATGCGGCCGAGCGTCGTGAAGACGGAGACCACCGCGAGCACGGCGAGCAGGAAGATGATCGAGATCGCCGATGCGAACGGCCAGTTCTGGAGCGTGGAGGCCTGCTGATAGAGATACATCGGCATGAACAGCATCTGTCCGCCGCCGATCAGCGACTGGGTGATGAAGGCGGTGATCGCGGCGGCATAGGTCAGCGTGCATCCGGCGATGACGCCGAGCAGCGACAGCGGCAGCGTGATCTTGAAGAAGCTGCGCCAGCTGCCGGCGCCGAGCGAGCAGGAGGCATCGTCGAGATTGGGATCGATGCGGCCGAGCGCCGTGATCAGCGGCAGCGTCATCAAGGGCATCTGCACCTGCGCCAGCGCAATCACCACGCCGAACTGAGTGTAGAGCAGCTTTAATGGCGTATCGATGATGCCGAGCGATTGCAGCGTCGCATTGATGATGCCCTGGCGTCCGAGGATGACGATCCAGGCGAAGGTGCGGACCACGACGCTGGTCAGGAGCGGCAGCAACACGATCAGGATGATGATGGTCTGAAGCCGCGACCCGACCCGCTGATAGAGCCAGGCGATGGGAAAGCCGAGCACGAGGCAGACGGCCGTCACCTCGGCCCCCAGCAATAGCGTCGAGCCGAGCACACTCAGGCTGAAGGGGTCAGTGAGGAAGTGCAGGTACTGGCCGAGCCCCCAATGCAGCGCGGCCGTGTCGTTGTGCAGCGAGAGCCAGAGCAATTGCAGCAGCGGCGCGACAAAGAACACCAGGAAGAACAGCGCCAGCGGCGCTGCCAATCCCATCCCGTAGGACGTCACGTCACGTGAGGCCGGTGCTGCGCCCATCGCCAAGTCCTTCAAGCTCCTAGAAGTCCTTCGAGCGTCTAGATCTTGATCTCGCGGTTGAAGCGCTCGATCCAGGCCGAGCGCTGCTCGTTGATCTTCTTCCAGTCCTGGAACACGAATTTCTGCTTCAGCTCGGCGGTGTCCTTGGCGAGCACGCGCGCGATCTCGCCGCCCATCGTCACCTTGGAATTGGTCGGCACGATCAGATAGGGCGGGTTCATCAGCGTGGTCTGCACCTCGGGCGTCAGTGACGCCTCGATCAGCTTGAATGCGAGCTCGCGGTTGGGCGAATTCTTGACGATGTGGATCGTGGTCTTGAACGCGATCGCGCCTTCTTTTGGCGCCACGAACTCGACCGGCACGCCGCGCGCTTTCAGGATCTGGATGGCGTTGAAATTGCCGGGCGAGATGTCGATCTGGCCCTGCTGGAACAGGGTTGCGAGCGCGCCGGGGTTGGCCGCCACGGCAGCGAGATTGGGCTTGAGCTCCTCGATCGCCTTGAAGGCGGGATCGATATTGGCTTCAGAGCCGCCGCGCATCTTGGCAATCTCGACCAGCCAGCCGGTGCCGAGCGTCGAGTTGAGGTTGGTGATGCCGACGCGGCCCTTGAACTCGGGCTTCCACAGATCAGCCCAGGAGGTGGGCGGCGTCTTGATCGCTTCCGGATTGTAGGTGAGGCCGACAACCTGGAAGAACGGCGCGGGACCCATCGGCTCCTGCGCCTCGGCGATCAGGTCCTTGTAATAGGCGCTTTTCTCGACCGGATAGGGCTCGACCAGATCCTGGGCGATCGCGACGAGGGCGGGGCCGGGATCGTGCAGCATGACGTCGATCGGCGGATTGGCCTTTGCCGCATTCACCTTCGCGATCTGGTCGACCGAGAGCATGGGGTCGAGCACGATCGCCGCATCCGCGTTCGCTTTGCGGAACGCCGGCACCAGCACGGCCTTATGTGCTTCCTCCCAGCTTCCGGTGAAGGTCGCAAACACCAGCGGACGGGCCTGGGCATAGCTTAAGCCCGGAAACGCCTTCATGGCGCCGAGTGTGAGTGCGGTGGTCATCAAGCTTCGGCGGTTGAGGATCATGTCGAACTCCCTGTGGACTGGATCTAAAGCGTTGCGGGAAAGGCGTTGGCGAGCGATGGGGCGAGCGGAGCGAGCCGTACCGCAGCGCCGTTCTCCAGCGCGCGCGTCTCGCCGATGCGCGCCTGGGAGATTTTGACGCCGGAGCCATCAGCGGTCTTGACCTCGTGGACAACGGTCGCGCCCAACGGCAGCGACATGCCGACCACGCCGGCAAAACCGGTCTCGTCGCCGACGAATTGCAGATGCTCGGGACGGATGCACACGGTGACGCGGCCACCTTCGGTGAGGGTGCCGCCCGCGGGCCGTGCGATGATCTCCGCGCCAGCATCGAGGCGCACTTTCGCCGCGGTGCGGTCCGCCGAGACCACGACGCCGGGCATGCGGTTGCTGGCACCGACAAAGGTGTTCACGAACAGTGTCTGGGGCCGATCGTAAACGTCGGAGGGCGAGCCGAACTGTTCGAGCTTGCCATGGCTCAGCACGGCGACGCGGTCGGCCATCGACAGCGCCTCTTCCTGGTCGTGCGTCACGATCAGTGTGGTGATGCCCGAGACGCGCTGCAACCGCTTGACCTCGATCTGCATGTCGAGTCGCAAATTCTTGTCGAGCGCGGCGAAGGGCTCGTCGAGCAGCAGGATCGACGGCTTGATCGCGAGCGCGCGGGCGAGTGCGACGCGCTGCTGCTGGCCGCCGGAGAGCTGTCGCGGCAGCCGCTCCGCCATCGCCGGCAGCTGCACCAGCTCCAGCAGGCGCTGCGCCTCGCGCTGGCGCGTGGCCTTGTCGACGCCACGAGCGGCGAGGCCATAGCCGACATTCTCGCTGATCGAAAGATGTGGAAACAGCGCGTAATTCTGGAACACGATGCCGACGGCACGGCGGTTCGGCGGCAGCGCATCGACGATGTCGTCGCCGATGATGATCCGCCCCTGCGTCTGCGCGATGAAGCCGGCAATGATCCGCAGCAGCGTCGTCTTGCCGCAGCCGGAGGGGCCGAGCAGGGCAATGATCTCGCCGCCCTTGATGTCGAGATTGATGTTCTCGACCGCCAGCGCACCGCTCGGATAGCGATGGGTGACGGCATCGACGACGAGCGATCGGCCGCTTTGCGCATCAGCCATGGTGTTGCCTCCCGTTGCCCCAAAGGAGAAAGCAAGTCTCGTGCCCTGGTCCGGCGGCGGCCGCGCGATCGAAGATGGATTGAAGATCGTCCATCGCCGCCGCTCCGCTCAGCTATCGCGATGCTCGAGCCGGGCGGCGAGCGCCCCGGCAAGACCGATGGTCGGCTTGGCGGCGGGCCGGCGGAACGTGCCGGCCGTCGCCTTGCGCAGGCGTAGCGCCACCAGCGCCTCGGCCTGCTTCACGGAGGCTATGACCTGATCGACGACGGGAACGGGGATTCGGTCGGCGACGCGCTCGGCGAGACCCGAGAGCGGGGCGCCGGCGAAGATCAAAACATCCGCCTCGTTCTCGACGATCGCGCGTTGCGCAAGATCGACGAGCACATCTTCCTTCTCGGTGCCGACCTCGGAGATCGCCTGGAACGGCGTATCGAGCATGCGGATGCCGGCGCAACGCTCCCACAGCCCATGGGCGTGGACGCACTCTTCGTACCAGGGGCCCAAGGCTTGCGCGAAGGTGACGATGGCGAAGCGGCGCCCGGCCATGCAGGCCGTCAGCATCGCGGCCTCCGCCATACCGACCACGGGAATGTCGAACGTCTCGCGCGCGGCGAACAGGCCGGGGTCGCCGAAGGCGGCGATGATTGCCGCGTCGACCTTCTTGTGTTGCTCGGCCAGCATCTCCAGCGCGATGGCGCCGCCGATCTGCGCCTCGGTGCGCGTCGAGATGTAGGGCACGCCGCGGGATGCGGTGCAGGGGATCAGCTCGGTGCCGGGGGAGGCGGCCTGCTGCCCGACGCCCATCATCAGCCGGGTGACTTCGGTGCTGGTGTTCGGGTTGAGCAGGAGGAGCTTCATTGTCAGGCCGCCGTCTGCTTGGCTTGAGAGGTGGCGAGGACTTCGAGCAGGGCGGTGCCGGTGCGCCAGACATGGGCGCCGAGCAGGCGTCCGGCCGCTTCGCCGTCGCGGGCTTCGAGCGCGGCTAGGATATCGGCGTGCTCGTCGACCGAATTGCTCCAGCGGCGGTCGGCGCCAAGCGCGAGATAGCGCGCGCGCTCGGCGCGGGAGATCAGCGTCTCGTGCGCCTCGCGCAGCGGCGTGTTGCGCGCCATGCGGACGATGGTGTTGTGGATCTCGCCGTTGATGGCGAAGTAATCGTCAAGCTTGCCGTTGCGATGATGACCTTCCATGCGGGTCTGAAGCGTGCGCAGGCGGGCGAGATCGCGCTCGGTCGCGCGCTCCGCGGCAAGTTCGGCCGCAAGCCGCTCGATCCCGGCCAGCGCCTCGAACAATTCCGAGATGCCCTCGACCGCTATGCCGGCAATGCGCGGGCTGCGGTTCGGCCGCAGCTCGATCAGTCCTTCGGCCGCGAGCACCTTCATCGCCTCGCGCAGCGGTGTGCGCGACACGCCGAGTGACTTCGATAGCTTGGTCTCCTGGGTCTGCGATCCCGGCGGCAACTCGCCGCGAATGATCATCGTCCGCATCCGCGCGGCGGCGCGCTCATGCAGGCCCATCCGCTTGAGTTTGGGCGACTTTCGTCCCTTCGGCGCTTCCGATTTTGGCTGCACGCATGCCTCGCTTATCACGTTGATCTTAGCCGCTTCCGACCCTTTTGCTTGCCCAAAATACCGACGCATCTCGCTGAAAACAATGGCACAACGCGCAAATTGTATGCAGCATGCAAAAACCGGATTGCGCTGCGGCGAAGAGCGACCGATGATCTTGCACGACGCGCGAGATCCCGCGCCTTCGAAACGGAGTGAGCGATGCGGACGAGTTTGCGACTGGGCCTCGTAATGATGGCACTGATGCTCGGTGGAATCGATCTCGCCTCTGCGCAGACGGCAAAGATCAAGCTCGGTTACGCCAAATGCGCGCACTGCCTGCCGATGTCGCTGGTCCCGGGGCTGGCCAAGAATGTCGAGGTCGATGCGATCGGCTTCAACTCGGGCAACGACGTGCTCACCGCGCTGATATCGAAGAGCATCGACGTCGCGCAAGTCACCTACCTCCACTACATCACTGCGCTCGACAAAGGTTTTGACGTCGTCGCCGTGTCCGGCCAGATCAACGGCGGCTCGGAATGTCTCGCGTCCACGAAGCTGGACCTTCCGCCCGATGACTGGACGGCGTTCAAGGCGATCGTCGCCAAGGGGAAGAGCGATGGCCAGCCGCTGAAGGTCGCGGCGTCCCGCGGCAACGCGCAGGACATTCACATGCGGGGCGCGTTCCTTAAGCAGGGTGTCGATCCCAACAAGGACGTCCAGTTCATCAACATTCCCAATCCGTCCGACCATCTCGCAGCGTTGCAGCGCGGCGAGGTCGACATGATCTGCTCGGTCGAGCCGTTTGCCTCGCAGATCCGGCTCTCGGGCGCCGGCAAGCATTTCGTGCTGCCCTACGACCAGGCGGCAGGAAATCTGACCAACCTCATCGTCACGCGCTCCGACGTGATCGCGAGCCAGCGCGCCGGCGTTCAGGGCATCGTCACCGCGGTGGTCGAGCTCGACAACAAGCTGATCGCCGACAAGACGCTGTGGATCGACGTCATCAACAAGCTCACCGGCCTCGACAAGACGGTCGCGACCGAGGCGCTGAAGAATGCCTCGCCGGATCCGGCGATCCATCGTTCGCAGACGCTTGCGATCGCCGCGATGATGCGCGACCTCAAATACATCTCGAAGGACGTCTCCGCGGAAGCGGAGAAGAACATGGACTATTCGTTCCTGGAGCAGGCCACGGGAAAATCCAAGAATGACCTCGGTTACTGACGCCGCGCCCGCCAAGCCGGCGTTTCGGCCGACCCGGCTGTTTCAGGGGCTCGAACGCGTTGTCGTTCCCGCGCTGCTGATCGCGGGCTGGGAGGCTTTTGCCCGCAGCGGCGTCTTGCCGCCGGCCCTGTTGCCGGCGCCGAGTGCGGTGCTGCATGCGCTCGGCGACTGGGTGTTCGGCTTCGACGAGACCACGCAGACCTATTCCGGGCACTGGCTGCGCGATGCGCTCGCCAGCGCCTTGCGCGTGTTTGGCGGCTTTGCGCTGGCAAGCCTGCTTGGAATCCTCGCCGGCGTCGCGATCGGCTGGTCGCGCCTGTTCGAGAAGACGCTGGAGCCGACGCTCCAGATGCTGCGTCCGATCCCGCCGGTGTCCTGGATTCCGCTCGCCATCATCTGGTTCGGCATCGCCGACAAGCCGGCGATTTTTCTCGTCTTCCTCGGCGCCTTCTTTCCGGTGCTGATGAACACTATTCACGGCGTGAAGACCGTGGACCACAATCTGGTTCGCGCCGGTGCGATGATGGGCGCGAGCCAGCGGCAGATGCTGACCGACATCGTGCTGCCGGCGTCGTTACCCTCGATCTTCGCAGGCCTGCGCATCGCGGTCGGATCGGCGTGGATGCTGACGGTCACGGCCGAGATGGTCGCGGTCAAGAGCGGGCTCGGCTACGTCTTGTGGGATTCCTATTACTTCCTGCGCTACGACATCGTGCTCGCAGCAATGATCTCCATCGGGTTGCTCGGTTATCTCTCCGACCTCGGCCTTAAAGTCATCATGGCGCACACGCTGCGCTGGCAGGCGACAACCACCGTGCAGGGCAGGGCGGGCTGATGGCGGCAATCGAGCTTCGCAACATCGTCAAGGTGTTTTCCGACAAGCGGCGCGGGCGCGACTTGCTGACGCTGGACAACATCAATCTCGACATCGAGGCGAATGATTTCGTCTGCCTGCTCGGCCCATCCGGCTGCGGCAAGTCGACCCTGCTCAACATCATCGCCGGCTTCGAGCAGGCGACCTCCGGGCGCACGCTGGTCGACGGCAAGCAGGTGGAGCGGCCGGGATCGGACCGCGGCGTGGTGTTCCAGCAGCCGACTCTGATGCCGTGGCTGACGGCGATCGACAACGTCGCCTTCCATCTCAAGCTCAAGGGCGTCGGCAAGGCCGAGCGGCACCATCGCGCCATGGAGTTCATCGATCTCGTGGGCTTGCGCGGCTTCGAGCATCATCACCCCTCCGAGCTGTCCGGTGGCATGAACCAGCGGGTGGGGATCGCCCGCGCGCTGCTGATGAACCCGAGCGTCATCCTGATGGACGAGCCGTTTGCGGCACTCGACGCCCAGACCAAGCTTGAAATGCAGGAGGAGCTGGTCGCGATCTGGCAGAAGCGCCGCTGCACCATCGTGTTCGTCACCCACAGCGTCGATGAGGCGCTGGTGCTCGGCAACAAGATCGTGGTGATGACGAAAAGGCCGGGCCGGATTCGCGAGGCCGTCAATTTCGACCTGCCGCGCCCGAGGGACATCACCAGCCCCGAATTCAATGATGCAAAGCGCCGTATTCTCACGCTCATTCGCGAGGAATCGACGCGCCTCGCGCAGGCGTCCTAGCCGTGGAAGGCGCAGCGGCACCGCGCACCTGTGATCTCCTGGTGAAGGGCGGACTTGTCGTCACCCTGGACGAAGCCGATCGCATCATTGCGCGCGGGGCCGTGGCCGTCGCAGACGGCCGCATCGTCGACGTCGGCGATGACGACGAGATCGCGATACGCTGGTCGCCGGCGCGCACCATCGATGCGCGCAACCGTCTGGTGATGCCGGGCCTGGTCAACGTTCACAATCATACGCCGCTGATGATCACCCGCGGGATGATCGAGGATCTCGGCTTTGCGCCGATGTTCACGGCTGGAATTCCGCAGGGACATCGGCTGACCGAGGGCGAGGCCGCCGCCTTGTCGCGGCTCGGCGTCTACGAAATGTTGCGCACGGGTTCGACGACGATTGTCGATTTTTACCGCTACCCGGAAGCGCTGGCCAAGGCTCATTCCGAACTTGGCTCGCGTGCGGTCATCGCCGGCCGGATCCATGATGCCGATCCGGAGGCGCTTACCCGCAAGCGCTACGAATATTCGGCCGCGATCGGTGCGGCGAGCATCGCCGAGAACGTCGCGCTGATCGAGCGCTGGCAAGCCCATGACAATGGCCGGATCAGGTGCGATTTTGCCCCGCATGCGCCGGATACCTGCTCGGACGATCTGCTGCGTGAGGTCGCCGGTCTCGTGCAACGATACGGCGGCAATGTTCACACCCATGTCTGTCAGAGCCCGATCGAGGTGGCCCAGACACAGGCCCGTAGCGGCCGGTCGCCGGTCGAGGTGCTCGAGGCTGCGGGTCTGCTCAACCAGAGCCTGATTGCGGCGCATTGCATCCACGTGACGGCCGGCGACGAGGCCGCTCTTGGGGCAGCGAAGGCGACCATGGCCTATACGCCGATCGGCAATGCCAAAACCGGCCGGATCGCACCGGCGGCGTCCATCGAGCGCCAAGGTGCCCGCATGGCGTTATGCACTGATACGTTTTCCGGTGACATGTTCGAGGCGATGCGTTGGGCTGTCGCAATGCAGCGGATACGTGGTGAGAAAGACGGACTGAACGCGCGCTCGGCGATTCGCTGGGCGACGCAGGGCGGAGCGGAAGCGCTTGGGCTGGGTGACCAGATTGGGTCGATCACCTGCGGAAAAAAAGCGGATCTGGTCTTGCTCGACCTGTCCGAACCGACGCTTGCCCCCATTATCGATGGATTTGGTGCCCTGGTGTGGTCGGGTAACGGCAACAATGTCCGGACTGTCATCGTCGATGGCCGTATCGTGATTGAGGAGGGACGCTTGCTGAACGCCGACGGTGCTGAACTGGTCCGTGAAGCGCAGAAGGTTGCAGAGGCGCTGTGGGCCAGACACAATGTCACTCCCGTCACGCAAGGCCATCGAAGCGCCGCTCAGGAATGACCGCGATGCGCAAACGTCTCGGCATGATCACGCCGTCCTCCAATTCGGTGCTCGAGCCCGTCACCAGCGCCATGCTCGGGGGGGTCGACGGCATCACCGCACATTTCTCGCGCTTCCGCGTCACCGAGATTGCGCTGGACGCCGCGGCGCTGAGCCAGTTCGACGCATCGGCAATGCTGCCGGCGGCGGATTTGCTGGCGGACGCCAAGGTCGGCGCCATTGCCTGGAACGGCACTTCGGCCAGCTGGCTCGGCATCGGCCGCGACAGGAGCCTTGGTGCGGCCATCACGGAGCGCACCGGCGTACCCGCAACGACGTCCACGCTCGCCTGCATCGATGCCGCCCGCGCGCTCGGCGCCAAGCGCGTTGGTCTCGTTTCGCCCTATACGGACGATGTGCAGCGGCGGATCGGCGACGTCTGGGCCGAGGAGGGCATCGCCCCGCATGCCGAGCGCCACCTCGGCCTGCGCGACAATTTCTCCTTCGGCGAGGTCAAGCCAGCGACGATCGCCGGCATGATCCGCGCGGTGGCGGCCGAGGGCGCCGACGCTGTCGTTATCCTCTGCACCAATCTCGACGGTGCCGCACTTGCCGCCTCGCTCGAACGGGAATTGGATATCGCCGTGCTCGACTCAGTCGCGGTTACGCTGTGGCGAAGCCTCAGCCTCGCCGGCGGCGACATCTCGGCCCTTGCGCAGTGGGGCCGGATCTTCCAGACATCGGCGGTCATCAAGTGACGGAGACATAAGTGACGCAACTTGATCTCGCCATTCGCGGCGGCACCATCGTGACGGCCAGCGACGAGTTTCGTGCCGATATCGGCATTCGCGACGGCCGTATCGTCAGCATCGCCGATCACCTCGAGGGCGCGGCGCGCGAGATCGACGCGACGGGGCTGCTCGCGCTGCCGGGCGGCATCGACAGCCACGTCCACGTCTCGCAAGCCTCCGGTCCCGACGTTGTGATGGCCGACGACTTTGCCTCGGCGACGCGCTCTGCTGCCGCCGGTGGCAACACCATGGTGCTGCCGTTTGCGCTTCAGGAGAAGGGCACCTCGCTGCGCGCTTGCGTCGAGAGCTACCGCAAGCTTGCGGAGGGCGAGTGCTACATCGATACGGCGTTCCATCTCATCATCTCTGACCCGACCGCCGTCGTGCTCGGGCAGGAGCTGCCGGCACTGGTCAAGGACGGCTACACCTCGTTCAAGGTGTTCATGACCTATGACGACCTCGTGCTCAGCGACAAGCAGCTGCTCGAAGTGTTCGAGGTCGCGCGCCGCGAAGAGGCGCTGGTGATGGTTCATTGCGAGGGCTACGACGCCATCCGCTTCCTCACGACCAAGCTCGAGCGCGAAGGCCATATCGCGCCCTATTATCACGGCGTGTCGCGGCCCCAGGCCGTCGAGCGCGAGGCGACGCATCGCGCCATCAGCCATGCCGAAATCGTCGGCGTGCCCATCATGATCGTCCATGTCTCCGGGCGTGAGGCGATGGAGCAGGTGCGCTGGGCCCAGCAGCGCGGATTGCCGGTGCATGCGGAGACCTGTCCGCAATACATCACGCTCACGGCCGACGACATGAAGGGCCTGAACATGGACATCAGCGGCGCGAAATATGTCTGCTCGCCGCCGCCGCGCGATGCCGATAGCCAGCAGGCGATCTGGGAAGGCATCACCACCGGCGTGTTTCAGACCTTCTCGTCCGACCACTGCCCGTTCCGTTACGATGATCCCAAGGGCAAGCTGACGCCGAATTCCCGCACCTCGTTCCGCTGGGTGCCGAACGGCATTCCCGGGGTCGAGACGCGGCTGCCGATCCTGTTCTCCGAGGGCGTGTCGAAGGGACGGATCAGCTTGCAAAAATTCGTCGAGCTGACCGCGACCAACCATGCCCGCATCTACGGCCTCTATCCGCGCAAGGGCTCGATCGGTGTCGGCTTCGACGCGGACGTTGTCCTCTGGGATCCGAAGTTGAAGAAGACAATTCAGCAGGCCGATCTGCACCACGGTGCCGACTACACGCCCTGGGAAGGCTTTGACGTCACCGGCTGGCCTGTCACCACTGTCGCGCGGGGCCGGGTGGTGTACGAGCACGGCAAGATCGTCGGCGACAAGGGCGCGGGCGAGGTGCTGAGCCGTGGCAAGTCGAGCCTGGTGTGATGGGGATATGATGCATCCGTAGGGTGGGTTACGCGTCGCTAACCCACCCTACACACTGCCACTGCGGAACGACTCTAGAGCCTCGGCTCGCTAGTTCGTCGGCCCCTCGCCACGAATGGCAAAAGTCGTCGCCTTCAGCTTGGTCATGCCGAACTTGTCGAACAGCTTGTCGTAGGTGCCGTCGGCGCGCGCTGCCGTGAGCGCGTCGGCGAAGGCTTGCGCGAGCAACTTGTCGCGGAAGGCGAAGGTGATGTCGGTGCCGGCGATGTCGCGGACCCAGATCTTTGCGATGCCCTTCTGCTCGAGCGCGTTGGCGGTCTCGTTGATGTTGAGTGCCGCCTCGAGCTGGCCGGCGCGGAGCGCCGCAGAGGTCGCGGTGACGGTTGTGAAGGTGCGCAGCTCAATCGGCTTGAGGCCCTTGGCGACCATCTCGGTGTTGAACTCGCGCGCCTTGCGCTCGGTGTAGGTCGCCGATTCGACGCCGACCACGCGGCCGGCGAGATCCTCGAATTTCTCGAGCTTCAGGCTGGAGGCGGGATCGGTGTAGATGCTGATTGCCTGCTGCGCGTAAGGCACGAGGTAGAGCATCTTCGAGCGCTCCTCGGTCCAGAACAGGCCGGTGTTGATGGCGTCGAAGCGGCCGGAGCGCAGCGCCGGGATCATCGGCGGGAAGTCCATGCGCAAGAAGACCGCCTCGACGCAGATGCGCTTCGCAATCTCCCGGGCGAGCTCGACATTGAGGCCCTGCAACTCGCCCTTGTCGTCGACGAATTGCTGCGGCGGCAGCGTCGGGTTGATCGACATCTGCCATTTCGGTGCCTCGATCAGGCTCGACGCCGGTACCTTCGGCGTGCAGGTCTGTGCACCGGCTGCCTGAGACAAGCCGATCAGCAGAGTGAGGGCAGAGAAGAAGGTCTGGAGAAATCGCATCAAAATACTCCTGTCAAATCGTGGGTGGCAGTTGAGCCGTCTCCGGTCCGACGTCTTCTTGGTTGTCATGTCGTGGCCGACACGCCGCGATCGGCCTGCCGGGTCAGGATCAGCGAGGTGTGGCGGGCCGCGGTCACCACCTCGTCGCGCTGGTTGAGGAGGTCGAGCGTCTCGATGACGATGCCGCGTTCGGGATTCCTGGTCGGTCGCTTCTCGACAAAGCGGAAGCGCACGCGCAAGCAGTCGCCGGCGACGATGGGTCCCTTGAACCGCACCTCGTCCCAGCCGAGTGAGGCGACCGAGGTCTCCTCATACAGCTTCAGCTCCGACTTCAGCCCTTCCATCAGCGACAGGCCGAACAGGCCGTGGCCGATCACCGCGGGGAAGCCACGCGAGCGCGCATATGCTGAATCGATATGAAGCGGGTGGTGATCGCGCGTGACGTCGGCGAAAGCTGCGATGTCGGCCTCCGTCACAATGTGCGCGGCGGTCTCGAACTCCGCGCCGAGCGCGATGTCCTCATAACGGAGATTGATCGATGCAGCGGCGTCCATGCGTGTTCCTCAGGCAACCTTGCGCGGCCGGGCCGGCATCGCCATGAAACTCTGCGCGATCCCCATCGGCCCTGAGCGGAAGATGCGCGGGTCCATATCCCTGAGTTGCGGACTGATGCGTGGCCGGAAACCCATATGCGCGAGGATGTCCTCCTCCAGGCGAACGCCCGGCGCGATCTCGGTCAGCGTCACGCTGCTGTTCTCCAGCTCGAACACGGCGCGCTCGGTGACGTAGCTCACATGCTGGCCGCGTTGTGCGGCAAGCAACGCGCTAAAACTGATCTGGCCGACCTGGGCGACGAATTTGCGGAAGGCGCCATCGCGCCGGATTGCGAGACGGCCGTTCTCGACTCCGATGTCGAATTTGCCGCCGGTCATGGTGCCGCTGAAGATCAGCCGCCGCGCGTTCTGCGTGATGTCGATGAAGCCGCCGGAGCCGTCGCGGCGGTCGCCGAAGCGGGTGACGTTGACGTTGCCGGCCTCGTCCACTTCCGCGAAGGAGAGGAACGCACAGGACAGCCCGCCGCCGTCGTAGAAGTCGAACTGGTAGGCCTGGTCGAGAATGACGCGCGGATTGATGGCGGTGCCGAATTCGCGCGCATGGCCGGGCACGCCGCCGACCACGCCGGATTCAACTGTCAAGGTGATCAGGTCGGAGATGCCTTCCTCAGCCGCGACATTAGGGATCATTGCGGAGATGCCGACGCCGAGATTGACGACGTCGCGCGGGCGCAGCTCGAAGGCGGCGCGGCGCGCGATCACCCGCCGCTCGGTGAGCGGATCCGGCGCGATCATCGCCACGGGCACGCGCGTCTCGCCGCAGCGCGCCGGATCATAGACGGTCCCATAGGTCTGCATCTGGTCGGGTTCGAGCACGACGTGATCGATCAGGAAGCCGGGGATCTTGACCATCTGCGGATGGACCGAGCCGCGCTTCACGATGCGCTTGACCTGACAGATCACGGTGCCGCCTGCATTGTGCACGGCCTGCGCGATCGAGAGATCCTCGCGCGTCGTGCCCTCGTGCTCCATGCTGATATAGCCGTCTTCGTCCGCCGAGGTGCCGCGGATGATGGCGACATCAGGCGGGGTGGGCACGCGGTAGAGCAGCCACGACTGGCCGTGCAGCTCGAGCAGGTCGACCAGCGGCGCCGTGGTGCGCGCGTTCATGCGGCCACCGTCCTGGCGCGGGTCCATGTAGGTGTTGAGGCCGACATGGGTGAGCACGCCCGGATGCTTCGCCGCCATGGCGCGGCAGAGCTGGCTCATCACGCCCTGCGGAAAGTTATAGGCGTCGATCAACTCGTCACGGACGAGGCGCATGAACGGCACCTGGAGGCCGAAATTGCCGCCGATCACGCGCGCGATCAGGCCTTCATGGGCGAGATGGCACAGGCCCTTCTCGGTCACGGCGCCGACGCCGGTGATGTTGATCAGCGTCAGCCCGTGCGGGCCCCGGCCGCCGAGGAAGCGCTGCTCCAGCGCGTCGAGGATGGCTTCGGCTGCGCCCGTGCCGCCATTGCCGCCGACGATCAGCGTATCGGCGTCGCGGATGAGACCAGCGGCCTGTGCCGCGGTGATGATGCTCAGCATGAGTGCACGCGTACCATCATGCGGCCTCCTTCTCGACCTGGCGTGCGATGATCAGCCGCTGGATCTGGTTGGTGCCCTCATAGATCTGGGCGAGCCGCACGTCGCGGAACAGCCGCTCGATGCGGTACTCGCGCGAGTAGCCGTTGCCGCCGTGGATCTGGAGCGCATTGGAGACGTGCTTCATTGCCATGTCGGTCGTGAACAGTTTTGCCTGCGCCGCCTCCTTGGCGATCGGCTCGCCGGCGTCATGCAGCCGTGCGGCGTGATGGATGAGAAGGCGCGCGGCGGCGATGTCGGTCGACATGTCCGCCAGCATGAACTGCACCGCCTGGAAGCCAATGATGGCCTGGCCGAACTGCTTGCGGTCCTTTGCATAGGCGGTGGCATCCTCGAATGCCGCCTGCGCCATGCCGAGCGCCATCGAGGCCATCATCAGCCGGCTGAAGTTGAAATTGCTCATGGCCATCTTGAAGGCCTGGTTCTCTGGCCCCATCAGGCTGTCGGCCGGCAGCTGCACGTCGGAGAAGGTGATCTGGCAGTCTTCGAGGCCGTGCATGCCGAGAAGCTCTTCGGTCTTGCCGCGGGCGATGCCGGGCAGGGCGCCGTCGACGAGGAGACAGGAGATCGCGCGGTGGCCCGGATCCGCGCCGGTGCGCGCGAACACCATGATGCGGTCGGCGACGCCGCCGAGCGTCACCCAGGCCTTGGTGCCGTTGAGCCGCCAGCCAGTGCCTTCGCGCACCGCATGGGTGCGGATGCCCGCAACATCGGAGCCGTGGTCTGGCTCGGAGACCGCGGTGGCGGGAACGATGTCGCCACTGAGAATCTTGGGGATCAGCGCCTTGTGCGCGTCGGTGCCGTGATGGTCGAAGAACAGCACCGCCTCGACCGGAATCGCAAAAGCATTGGCGACGGCGCCGGAGCAGCGCGCCAATTCCTCCATCGCGATGCAGGCCGCGACCGCATCGAGGCCGGCGCCGCCCGCGCCTTCGCGCAGGCAAATGCCGAACAGGCCGAGATCGGCCATGCCCTTGTAAAGCGCGCGATCAAAACGGTCCTCGCGATCAATGGTGGCTGCGCGCGGCAGAATTTCAGTCTGCGCGAAGCGACGGGCGGTCTCGCGCAGGGCCTTCTGGTCTTGGCTGTAAAAGCGGTCCATGGCTCGTGTCTTCCGTCAGTCGCTGGCAAGCTTGGAATCGTGGGCAACTTCGCTCATGTCGCGATCGAGGAAATAGACGGCGACATCGTCGCCCGGCACTCCGTAGGCGCTGCATACGCCGCGCGTCAGCGCGATGGCCGCAGCGCGGCGCTCGGCCTCGCTGCGTCGGAATGCGTGGACCTTGAGCAGGATGCGCATGCGGGCGTCCTGAGGGCCAAATTCGCCGGCATGGGCGTAGTCGTCGGGCGAGATCGGGAGGAAATAGAGCGTGACCGTATCCGCAGTGACGCCGAACGCCGACATCAGGCCGTCGGTCACAGACCTCGCCAGCGCGGCCTTGCGGTCGGACGGAACTTGCGGGGCGAGCACTTCGACATAGGGCATCGATCAGACCTTCGCGGACTTCGTAGACAATTTGGACGGGGTCGATTTGGGCTTGCCGGATCTGGCCGAGGTCGCGGCGTCGATCCGGCGACAGGAATCGCGCTGCACGAGGCGCGCGCCGACGCGATATTCGCGAACGCCGTCATTGCCGTTGCCCTTGCCATTCCCCTTGGCGTCCATGCGTTGAAGCAGCCGGTCGACGGCGAGATTGGCAAGATCGCGGGCACCGTTGTCGACGATGCTGATGGCGGGGCGGTGCCATTCGAACCACGGCATGTCCTCGTAGCACAGCAGCGAGAGATCGTCGGGGATCACGATGTTCCGCTCGGCGGTGACGCGCAGCACGCCGAGCGTTGCCTCATGATTGGCGACGAAGATGGCGCTGGGCGGGCGAGGGAGGTCGAGCAGCTTGCGGCAGCCGGTCGCACCGGTCTCGGGGACGAAATGACCGGCATGAATCAATGTGTCATCGAGGGCGATGCCGGCTTCGCGCAGGGCGCGGACATAGCCGGACAGCCGCTCGCGACCGGATGTGGTGTCCTGGCGACCGACGATCAATCCGATGCGCTTGTGGCCGAGCTCGATGAGGTGACGCGTGCCGAGATAGGCGCCTTGCGGATCGTCGGCGAGCACGGTCTCGAGGTCGGTTGCGTCATCGCGACGCACCAGGCAGACGATCGGGACGTCCTTCGCCAATGCCTTGAGCTGCGCACCGTTCTTGCCGGTGGGCACCAAGATCAGCCCGTCGATGCGGTGATCGACCAGAGTGGTGAGGGTGTCGCTCTCCTGCTGCTGATCGTCGCCGCCAATGCACAGCAGCATCTGATAGCCCAGCGCCTTCAGGCGGGCCTGCACCTCTTCGGCCATCACCTGGAACGAGGCGTTGGTGAGATTGTGCACCAGCAGCGCCACGAGCCGCGACTGCCCGGTCTTCAATCCGCGCGCGATCGGGTTCGGCCGATAGCCGAGCTCGCGCGCGATGCGCGTCAGGCGCTGTTGCGTGCGCTCGCTGGTCAGGCCCGTCCCCGTCAGCGCGCGGGAAGCGGTGCTGACCGAAACGCGGGCCGCGTGTGCCACATCTTTGAGCGTGACGCTCATCAAACCTGCCGATAGACTGCAAACGATTGCAGAGACGTTATGGGCCAATTCTACATGGATCAAGCCCAAAAAATGGATGATGGTGCTCAATGCAGAGCCAGTTACGCAATCGATTGCAGGAATATTGCGGATATTCCGCAGAGCATCGCCATTCCCTGAATTCAATCGATCACCCGGCAGCTCCCTGATGAAGATGTTTCGCGGCACCTACACCGTTATGATCACCCCGTTCACGCCGTCTGGCGACGTCGATGTTGCTGCGCTGCGTGCGTTCGTCGACTGGCAGATCGCGGAAGGAATTCACGGACTGATCCCGCTCGGCTCGACCGGCGAATTCCTGTCGCTCGATGACGACGAGAAGGCGCTCGTTGCCGAAGTCGTCATCACGCAAGCCGCGGGGCGCGTGCCTGTGCTGATCGGCACCGGCGCGGAAGATACGCGCGAGGTGGTGCGTCTCAGCCGCCGTGCCGAAAAGCTGGGCGCTGACGGCGTGATGATCATTCCACCGTTCTATTCAACCCCGACCGACGACGAGCTCGTCCATCATTACAAGACGGTGGCCGACGCGATCTCGCTGCCAATCATGGTCTACAACAATCCGGCAACTGCCAATGTCGATCTCAAGCCGCCACTCGTGGCACGGCTCGCCGAGATCGACAACTGCCTCTATATCAAGGAGTCGACGCTGGAGGTGACGCGCGTGCGCGACATCATCCGTCTCTGCGGCGACCGGATGACGGTGTTCGGTGGCATTCTGGGCTTCGAGTCCTTCGTCGAAGGCGCGCAGGGTTGGGTGGCCGTGGCCTCCAACGTGGTTCCGTCCGAGATGGCGCGCATCTTCAGCCTCGTCGCCGACGAGGGCGCAATCAAGCAGGCGCGCGAGCTCTATCTCAAATATCTGCCGGTGATTGAGTTCGTCGGCGGTCAGGCCTATGTCGCCGGCAGCAAGGCGCTGCTCGGCCATATGGGCCTTGCCGTCGGCAATCCGCGCCCGCCGCGGCTGCCGCTGCCGGCTGCACAGGATGCTGCTGCGCTCGCGCTGGTCAGGCGCTTCGGCCTGGCTTGGCCGGCCGCGGCGGCCTCATCCAGGGCGATCGCATGAGCGGATCACTGCCGCGCCGCCGCAATCCGGGCCGCGATCTCCTCGCGTGCGTGCCTGATCAGGGATTGCGTCAGCCGCTGCTGCATGCGGCCGGCCGGCACGATGGCCGATACCGTGACCTCGGTCTTTGGCTTGAACGGCACACTTCTGAGGCGGTTGTAGCGCTTCGAGGACGCCGTCAGCTCGTCCATGATGGTAACGCCGAGTCCTTCCTCGACGAAGTGCCCGGCAACGTTCATGAAACGCACGTCGATGGCGGGCACGAAGTTGACGGCGCTGCGGCGAAAGGCCTCCTGGATCAGGCTGCTGATGCGGCTCGAGGTGCGGGCGTTGATCAGCGGCGTGTCGCGCAGATCGGTGGGGCTGACGAAGCTCAATTGCGCGAGCGGACTGTCGGCAGGGCAGGCGCAGACCATGTCGAGTTGCGCCAGCGGCAGATAGTCCAGCGTCGGGCGCGGGTGCGGCTCCATGGCGAAGCCGACGTCGACGATCCCCGTCTCGACATATTCCAGGAGGTCGTCGAGCCGCTGCGTCTCCAGCGAAATCTCGACGCCGCCATGATCGCGGCTGAACCGCGCCACCACTTGCGGCAGCAGCGACTCCGACAATTCGGAGGTCGCAACGATCCGCATGCGTCCCTTGCGGCCCGCCCGCAGATGTGCGGCCGTCTGGCTGATCAGATCCTGCATCAGGAACAACGGCTCGGCTTCCGCGAGCAGGATCTGCGCCTCCTGCGTCGGGATCATGCGCTTGTTGATGCGGTCGAACAGCAGGAAGCCGAGCCCGGTTTCCGCGTGCTTGATGGCGTTGCTGACCGCCGGCTGCGACATGCCGAGATCCTTCGCCGCCGCGACCGTGGATCGCGTGCGCATCACGGCGCGCAGGATTTCAAGCTGTCGAAGAGTCATGAGGATGGTCCGGTCATGGGTGGGCGATCACAGTGTGCATCATAGATTTTGGTTATCAACCTCGCTCGGAAAATAATTGATGGCGATGTTGTCGATGATCGAAGCGTCAGCTTACGCTTCGCGCGAAGACATTGCGTTGCGACCGAAGCGTTATCGAACGCACAAGTCGCACGCCAGGCATGGTGTGTGAACGGATGAACCTGCTCGACGGCGTCAAAATCCTCAGCTTCAATCACTATCTCGCGGGTCCGCTTGCGGCGCAGACGCTCGCCGATCTCGGCGCCGACGTCATCGCGGTCGAGCCGATCGAAGGTGCGTTTCAGCGCAACTGGGCGGTCGCCAATCATTTCGTCGCCGGCGACAGCGTCAATCATCTGGCGACCGGGCGCAACAAGCGCAGCCTCGCCGTCGACCTCAAGCATCCCGACGGTATCGCTGCCGTAAAGAAGCTGGTGGCGACCTCCGATGTCGTGATGGAGAATTTCCGGCCGGGCACCATGGCTAAGCTCGGCCTCGGCTACGAGACGCTTAGGGCGATCAACCCTGGTTTGATCTATGCGGTGGCGACCGGATTCGGATCGGACGGGCCCTACAAGGATCGTCCGGGCCAGGATCTCCTGCTCCAGGCGATGTCCGGTCTTGCGATGCGGACGGGCCGGGCCGACGGCGAGCCGACGGCGGTCGGCGCGGTCATCGTCGACCAGCACGCGGCCTCGCTCTACGCCATGAGCATTCTTGCAGCGCTGTTCGCCAGGACCAAGACCGGCAAGGGGCAGCTCGTCGAGGTCAACCTCTATCAGGCCGCGCTCGATCTTCAGGTCGAACCGCTCACCGCCTGGCTGAATGGTGCGCCATCGCCGACGTCACGCGGTCCGGCCGGCATTGCGGCGTGGTTCAGCCCCGGGCCCTACGGCATTCACGCGACCGCTGACGGCCATCTCGCGATCTCCATGGCATCGCCGGTGGCGTTGGCCGCAGCGCTCGGCAGCGACGAACTGAAGCAGTTCGGCGAGGCCGACAGTTTTTCGAAGCGCGAGGAGATCACAGGCATCGTTGTCGCGCGCCTGAAACAGAAATCGACGGCGGAATGGCTGCCCATGCTTGAAGCCGCGAAGATCTGGCACGCGCCGGTGCAGGACTATCGAGACCTCGAGGCCGATCCCCAGCTTAGGCATCTCGGCGTGTTCAAGACCGCCGAGAGTGCCGGCGGCGTGCCAATCCGCATGGTCGCGCATCCCGCGCGCTATGACGGCCAGACGCCGGAGGTGCGGCTGGTGCCGCAACGGCTTGGTGCACAGACCCGCGAGGTACTCGGTGAAATCGGTTACGGCGCTGCTGACATTGAGGCCATGGTCTCGGCCAAGGCTGTGGGAGTGGTGCGATGATCGATTTTTCGCTGCCTGAGGAGACGCGCCTTCTGGTCGATACCGTCCGCCGCTTCGTCGAGACGGAAGTGCAGCCGCTCGAGGACGAGGTGGAGCGGACGGCCACCGTGCCCGCGGACGCGCTTGCCGTCACCAAGGGCAAGGCGAAGGAGCTCGGCCTCTACGCGATGAACATGCCGGCCGACATTGGCGGTGGCGGGCTGTCCTGCGTCGAGCATTGTCTCGTCGAAGAAGAATTCGGCAAGACCTCCGATGCTCTGATCCGCCGCGTGTTCGGCCAGGTCTATCCGATGCTGATGGCCTGCAAGGGCGATCAGGTCGAAAATTATCTGCTGCCGACGGTGAAGGGCGACAAGATCTGCGCGATGGCGATCACCGAGCCGGGCGCCGGGTCCGACGCCGCATCGATCAGCACGACGGCTCATCTCGATGGCGACGAATGGGTCCTCAACGGAACCAAGCATTTCATCAGCGATGGCGACATCGCCGACTACGTGATCCTGATGGCATTGACCGACAAGGACAGGCGTGCGCGCGGAGGCATCACGCTGTTCCTGGTCGACCGCGGCACGCCGGGCTTCAAGGTCGCGCGCACCCAGCCGATGATGGGTCATCGCGGCTACGGCCATGCCGAGCTGACCTTCGAGGATTGCCGCATCCCGAAAGCGGCCGTGCTCGGCGAGGTCGGCGGCGGCTTCAAGCTGATCATGCAGAGCGTGCTCCAGATCCGCCTTGCCCATATCGGCGCGCGTGCCGTCGGCATGGCGCAGCGTGCGCTGGAGATGATGCGCAAACACGCCGGCGAGCGGCGCCAGTTCGGCCAGGCGATCGGCGACTTCCAGATGGTGCAGAAGCTGATCGCCGATTCAGCCACCGAAATCTTCGGCGTCAAGATGATGGTGATGAACGCTGCCTGGGACATCGACCAGGGGCGGGACGCGCGCGACAAGGTCTCGATGATCAAGGTCGCGGCCTCCGAGATGCAGGGCCGCGTCGTCGACCGCGCCATTCAGGTGTTCGGCGGCATGGGTTTCAGCAAGGACCTGCCGCTGGAACGCATGTATCGCGATGCCCGCGTCACCCGCATCTATGACGGCACCTCCGAAATCCACCGCATGCTGGTCGCGCGCAGCACCATCAAGAACGGCTTGCAGCTCTAGGGAATGATCGATGTCTCACGCACCTCTCAAGCCCGGCGCTGCCTTCGCGTTCCGCAAGACCATGACGGTTGCCGAGCAGGCCATGTTTACCGGCATCAGCGGCAATCTCGGCGGCCTCTACGTCGATGCCGTCCGCGCCAAAAAGGCGGGCGCGTCCAACATGGTCGCCTTCGAGCTCGCCGTCGGCGGCCTCGCCACAACCTGTCTCAGCCAGCTCGGCGGACCGACGCGGCGGATCGGCAGCATCGCGCTGAACTTCGCCGCGCCGGTGATCGTCGGCGACTCCGTCGAGGCCAAGGCCGAGATCGTCTCTGTTGCTGGCGACGAAGCGGTCTGCCGCATCACCTGCACGCTGTCGCCGTCCGGTACAATTGTGGTGGATGGCACCGCCACGCTCGTTCCCTTTGCGCTAGGCTGAGCCATGTACGAGCCAAAGTCCTTCGATGAGCTGAAGGTGAACGACAGGGTCAGCCTCAGCAAGACCATCACCGAGGCGGACGGCGCACTCTACATTGCTGCGACCGGCGATTTCGGCCCCGTCCATGTCGACGAGGTCTATGCGGGCGCGACGCGTTTTGGCCGAAGGCTGGCGCCGGGGATCATGGTCGCGGGCCTCTGTACCAGCGTTCTCACCAGCGAACTGGTCGGCACGATCGGCGTATCGGTGGAGGATCGCTTCTGGTTCACCGGTCCGGTGTTCTATGGCGACACGCTCACCTTCGAGGTCTGGATTGCAGAGCAGCATGACGAGACCCGCACGATCATCTGGGAGGCGAGCGCCCGCAACGAGAACGGCCTCGAAGTGCTGAAGGCGCGCGCCAGCCTGAAATTTCCACGACGCAAACCGTCATGAGCCAATTGATGAAGAAACCGGATCTGCGCGGCGTCACGGTCGCGACCGTACTGCCCTTCAAGGACGACAGTTCGATCGACTGGGACGGCTATGCCCGCCTGCTCGACTATTGTGCCTGTCCGGACGGCATCGCGGCGGTGTTCGTCAACGGACATGCCGGCGAGGGCGGGTCGCTCTCGGATGACGAGCGGCAGGCGGTGATCGAGCGCACGCGCAGGCAGATCGGCGGCAAGCCGCTGCTTTCAGGCATCATCGCGCATTCCACGGCGGAAGCGATCCACCAGGCGCAGCTCGCCGAAGCCGCCGGCGCGGACTGTGCGGTGTTGTTCCCGCCGGCGCCGCTCGGCGGCGGTGCGTCGGCCAGTTCGCGCGCTCCGGTCGCCTTCGTGCAGGCCGTCAGTTCTGCCATCGGGATTCCGGTGTCAATTTTCCAGTATCCGCTGACGTCCGGATTTGGCTACACACCGGAGACGCTGGCGAAGATCGCCGCGCTCGACGGCGTCATCGCCATCAAGGAAGGCAGCGACACCATCTTCGCCTATGACGAGAACCGTCGGGCGGTGAAGCAGGCCGATCCGTCCGTCGCGATCCTGCCGTCGAATTTCAACTGGTTCCTGCCGCAACTAGCCGTCGGCGGCGACGGCATTCTGTCCGGTCTGGTCAGCCTCGCGCCGGATCTGTTCATCGCGCTCTGGCAGGCTGCGCTCGCCGACGATCTCAAGGCGATGCGCGTCGTCAACGAACGGCTTTATCCGATCGTCCGGGCTATCTATGGCCCCGTGCCGATCATGGACATGCACACGCGCATGAAGGTCGGGCTGAAGGCGCTCGGCCTGATCGGCAATGCCGATCCACGACCGCCGCTGCTGCCGGTCCTGCCTGCGCTGTGCGACGCGATTGCGACGACCGTCGGTGCGGCGCGCGCGGCCGGCGACATTCGCCTGAGGTGAGGAGCGAGCTCATGTCGGACGAAGCCTTTATTCACATCGTGCGGGTCGATATCGATCCCGAGCACGAGGCCGCGTTCAACGCCTGGTACGAGCACAGGCATTTTCCCGATCTGCTCGCCTGTCCCGGCTGGCTGTCGGCAAAACGCTTCGTTTCCGTCGGCGACGGGCCGAAATATGCGGCCATGTACGAGGTCGCGGGACGGTGGGCGTTCGAGACACCAGAATTTCTGAAGGTGAAGGGATTCGGTCCGTTCGAGTCCCTGGTGAAGAACTTCACGCGCATCCAGCTCAAGCCGATGTCGGGACCGGCTTGAGAGGATCGATGATGATGCAGCCTGCCGTGTCGCGAGATCCGGTTGGCCGCATCCAAGAACGTTGAGGGGAAGGCCGCGCGAGGAACTGCATCGGTCATTGGCGTCTTACTGGAGGTATCACATGCTCTCGACACTGCTTCGCTTGAGTGCCGCTGCCGCACTCGTTCTCGCATCCACTGCGGCGCATGCCGCATGCACGCCGGCGATCACCGACGACAATCTGATTGCGCCCGGAAAATTGCAGCTCTCCATCAACCCGACCAATCCGCCGCAGCAATTCGTCGACAAGGATGGCCAGTTGCAGGGCCTCAACGTGGAGCTCGCCACCGAGCTCGGCAAGCGGCTGTGTCTCCCGGTCGAGCTCATCCGGATGGATTTTCCGGCGATGATCCCGGCCATGAATGCGGGCCGCATCGATGGCATCGATACCGGCATGTTCTGGACCGAGGAACGTTCGAAGCTGATGTACATGGTGCCTTATGCCATTCAGGCCATTTCGGTCGTGGTTGCGCCCGACAGCGGCACAAAAATTGCTACCGAATCTGACCTGATCGGAAAAACATCCGCGGTCGAGGTCAGCACCTACCAGATGAATTGGCTCAAGAAGCTCAGCGATGCGAACGTGGCAAAGGGCGGTCCCGCAATCGAGATGCGCACGTTCCCGACGGCGACCAACGTCGTGAGCGCGCTGCTCGCGGGACAAGTGGACGACGCGCTGCTCGTCGACAGCGTGGCGCGCGATCTCGTTGGCCGCGGCCGCGTCAAAGAGGTGCTGAGCGGTCTCGGCACAGCGCGTACCACGCTCGGTTTTCGCAACAAGACGGTCGCTGATGCTGTCGTCAAGGCGCTGAACGCCATGCGTGCCGACGGCAGCTATCAAGCGCTGTTCGACAAGTTCGGTCTGACCAGCATGCCGGCCGATCAGCCGCTTGCGATCGCCGGCCCCGGTCCGGCCTGAGATACGGAGACGAGCCGATGAGCCATTTCAGTCCGACGGCCGCCGTCAACTACTTCTTCAACTACTTCCTAATGAAGGGTGTGCTCGTCACCATCGGCTTGACGGTGGCGGCCGTGATCGGCGGATTGATCCTCGGCATGGGCATCGCGTTGATGCGCATGTCGTCCAACCCGGTGCTATCAGGCGCGGCGCGGTTCTATGTCTGGTTCTTCCGCGGCACGCCGCTGTTGATCCAGCTGGTCGTCATCTACAGCGGCTTGCCGCAGCTCGGGATCAAGTTCAGCGTGATCACCTGCGCGCTGGTCGGCCTGATCCTCAACGAGGCGGCCTATCTCGCCGAGATCGTACGCAGCGGTTTCATGGCCGTCTCGGCTGGGCAGCGCGAAGCTGCCTGGGCGCTGAGCCTGTCGCCCTGGGTGACGTTCCGCCGCGTGACCCTGCCGCAGGCGTTCCGCCTGATGATCCCGCCGCTGGGCAACTCCATCAATTCGTTGTTGAAGGCAACTTCGCTCGCCTCCGTCATCTCGGTCGAGGAGCTCATGCGTCGCAGCGATATGCTGATGCAGGAGCATTTCCAGATCCTCGAGGTCTACGCCGCCGCAACCGCCTATTACCTGATCCTCACCTCGGTCTGGGATGCGGTTCAGCGTCGGCTCGAGAAGCATTTTGGTCGATCGAATGCGCCTAAGACCAGGCGCGCTGTGACGACGCCGTCGGTTGCCCAGGCGAGCGTGGAGGCCCGCGCATGAGCGAGATGTCGATGAAGACGGCCATGGATAGCGGTGTTGAAGGTGCAATGGCGCAGCCGCAGCTGGGCGATGTGCCGGCGGTCCGCATGGAGGCCGTCTACAAGCATTACGGCGACTTCACTGCGCTCAACGAGATCGATCTCAAGGTCGCCAAGGGCGAGAAGATCGTGGTCTGCGGTCCCTCCGGCTCCGGCAAGTCGACGCTTATCCGCTGCATCAATCACATCGAGAAGCACGACGAGGGCCTGATCTATGTCAACGGCGTCGAGCTCGATCGCCAGCGCAAGAACATCGATGCGATCAGGCGCGACACCGGCATGGTGTTCCAGAGTTTTAACCTGTTTCCGCACATGACGGTGCTGGAGAACTGCATCCTGGCGCCGATGACGGTGAGTGGCATGTCGGCGGCGGAGGCAAAGGACCTAGCCATGCATTTCCTGACCAAGGTCCGGATTCCGGAGCAGGCTGACAAATATCCCGGGCAGTTGTCGGGCGGCCAGCAGCAGCGCGTTGCGATCGCACGCGCGCTTTGCATGCGGCCGAAGATCATGCTGTTCGACGAGCCGACCTCGGCGCTCGACCCCGAGATGGTCAAGGAAGTTCTGGAGACCATGAAGAAGCTCGCGGAAGAGGGCATGACCATGCTGTGCGTGACCCACGAGATGGGGTTTGCCCGCGAGGTCGCCGACCGGATCGTGTTCATGAACGAGGGGAAGATCGTCGAGCAGGCCGCGCCGGAGGAGTTCTTCAAGCATCCGAAGTCCGAGCGGGCGCGGACGTTCCTCGACCAGATCATTCACTAGTCCGCCATGTCCGGCGAGATACAGACATTCAGCGATCGCCTGCGTGGCATTCATGCCGCTACGATCGTACCGATGACTACTGATTTCGAGCTCGATGAGCCAAGGCTGGCCGCGCATCTCACGTCGGTCACGTCCGTTACGGGCATCAACGGACTATTGGTCAACGGCCACGCCGGCGAGAATTTCGTGCTGTCGCTGGCTGAGAAGCAGCGCGTGGTGGAGCTGGCGCGTGAGTACGCTCCGAAGGACTGTTTGATTGTCTCCGGGGTCAATCATGAATCGAGCCTCGATGCCGCGCGCGAGGCGGCCGCGCTGGAGCAGGCGGGTGCGGACGGGCTTCTGGTGTTTCCTCCCAACAGCTGGGCGCTCGCTCACGCCGATGAGTGTGTCATCGAACACCATCGTCATATCCGCGATGCGACGACCGCGCCACTGATGGTATACGCCGCACCGGTCGGCGCCGGGGCCATGGCTTACGCGCCGCCGCTTCTTGAGCAGCTCGTCGCTGATCGCCGTTTCGTTGCGATCAAGGAAGGCAGCTGGGAGGTCGCAGCCTATGAACAGAATCTGAGGCTGATCCGGAAGCTGCGGCCTGAGTTCGTCGTGCTTGGCTCCGGCGACGAGCACCTCATGACGAGTTATCTCGTCGGCTCAGCCGGCAGCCAGGTGAGCCTCGCTTGCGTTGTGCCGGAACTCGTGGTCAGCCTTTGGGCTGCGGCGGAAGCCGGCGATTGGGAGCGGGCGCGCAGCATGCACGACAAGCTGTATCCGTTGGCGGCCGCAATCTACCGCGGTGCGCCCGGAGGACGGGCAACTGTGCGGCTCAAGGCTTGCCTGAAACTGCTCGGACGGCTCTCATGCGACGCGGTGCGGCCGCCGCAGCCGCCGGTGATGCCGGACGAGCTCCGTGCGCTCGAACTGGCCTTGCAGCTGGCTGGGCAAGGATAGTCTGCGGAGGCTGGACCCGAATCCGCTCTTGGCCCATCCTGAGTTGATCCCGGCGGGCATTGCCGGCCGTTCCAACATTCATGTCTGGGCGATGGACAGGAAGCGCCAACCGAACAAACGCGTGTCCCTTGCCGGGATGCATATCGACCGGACGTCGGCCGTACCGCTGCACTTGCAGATTGCCGCCCACATCAGGAGCTCGATTCTGCACGGCACCTTTCCGGCCGGGACGCAATTTTTGGGATCGCGCGAGGTCGCACGGGAGTTGGGCTGTTCGCGCACGGTGGTGCTCACTGCGTGGGACCTGCTCTACGCCGAGGGTTATCTTGAATCGACGCCGCGTGGCAGCGTTATGGTGGCGTCCGTTGCGACGCCGCATGCGCAGCCTCCGTCCGCCACGTCGCCCGTGGCCAAGCCCGCCCACATGTCGGAACGCTGGCGCTCGCTGCTCGCGTTCGACTACGAGACCAACTGGCCGTCGGAGTTCAGCCCGGGCGCGCCGGACATCTCGACGTTCCCATTCAAGGACTGGTCGCGCCTGCTGCGGCAGAGCTGGCAAAATCCAAGAGAGCAGGAGTGCCTCGATCTTCCGCCCGAAGGCCATCCGCGGCTGCGCAGCGAGATCGCTAATTTCCTCGGCTCGGTGCGCGGGCTCGTCTGCTCGCCGGAGGAGGTTGTCGTCACCTCAGGTACCTCCGGTGCGCTGGATTTCTGTAGCCGGATGATCCTCGATCCCGGAGATGAGGTCTGGGTCGAGGAGCCCGGCTTCGTCGAGGCGCGCTGGGCACTCACGGCGGCGGGCGCAAAACTCGTTCCGATTCCTGTCGACGACAAGGGCCTCGTCGTCTCCGAAGGAATTCGGCGTGCGCCTGGCGCGCGGCTGATCGTCGTCACGCCGTCGCACCAATATCCGCTCGGCATCAGCATGGGGCTGGAGCGGCGCCTCGAGCTTCTGGACTGGGCCAACAGGAACGACGTCTGGGTGATCGAGGACGACTACAATTCGGAGTTCAGACATCAGGACAGCATGATCGCCTCGCTCCGCTCGCTCGATCGCGAGGGGCGGGTGATCTACTTCGGCACCTTCTCGAAGATCATGATGCCGAACCTGCGGCTCGGCTACCTCGTCGCCAACAAGCATTTCATCGACGGATTTTCGAAAGGCCGCGCGCGCATCGACGTCCACACCTCCGGCATCGGACAACTCGCTCTGGCTGAGTTCATGCGGGAGGGGCACCTGTTGCGGCATCTGCGCGGGATGCGACGGGTCTATGCTATCAGGCGAAAGGCGCTGATCTCTGCGATTGCAGCGTTGATGCCGGACGATCTGACCGTGTCCTCCGCCGTCACTGGGCTTCACCTGGTGGCGCTGTTCACCGACGCAATGCAGGCGCGGATGAGCGATCGCGAGGCGGCCGTGGTCCTGAAGCAGGCCGGCATCCATGTGCAGCCGCTGTCACAAAACTTCCTGGAGCATCCGACGCGACAGGGCCTGGTGTTCGGCTACGGGCGTCTGCGCGTCGAGGATGCCTCTCCGCTGCTCGCGAGAATCGCGGCTTGTATCGGTAGCGGCTCCCGCCATGCACCATCCGACACGGCAATACCGTCTCTTACTGTTCGTACAATAAAGAGTGGCTGAGCCTACCGTCGTGCATAGCTCGTAGGCACCTGGATATCCCGCAGTGCCGGTCGATCGCCTGCAAATTAGACAGACGATTTCAGATGCTCGGATTGCAGTGCAGCGGGCGTCGCGATTTGCGCCGAGAATCCGTGGTGCGCCGCACTTTTCTCGCGTGGGTCAGCTCGCCCTCGCGTGCTCTCTGCGCGGGCACGGCTGCACCAAAACGTGCAGTCAATGCCGCGCGGCGCAACGTCGGCCACGCGCTGGTCTAGAGGTTTGCGACAACTCTGGCTCTATCCGGCTGCCTCCGCTCTGTCGCACGCTCTCGGACGGTGGCATGACAAGGGATGCAGGATGAGCGGTCTCAGTTTGGCATTAGACGTTGCGGTGGACGGGACAGACCCGGCGTCCGGTTCGGACGTCATGCGTAGCTGATCCCTGCACATGAGCGATTCCGACAATCACTGGGAAGTCGGCACCGATATCGGAGGCACCTTCACCGACATCATTGCCATCCGGCGCAATTCCGCGGAGGCGCGGATCGCGAAGGTCCCGTCGCGCCCCGACGCTCCGGTTCAGGCGATGCTGGAGGCGATCGAGGCGGTGGGCCTGCGCAAGAGCGAGGTCAAGCGGTTCGTTCACGGCACCACGCGCGTGACCAACGCCATCGTCGAAGGCCGGCTGCCGAAGGTGGCGCTGGTTGCCACCGAAGGCTTTGCCGATGTGCTCGAGATCGCGCGCTATCGCCGCCGCGACCTCTATCGTCTCGACGTTCCGCCGAAATCGCCGCCGCTGGTCCCGCCTGAACGATGTTTTGGCGTTGCCGAGCGCCTCGATCACGAGGGGCGGGTGTTGAAGGCGCTGGATGACGTGGAGATCGAGCGTCTCGTGATCTGGCTGAAACAGACAGGCGTGCAGAGCGTCGCGGTGGCCTTGCTCCATGCCTATGCCAATCCAGTCCATGAAAAAATGCTGGGCGAGCGCCTCAAGGACGTCGTCGCCCATGTCTCGCTGTCACACGAGGTCAATCCCGAGGCGCGCGAATATGAGCGGACCTCGGCGACCGTGTTCAACGCGGCCGCGATGCCGATCGCGGTGGAATATCTCAGCGAACTGGAGCAGCGGCTGCCGATCGGGCCGGGCTTGCAGGTGTTTCATTCCGCCGGCGCCATGATCCCGATCTCGGCGGTGAAGCGGCGGCCGCTGGTGATGGCGATGTCGGGCCCGGCGGCCGGCGTCTCGGCATCGGTCAGCATCGCGCGCCAGCTCGCGACGTCGCGCATGCTGACCTTCGACATGGGTGGCACCACGACCGACGTCTGCCTGATCGTCGATGGCCAGGCAGAAATGACCGACGGCCGCATGCTCGGCGACAAGCCGCTGCGCCAGCCGATGCTCGCGGTTCATTCCATAGGGGCCGGCGGCGGGTCGATCGTGCGCAATGGTCCCGGCGGCCTGACGGTCGGGCCGGAGAGTGCGGGCTCCGAGCCGGGACCGGCCTGCTACGGCCGTGGCGGCACCGAGCCGACGATCACCGACGCCAATGCCGTGCTCGGCTATCTCAATCCCGAGACAAAACTCGGCGACCGAATCGGCATCGACATCAAGGCGGCCGCGCAGGTCATCGAGCCGATCGCGCAGGCCTTGAGGCTGAGCCTGACCGAAACCGCGCTCGGCATCGTCAAGGTCGCGAATGCAACGATGGCGCGTGCGCTCCGCCGCGTCACAGTCGAGCGCGGCATCGATGGACGCGATTGCACGCTGCTCGCCTTCGGCGGTGGCGGTCCGATGCATGCTGCGGGGCTTGCCGATCTCTACGGGATTGCAGAGGCCGTCGTACCGAGCGCCTCGAGCGCGTTCTCGGCGCTGGGCTGCCTCACCGCCGATTTCAGCTTCCTCCAGCAGCAGACTCTTCGCGTAGCCCTCGACGGTATCGATCTCGCCCGCGTGTCGGAGCGGATCGGGACGCTGATTGACGATGCGTCCGCGCCGCTCATCGCGAATGGCGTTGCCAATGCAGAGATTCAGGTCGAGCTGGTGGCGCTGATGCGCTACGCGGCCCAGAACGACGCTATTCCGGTGCCGTTCGCTTTGCCGTTGGATGCGGCCAAGCTCAAGAAGGATTTTTTGATACGGCATCACGAGCTGTTCGGCTACGCGACAAGCGAGAGCTGCGTCATCGAGTCCGTGCGTGTGCAGGCGCGCCGGCCGTCGACGACTGTCGTGAGCCGACCGGCGACCGCTGTCAGGGCGGTGTCCACTGGCCGCCGCGTCTGCTCGTTTGACGGCTTCCACGATATCGCCACCGCAATCATCGACCGCGCTTCGCTGACCGAAATCGTCAGCGGCCCGGCGATCATTGAAGACGCGTGGTCGACAGTGGTGGTGCCGCCCGGCTGGGAGGCCAAGCCTGACACTGCCGGCAATCTGTTCTTGACGCGGAGGGCGGCATGAAGCTCGATCCGTTCGTCGTCGAGGTCATCCGGCACGGGCTTTCCGCCGCGGCCGAGGAAATGAGCCTGGTGATGACGCGTTCGGCGCGCTCGCCGCTGCTGCGCGAGGCCGGAGATCTGTCGTCGGCGATCACGGACGGCCGTGGCGGCCTCGTCGGGCAGGGCCGCGACATTCCGATCCACCTCGGCGCGATGGCCTACACGATCCCCGAGCTGCTGAAGGTGGTGCCGGTCGACAGCCTGAACGACGGCGACGTGCTGATCTACAATGTCGGTGCGCTCGGCGGCAATCATCTCAACGACGTCAAGGTCGTGCGGCCCGTCTTCGTCGACAGCGAGATCGTGGCGTTCGCAGTCAGCCTTGCGCACTGGCCCGACATCGGTGGCACCTGGCCCGGCAGCTATTTTGCCAAGGCGATCGACACGTTCCAGGAGGCGATGCGGATTCCGCCGGTGCTGATCGCGACCAAGGCTGGCGTCATTACGCCGATCGTGCAGCTGCTCAAGGCCAACGTCCGCGATCCCGAATCCTGCGAGGGCGATCTTCTGGCCCAGATTGCGGCGACCAAGGCAGGCGAGCGGCGCATCGTCGAGCTTTGCCGAGAGCACGGCAAGGCCGTCTTCACGGCGACGCAGTCGCGCCTGCACGATCTCTCCGAGATCGAGATGCGGGAGGCGTTGCGTGCGCTGCCGGACGGCGTCTACGAGGGCGAAGATTATCTCGACGACGGCAGCACAGACAATGCTCCGGCGCGTATCCACGTCAAGATTACCATCGCCGGGGATGAGGCGACCTTCGACCTGTCCGGCAGCTGCGATCGGGTCTCCAATTTCTGCAACACGACGCCGTTCATGGCGCGCTCGGCGGTGGCCTATGCCGCGCGCATCATGAGTGGGCGCGACATGAACCAGAACGCCGGAGCGCTTCGGCCGTTGACCATCATCACGCGTCCGGGCTCGATTCTTGAGCCGGGCTGGAACGCCTCCGTTGCGGCCGGCAATCACGAGACGTCCATGCGCATTGTCGATGCGATCTTCCGCGCCATGCAGGACACCATTCCCGAACGTTTGTCGGCGGGCGGAGCGACCACAGCGGGCGTCCTGTTCTTTGCCGAACCGCGCCAAAACGGTTCGTGGAAGATGCTCTACGAGGTTCACGGAGGCGGTGAAGGCGCGCGCCACGATCGGGCCGGCATCTCGGCAACCCGGGTGCATCTGTCCAACACATCGAATACGCCGATCGAGGTGATCGAGGCAAGCTACGCGATCAGCGTCGAGCAGCAGGCCATTCGCCGGGATTCCGGCGGCGCGGGTGCCTATCGCGGAGGTGACGGATCCGTGCGCACCTATCGCATCCTTGCGCCGTCGATGCATCTGACCACCTGCATCGAGCGCATGGTGATTCCACCGTACGGCATGCAGGGCGGCGAAGCCGGCAAGGCCTGTCGCATCTCGTTGATCAGGCAGGGCGCAAATGTCGCGATCGACGGCAAATCCAACCTGGTGTTGCAGCAAGACGATCTCGTCACGATCGAGATGTGCGGTGGCGGTGGCTACGGCGCCGCGGCTGCGGAGTGAGGGGATTGCGATGAGCAAATTGTTGCGAACTGGATTGAATGCCGGTGAGAGCGCGCCCATGGCCGTGGTCGGCGGCGAGGGCGTCTACTTTCATCTGTCAGACGGCCGCCGCCTGATCGACGGCAGCAACACCGGCGGCGGGCTCGGCCACCGTCACCCCGCGATGGTGGAGGCGATCCGCAGCGCGGCGGATACGCCTGTCGTCAATGAAGGCTGGACCTGGGTCGGCCGCGAGCAGGCCGCCGACGATCTGATGGCCACCGCGTTCAGGGGCGAGGAGGATTGGGTCGGCGCGGTGCGCTTCTGCATCAGCGGCAGCGAGGCCAACGACATGGCGCTGTCGCTCTGCCAGGCGCTGACGCAGCGTTCTGCGCTGGCGACGCGCGAGCGCGCCTATCACGGCATCACCGGCCTGTCGCGCAGCATGACGGTGCAGCCGCAATGGCACGGCGGCCTCGCCGTGCATGCCGGTGGCTCGAAGCTACCGGCGCCGATGGCACCCGTGCGGATTCTTCCGGCGCCCGATGGCGCAATCTACGGTGCGCCGGCCAACAATGCCCCGCCGAGTGAATACCTGGCAGATGCCACGCGCCTGCTGTCGGATACCGCAGCGACGATCATCGATTACACCCAGGGCGGCATCTATTACGACGGCGCCTATCAGGACGAGGTGGCGCGCTGTGCGCGGCAGGCGGGCTCGTACTGGATCGCGGACGAGGTCGTCACCGGCGCAGGTCGCGCCGGACGCTGGTTCGCGTTCCAGGGGGCCAAGAGCCGGCCCGATATCGTGACGCTCGGCAAGTCGCTTGGCGGCGGCGCAGCCGCCGTCGCTGCAGTCGTGGTCTCGAAAGACATCGTCGATCGGCTCAAGGGCACGAGCTGGCAGAACTACGGAACGCTGCGCGGCCATCCGATCAGCATGGCCGCGGTCAGTGCTTACCTCAAGGTCGTCAGCGAAGAGAAGATTTTGGAGCACGTGAAGAGCCTCGAAAGGCTGTTCACTCGCCGCCTGCTCGCGATCGCACAAAAGCATCCGAGCGTGCAGCGTGTGGCGGGGCAGGGGCTGCACTGGACGGTGGAGCTGCACGGCCCGGATTGGCGCAACTGGCACGCCGACACCACCGAAGTGCCGATCGCCTCACGCGTGGCGGAGCGGGCGCTGGAGGCGGGTGCGGTGATCGGAACCAGCGGCGAGCAGACCTCGCTGTTTCTGGCGCCGCCGCTCGTGATCTCCGAGCACGAAGCCGAGTGGCTTCTGGATGCGCTCGACCACGGACTGGACATTGCCGACGAGGAGCACGGGTGAGCGCGGATCACGCAGCGCCCCATCGGTCGCCGGCCTGGCCGGCGGATGAGCCCTGGCAGCTCGCGCTGCCGGAGGGAACGCTCTACGACGCGCTGACGCGGGCCGCGCATGATCGCCCCTCGCATCCGGCGACGGTGTTTTACGGCGCGAGCCTGAGCTACGCCGAGTTGCGCGGCCGGGTCGATGCCATGGCCGGCTTCCTGCAAAGCGTCTGCGAAGTAAAGCGCGGCGACCGTGTGATGGTCGCGCTTCAGAACTCGCCGCAATATGTCATCGCCTATTATGCGGTGATGCGGGCGGATGCGGTCATCGTTCCCGTCAATCCGATGAACAAGACCGCCGAGATCGACTATCTCGCCGCCGACAGCGGCGCCACGGTCGCGATCATCGGGAGCGAGCTTAGTGATGTGTTTGCCCCACTGGTGGGCGAGGCCGTCACCCATGCCATCGTCGCGCAGTATCGCGACGAGGTGCCTGCTGCCACACCCTATACGTTGCCGTCATGTGTGACCGAAGCGCCGTCAGACGTGCCGTCATCGCCGGGCTGGCATTCCTGGTCATCCGCGATCGCGCAAGGCTTGCAGCCGAGCATAATTACCGCAGGACCGGACGATCTGATGATCCTGCCCTATACGTCGGGCACGACTGGAAAGCCCAAAGCCTGCATGCACACGCATCGCAGCGCGCTGTTCACCGCGGTCTTGCAGGCGCGCTGGTACGGTCTCGGTGGCGACGACGTGATGACGGGCTTCATGCCGCTGTTCCATGTCGCGGGCATGCAGGGTTCGATGAATGCGGCTGTTGTCGCCGGCGCGACGCTGCTGCTGATGGCGCGCTGGGACAAGGATCTGCTGCCGGATCTGTTCGAAATCTATGGCGTGACGTTCTGGAACGCCGCGCCGACCATGATCGTCGACGTACTCGCGAGCGCCCGGTTCCGCGACCGATGCTTCGCGAAGCTCAAAGTGCTGACCGGCGGCGGCGCGGCGATGCCGGCCGCCGTGGCCGAGCGGCTGAAAGGGCGGTTCGGCCTCGATTTCGTCGAGGGCTACGGCATGACCGAAACGATGTCGCCGACCCACCTCAATCCGATGGCCGCACCCAAGCGGCAATGTCTTGGCATTGCCGTGCACGACACCGATGCGAGGATCGTCGATCCGGAGAGCCTGATCGAACTTGACGACAACGTGGTCGGCGAGATCGTCGTGCACGGGCCGCAGGTGCTGCAAGGCTACTGGAACAGGCCCGAGGCCAACGCAGAATCTTTCATCGAGCTCTCGGAACAACGGTTCCTGCGCACCGGCGATCTCGGCTACCGCGATACTGACGGTTACTTCTTCGCCGTCGACCGGTTGAAGCGGATGATCAATGTCAGCGGCTTTAAGGTGTGGCCGGCCGAAGTTGAGGCCGCGATGTACCAGAACCGCGCCATTCGGGAGTGTTGCATCGTCTCGGCACCGGACAATTATCGCGGTGAGACCGTCAAGGCGCTGGTGGTGCTGGATGAGGCGGCGCGGGCGACGACATCGCCGGACGATGTCATGGATTGGGCTCGCGGCGCGATGGCAAGCTACAAGGCGCCCCGCGCCGTCGTCTTCGTCGATCAGTTGCCGCGGACTGCGAGCAACAAGATCAACTGGCGGCTGCTGCAAGACGCCGAATGGGGGCGGACCGTATGAGGGGCGTCCGACTGGAAATCGTAGGCGAGGCTGCGCTATGCTGCACGCGCCGTGACGTCGTTGAAGTTATGGCTTTACCTAAGAAATCACCAGGAAATCGCTGATGCGTATCGTCAATGTTGCCGCCGCCCAGATGGGCCCGATCCAGAAAGCCGACAGCCGCGAGGCCGTGGTCAAGCGCATGATCGCGCTGATGGACGAAGCCAAGGCCAAGGGCGCCGACCTGATCGTCTATCCGGAACTGGCGCTGACGACATTCTTTCCACGCTGGTACATGGAAGACCGGGCCGAGGCCGACATCTGGTTCGAGCGCGAGATGCCGAGCCCGGCGACGAGGCCGCTGTTCGAGCGCGCGGCACAGCACCAGATGGCGATGAATTTCGGCTATGCGGAGCTGACGCCCGACGGCCATCACTTCAACACCGCAATCCTCACCGACAAATCCGGCAAGATCGTCGGCAAATATCGCAAGATCCACCTGCCGGGTCATGTCGAGTTCGATACCAAACGTTCGCACCAGCATCTGGAGAAGCGCTATTTCGAGCCGGGTGACCTCGGCTTCAAGGTCTGGCGCGAACTCGGTGGCATCATCGGCATGGCCATCTGCAACGATCGCCGCTGGCCCGAGACCTATCGGGTCATGGGCTTGCAGGGCGTCGAGATGGTGGTGATCGGCTACAACACGCCGTCCGTCAACGCGGAGAAGAGCGAGGAGGGCGTCGAGAAACGCCTGTTTCACAACCGTCTCTCCGCGCAGGCCGGCGCTTATCAGAACGCGACCTGGGTCGTCGCGGTAGGCAAGGCTGGCGTCGAGGACGGACACCCGCTGTTTGGCGGCAGCCTGATCGTCGATCCCAATGGTGAGATCGTCGCCGAGGCCAAGACCGAAGACGACGAGGTTCTGGTTCATCCTTGCGACCTCGATGCCACCATTTTCGGCAAGACCACGATCTTCGATTTCGCCCGGCATCGCCGCATCGAGCATTACGGCCTGATCACCAGCCAAACCGGCGCGGTGCCGCCGCCGGAGAAGTGACGCCGATGGTGGACAAGGGCGCATCAGGTATTTCTCTGCGCGAGCTCGACCCGCGCGACCGCTACAAGCTGCTCTGCGGGGTGGTGGTTCCGCGGCCGATCGCGCTGGTGACGACGCTGGACGAGAACGGGGCGGTCAACGCCGCGCCGTTCAGCTTCTTCAACGTCTTCTCCGAGAGTCCCGCTCTGATCGTGCTGGGGCTTCAGCACAAGCCGGATCACAGTCCAAAGGACACGACCCGCAACATCCATCGCGATGGCGAGTTCGTCGTTCACATGGTGGATGAGGCACTGTCGACAACGATGAACGAATGCGCCGTCGATTTCCCCTCCGGCGATAGCGAGGTCGCGGCGACCGGGCTGGCGACGCTCCCTTCCGTCGACGTGAAGGTGCCGCGTCTGGCCGCGGCTCCCTTTGCGCTCGAATGCCGGCGCCATGTCGCGTTGAATTTTTCGCCCGATCGCGAACTGCTCGTTGGCGAGGTGCTCCGGGTCCATGCCCGCGAGGGCCTGGTCGACGAGGCCAACATGTATGTCGATCTCGAAGCTTACCGGCCGATCGGCCGCATGTTCGGCAATCTCTATACGACGCAGCGGGATACATTCGCCCTGGCGCGCGAGAGCCATACGCAATGGCTCGCACGCCGGGATGCAAAAGATCTGAAGGACGCCTAGTGACGCGAGAACTGCACCGTACCGAGCGCCATGGTGACGGCCGCCTGTGTCGGGTCGATCACGGGGATGCCGAGCGCGTCTTCCAGCGGGCGGCGGTGGCGCGCCATGCCGGCGCAGCCCATCACGATGGCGCGGGCGCCGTCCTCGTCGCGCAGCGCGCGGCCGACCTCGATCATCTTCGCGAGCGTACCTTCGCCCGAGGCGGTCTCGGCAACGCTCATATTGAGGGGACGCTCGCCGGCCAGACGATCCGTCAGTCCCATCTGCCTGAGATAGCGCATGTGGCGCGGAATCGAGCGCTGGGCGATGGCGATGACGCCAAACGTCTCGGCGCGCGCGAGCGCCGTCAGCACGCCGCACTCGGCGATGCCGAACACCGGTCGGTCGGTGCCCTCGCGGCAGACCTGGAGCCCGGGGTCGCTGTAGCAGGCGATGACGAAGGCGGCCGAGCTATTGTCGCCTTCGATCAGTTTTCGCAGCGGCATCGCGACGCTGTCGACGTCGGCCTGGCTTTCAACGCCGAACGGGCCTTCAGCCAGCGACTGGCAAACCAGTTCCGGCCCACCTTCGAAACCGAGCGGCTTCAGCGCGTCCTCCAGCCCTTGCGTGACTGCGGGATTGGAGTTCGGATTGATGACGAGAATGCGCGGCCGGGACATGATGGTCTTTCTGCAAAATTACGAGTACTTGCCTCAGGCATATCACGGAGTGCCTCATGACTGAACCCACCTACGACCTGATCATCCGCGGCGGCCGCGTCGCCACCACCACCGATGTGTTCGAAGCCGACGTCGCCATCTCGGGCGAAACGATCGTCGCCGTCGGCCGCGGGCTTGCGCCGGCCAAGCGTGAGATCGACGCGCGCGGCAAGCTGGTGCTGCCCGGCGGCGTCGACAGCCACGCCCATATCGAGCAATTGTCCGCCGCCGGCATCATGAACGCCGATACGTTCGAGAGTGCGACTGTGTCGGCGGCCTTCGGCGGCACCACCACGGTGATCCCGTTCGCGGCCCAGCATGTCGGCATGAAGCTGCCGCAGGTGGTGGAGGATTATCACGCGTTGGCGAAGAAGGGCGCCGTGATCGACTACGCCTTCCACATGATCATCGCGGACGCGACCAAGGAGACGGTCGAAGAGCACATCCCGGCGCTGGTGAAACAGGGCCATGCGTCGATCAAGATTTTCATGACCTATGACCGGCTCAAGGTCGACGACGAGCCACTGCTCGACATTCTCCTTGCTGCGCGCCAGTCCGGCGCAATGCTGTGCGCGCACGCCGAAAACCACGGTATCATCGCCTGGATGGTGAAGCGCCTGCTCGCACGCGGCTACACGCTGCCGAAATACCACGCCGTCAGCCACGCGCGCGTCTCGGAGGCGGAGGCCTTTACCCGATTGATCGGCATGGCGGCGCTGATCGACCAGCCGATCATGATCTTCCACGTCTCGACGGCTGAAGGCGCCAAGGTGATCCGCGATGCGCGCGGGCAGGGGCTCAAGGTCTTCGCCGAAACCTGTCCGCAATATCTGTTCCTGACCGCCGCCGATCTCGACAAGCCCGGCGCCGATGGCGCCAAGTGGATGTGCAGCCCGCCGCCGCGGACGCATTCCGACCAGGAGGCGCTCTGGCAAGCACTCTCGCTCGGCGATCTCCAGACCATCTCGTCGGATCACGCGCCCTATCGCTTTGACGAGACCGGCAAGCTGCGCGCCGGCCCCAATCCCAACTTCAAGCAGGTCGCGAACGGCCTGCCGGGACTGGAACTGCGGCTGCCGCTGCTGTTCGATGCGATGGTGTCGAAGGGGCGATTGGGCCTTGAGAAGTTCGTCGAGCTGACGGCGACGGCGCCGGCAAAGATCTACAATCTGCATCCGCGCAAGGGATCGATCGCGGTCGGCGCCGACGCCGATATCGCGATCTGGGATCCCAATCGCGAGACCACGATCGCCGACGAGATGATGCACGACCTTGCCGGCTACACGCCGTTTGCGGGTCGCAAGCTGAAGGGCTGGCCAGTGTCGGTGCTCTCGCGCGGCCGCGTGATCATCGACGGCAACAAGTGCCTCGCAAATGCCGGCAGCGGCCAGTTCCTCGCGCGCAGCGGCGGTGAGGCGGCCAAGCCCACTGGCCGGCTCGTCGCCGACATGGATCCGGAACGCAATTTTGGAGCGACGCTGCTGTGAGGGTGAGCTGCATCAGATGAAGATCGTCATCTTCGGCGGCACCGGCTTTGTCGGCCTGAACCTTGCGGAGGTGCTGCTCGCGCGCGGCCATGACGTGACGCTGTATGATCGCGCGCCGCTTCCGCCAACTGCGCAGCGATCGCTGGCCGACTACAAAGCGCGCCTGAAGGTCGTTCAGGGCGACATCAATGATATGGAAGGCATCGACGCCCTCATTGCCGAAGGCGTTGATGCGATCGTGCTGGGCGCGGCGGTGACGGCCGGCGATGATCTCGAACGGGCGTCGACCGCGCGCGTTCTCGAGGTCAATGTGATGGCCCAGATCCCGATCCTGCACGCGGCGATCCGGCATGGTGTTCGCCGTGTCGTTAATCTGTCGTCGGCGTCGGCCTATGGCGCCGCGGGCGCTCGGTTCGAGATTTTGGACGAGGAAACGCCGTGCGATCCCGTCTCGTTCTACGCCATCAGCAAGTTCACATCGGAGCGATCGGTGGCGCGCCATGCCGAGCTCTTTGGCGGCGATTTCCTGAGCGTGCGCTTAAGCGCCCTGTTCGGCCCGTGGGAGCGACCCAGCTCGGTACGCGATACGCCGAGCCTCCAGTTCCAGATTCTGGCGGCGTTCGCCCGCGGCGAGGCGGCGATCGTGCCTGAAGCGGGCATGAGGGACTGGATCTACGCTCCGGATGCTGCCGAAGCCGTGGCTGTGTTGATCGAAGCCGAGCGGCCGCGCCATCGGCTCTATAACATCTCCCGCGGCGGGTTATGGCCGGCGCTGCAATGGGGCGAGGCCTTTGCAGCGTTAAATCCCGGCCTGCGATGCAGGCTCGCGGCGCCCGGAGAAAAAACTGTCATCAAGTTGCACGGGCCGGCTCGCGCGCCGCTGTCGGTCTCGCGGATGGCGGACGAGTTCGGCTGGCGCGCGCGGTTCGGTTGCGCCGAGTCCGCGGCCGCGATGAACGCGTGGTTGACGCAGCACAAGGATTGGATCTGACATGCGGCTGCAAGGGCGCACGGCCATCATCACGGGAGCAGGCTCCGGCATCGGCCGCGCCAGCGCAAAGTTGTTCGCTGAGGAGGGCGCGCATCTCGCTCTGATCGATCGCGATGCCGCAGGACTTCAGGAGACATTGAGCCTCGTTGGCGAAGCAACGACGCATGTCGGCGACGTCGGCGATGCCAGCCTCGCCGAGACAGTTGTCGGCGAGGTGATAGCGCAGCATGGCAGGCTCGATATCCTGATGACCGCGGCGGGCTTCTCCTGCGGCGGCACGGTGCTGACGACGAGTCCCGAAGACTGGGACGCGGTGTTCCGTGCGAATGTCGGCGGCACCTGGCTTTGGGCGCGGGCGGCCGTGCCGCAGATGCAGCAGCAGAAGAGCGGTTCGATTATCACGCTGGCGTCGCAACTCGCCATCGCCGGCGGCAAAGGCAGCAGCGCTTATATCGCCGCCAAGGGCGCGATCGTCAGCCTGACGCGGACGATGGCGGTGGATTTTGCGGCTGACGGCATTCGCGTCAACGCGATTGCGCCGGGGGCGATTGATACGCCGATGCTTCGCCGCAGTTTTGCTCGTCACACGAACTCGGAAGAGGTGCGCGAAGCCTCCCGCAACCGGCACGCCATGAAACGTTTCGGCCAGGCGGAGGAGATCGCGCAAACGGCACTGCATCTGGCCGGCGACGCCTCCTCGTTCACGACCGGCACCGTCATGGTGGTCGACGGCGGTTGGCTCGCGGCATGAGCGACGCGCTGACAGACCTCGAGGCGAATGTTCGCGCCGATCTCGCCATGATCACGCATCCCGGCGCAGCGTGGCTCGAACCGAAGGCGGGGCCGGACGGCAAACCGGCGCTTGACGTGCTCGTCATCGGCGCCGGCCAATCTGGCATCGCCATCGGCTTCGGTTTGTTGCGCTCGCGCGTCAGCAACATCTTGCTGCTGGACAAGGCCGAGGAAGGGAAGGAGGGCCCATGGCTCACCTACGCGCGGATGCCGACGCTGCGCAGCCCCAAGGACTATACCGGTCCTGACCTCGATATCCCGAGCCTGACCTACCAGTCGTGGCACGAAGCCCGCTTCGGCAAGGAGAGCTGGCAGACGCTCGATCTGATCCCGCGCGGACATTGGGCCGAGTATCTGCTGTGGCTGCGCCGTACGATCGAATTGCCGGTGCGCAACGGCTGCGAGCTTTTGGAGATAGCGCCTGCGGCCGACGGCCTGCTCGCAGCACACGTGAAGGGTGCCAATGGCGTCGAGACGTTCTATGCGCGCAAGATCGTGCTGGCGACAGGGCAGGAGGGAATGGGCGCCTGGATGATTCCGGAGTCGCTTCAACACCTGCCGGCCGGCTCTATCGCGACCGTCGCCGACAGCATCGATTTCGAAAGCCTTCGCGGCAAGCGCGTTGCCGTGATCGGCGCTGGCGCATCCGCCTTCGACAATGCGGCAACGGCGCTCGAAGCGGGCGCTGCCGAGGTGCATCTGCTGTGTCGCCGGGCGCAAATCCAGGTGATCCAGCCGTATCGCTGGCTGACCTTTCGCGGCTTCCTGCGTCATCTCAGCGATCTCGATGATGCCTGGCGCTGGCGCTTCATGCGCAAAATCCTCGAGATGCGCGAAGGATTTCCGCAGCCGACCTACGACCGCTGCGCACGTCACGCCAATTTCACGTTGCACGAAGGTGCGCCGATTGAGGCGGTACGACAGACCGGAAAGGGCATCGAATTGCAGACGCAGCGTAGCGCCATCGCTGCGGATTTCGTCATTTGCGGGACCGGCATCGACATGAACTTTGCCGGACGCGGTGAACTCTCCAGATTTGCCGCCAACATCGCGACCTGGGCCGACCGCTACCAACCGCCGGAGAGCGAACGAAACCAGCGGCTCGGCCGCTTTCCCTATCTCGCCGATGATTACGCCTTCACCGAGCGCGTGCCGGGCGAGACGCCATGGATCTCCGACATCCATCTCTTTGCGATTGCGTCCACCATGAGCTTCGGCCCGTCGGGATCGTCGATCAACGCGATGACGACCGCTGTCCCAAAGCTGGTCCACGGCCTGACGCGTAGCCTGTTCCGGGCCGATATCGAACGTCACTGGGCGTCGTTGAGCGCATATGACGTGCCGCAGGCCCTAGTCACACGGCCGACGCAAAAAATGGAGGAATCACGGTGATTATCCATGCTCTGCCGCGACGAAGCGCCCCCTCCGGATTGGCGCGCAACTTGCTTGTTTCTGAACCTGCCTTGCTGGCATTCTTGTCGAAATTCAAGGGAAAACGAATGCGTTTTGTGTCTTTCAGGCCGGCGTCTTGCGTCGTCGCCACCGCCGCGCTGCTGCTCGTCGCCACCGCGCCCTCGCAGGCGCAAACCAGGGCGGAGACGCTGCGCTATGTGACCGGCGCATCGGTCAACACGCTCGATCCCAACATTCCAGGTTCGACCCGCGAGTCCTTCGGGCTGAGCATGAGCACGTACGACCGGCTGGTGGCATTCGGCCGCAAGCAGCTCAACGGCAAATGGGTGTTCGATCTCGACACAATCACGGGCGAGCTCGCCGAATCCTACGACGTCAGTCCGGACAGATTGAAGATCACCTTCCATCTTCGCAAGGACGCCAAGTTCCAGGACGGCTCGCCGGTCACCGCCGAGGACGTCAAATGGTCGCTCGATCGCTGCGTCACCGCGCCGATCCTTGGCAAGGCGCAGCTCCTGACGGGATCGTTGACGTCGGCCGACCAGTTCAAGGTGATCGATCCCCTCACTATCGAGGTGACGCTGCCGAACCCCGATAAGCTCGCGCTGCCCAATCTCGCCACCGTCTACCCGATCATCATCAACGCGAAGGTCGCCAAGGAGCATGCGACGGCGGATGATCCCTGGGCCACCGCCTGGCTGAAGGAGCACACCGCCGGCAGCGGCGCCTATGTGGTCGAGACCTTCAAGCCCGGCGAGCAGGTGATCCTCAAGCGCGACGAGGCCTGGAATCGCGGCTCGGCCAATAAGCCTGCGTTCTTCAAGCGCGTGATCGTGCAGTCGGTGCCGGAGCCGGCGACCCGCGCCAATCTGGTCGAGCGCGGCGATGCCGATATCGTCGTCGATCTCCAGGCCAGCGACGTGCAGTCGCTGGAGGCCAAGGGCAAGCTCAAGGTGGTCTCGACACCGCAATACAATGCGATCACCTTCGTCTCGATGAACAACCAGATCCCGCCCTTCGACAACGTCAACGTGCGCCGTGCCATCGCTTTCGCGCTGCCCTATGACGACATGTTCAAAGCCGCTTTGTTCGGCCGCGGCGCGCCGCTGTTCGGCGCGAACTGGCCCGACGGCAAGCCGCTGAACGGCATCTATCCGTTCCAGGCGCCGGTGAAGGTCGATCTCGAAAAGGCCCGTGAATACCTCAAGGCCGCGGGTCTCCCAGAGGGCTTCTCGACCACCTTCAGCTTCAACGTCGGTCAGGCCTCGACCGCCGAGCCGATGGCGGCCCTCGTCAAGGAATCGCTTGCCAAGATCGGGATCAAGGTCGACATCCAGAAGCTGCCGGACGCGCAGATGTCGACGCAGATCAACGAGAAGAAGCTGCCCTTGTTCACCGAAGGCATCGTCGCCTGGCTGCCTTCGACGGACTATTTCTACCGCAACTTCTACACCGGCAATCAGCGCTGGAATTACAGCTCGACCAATAACTCCGAGCTTGCCGCAATCGCGCAGGAAGCTCGCTTCGAGCCGGATAAGGCCAAGTACGAGGAAGATGGCCGCAAGCTCAATGCGATCCATTTCAGCGAGATGCCGCAGATCCCGCTGTGGCAGCCGAACCAGGACGCCGTCATGGCGCCGTCGATCGAAGGCTATACCTACGAATTCCATCGCCAGGTCGACTATCGCGATGTCAGCCGCAAGTGAAATGCGTCAACGAGAGGGACTCTGAAAGGTGACGATCGGTCTTGGTGCAACGATGGTGCGGGCGGGCAAGCGGCTTCTGTCGTCGCTCCCGGCGCTGTTCGGTGTGCTGGTCTTCACCTTCCTGTTGATGCGCGTCCTGCCAGGGGACCCCGCGGTGTTCTTCGCCTCGGGGCCCAATGCGGGCAAGGAAGAGATTGAGCAGATCCGCAAGCAGATGGGGCTCAACAAGTCGGTGCCGGAGCAGCTCGTGTTCTATCTCTCCGACATCGGCCACGGCAATCTCGGCCGCTCCATGATGACGGGGCAGCCGGTGCTGAAGGATCTGCGCGAGCGGCTGCCGGCCTCGCTCGAGCTCACCTTCACCGCGCTCCTGATCGCACTGATCGCAGCCGTGCCGCTCGGCGTGTTCGCCGCGCTGAGGCCGGGGTCGTTCGTCGATCATGGCGTGCGGTTGTTCTGCGCGCTCGGCGTTTGCGTGCCGACCTTCGTCTCGGGCCTGCTGCTGATTTATGTCTTCTACTATCTGCTCGGGCTTGCGCCTGATCCGACCGGGCGGATCGATGTCTTCACCTCGCTGCCGCCGCAGCGTACCGGCTTTCTGTCGATCGATTTTCTGCTTGCCGGTGACATCGAGGGCTGGTGGGCGGCCTTCAAGCAATTGATCCTGCCGGCGGTGAGCATGGCGCTGTTCGTCATCGCGCCACTGGCGCGAATCACGCGCGCTTCGATGCTGGTCTCGCTCGGCAGCGATTTCGTACGCACCGCGCGTTCGGTCGGGCTGTCCTGGCACAAGGTGGTTGTCACCTATGCGTTGAGGAATGCGATCCTGCCTGTCATCACCATCGCTGGCATCGTGTTCTCGACCATGCTTGGCGCCAATGTCCTGGTGGAGAAAGTGTTCTCCTGGCCGGGCGTCGCCTCCTATGCGCTCGATGCGCTGTTATCCTCGGACTATGCGCCGGTGCAGGGTTTTGTGCTGCTGATGGCCAGCCTGTTCGTGCTGGTCAATCTGATCGTCGATGTCTGCTATGGCATTGCCGATCCCAGGGTGTCGATCGAATGACCAGCGCAACCCTCCGCCATTCGGTCTGGATCCTGCGCGGCAATCCACTCACCGGCGTCTCCGCCGCCGGTGTTCTCCTGTTCGTCCTGGTCGCGATCTTCGGGCCGTGGATCGTGCCCTATGATCCCGTGGTCTCGAATGTCTCGGAAGCGCTGCTGCCGCCGAGCGCGGCGCACCTCGCCGGCACGGACCAGCTCGGACGTGACGTGTTCAGTCGCCTCGTCGTTGCGGCTCGGCTCGATCTGGCCATCGCGGTCTCTGCTGTCGGCATCTCCTTCGTGATCGGGGCCGTCGTCGGATCGTTCTGCGGCTATACTGGTGGTAGGCTAGACCGCAGCGTCGGCCGCTTCGTCGACGTGATGATGGCGTTTCCGCTGTTTGTGCTCGCGATGGCGATGGTCGCAGCGCTGGGCAACCGGATCGAGAACATCGTGATCGCGACCGCGATCATCAATCTCCCGTTCTACATCCGCTTCGCGCGAGCCGAGGTCAATATCAGACGGAATGTCGGCTGGGTCGAGGCCGCGCGCGCCTGCGGCGAGAGCCATTTCTCGGTGGTGTTGCGCTTCCTGCTGCCGAATATCCTGCCGGCGATGGCGGTGCAGATATCGCTCAATCTCGGCTGGGCCATTCTCAACGCCGCCGGCCTGTCCTTCATCGGCCTCGGCGTCAAGCCGCCGACGCCGGAATGGGGCATCATGGTCGCGGAGGGTGCGCGCTTCATCTCGACCGGGCGGTGGTGGCTCGTGGCCTTTCCGGGCCTCGCGCTGATGATGGCGGTGCTGTGCTTCAATCTTCTCGGTGACGGGATGCGGGACATTCTCGATCCCCGCATGCGCACATGAGCGAGGAACTGCTCAGGATCGACGACCTCCACGTCTCGTTCTCGACGCGGCGTGGACTGGTCGAGGCCGTGCGCGGCGTCACGCTCACCGTCCAAGCTGGCGAGATGCTCGGCCTGGTCGGCGAGAGCGGCTCGGGCAAATCGGTCACCGGCTTTGCGACGACACGGCTGCTCGATACGGCCGGTCGCGTCACCGGCGGAAAAATCCTGTTTCGCGGGCAGGACGTGACAAAACTCAGGGGCGACGACCTCCGTCAGCTCCAGGGCGCCGCGATGTCGATGATCTTCCAGAATCCGCGGGCGGCGCTCAATCCGATCCGGGCGATCGGCCTGCAGATCGCGGACGCGATCCTCACCCACAAGCGGATATCGAAGGACGCCGCGCGTGCCGAGGCGCTGGAGCTGCTCCGCGCCGTCCAGATCCGCGATCCCGAGAAGCGGATGAATGCCTATCCGCATGAACTGTCCGGCGGCATGTGCCAGCGCGTCATGATTGCGATCGCGATTTCCTGCAATCCCGCACTGCTGATCGCCGACGAGCCGACGACGGGTCTCGACGTCACCACGCAGAAGGTGGTGATGGACCTGCTCGCGGAAATCGCCGCCGCCCGCGGCATGGCGACGATCCTGATCACGCACGATCTCGGGCTTGCGGCGCGATATTGCCGTCGCATTGCGGTAATGGAGCGCGGCCGCATTGTCGAGGAGGCCAGTCCCAAGACCCTCTTCAGCGCGCCACAGCACGCCTATACCAGGCGCCTGGTGGCGGCATCGCCGACGGCGACGTCGCGGATCGAGGACCTCGTGACCGAGGAGGAGCGGGAGCGCCACGCGGCAGTGATCAGCAAGCCGAGGCAGGAGCTCGCACACGGGACTCCGCCGCTGCTGGAGGTTCGGAAGCTCGCCAAGCGCTTTGATCAAGGCTCGGCGGCGGTTGCCGACTTCTCGATGACGATAGCCGGCGGCGAGAGCGTCGGGCTCGTCGGCGAGTCCGGATCCGGCAAGAGCACGACCTCGCGGATGATCTGCCGTCTGATCGATCCGAGCGAGGGCGACATCGTGTTTGACGGGCAGTCGATCGGCCATGTGGCGGCACGCGACTTTCACCGCTCGCGCTTTCGCAAAGACATCCAGATAGTCTTCCAGGACCCGAACGAGAGCCTCAATCCGCGCTTCACCGCCTTCGACTGCATCGCCCACCCCCTGATGCGGCTCGACGATATGCGCGCGGGCAGCGAGCTGCGGCAGCGGGTGGAAGAATGTGCGGAGCGGGTAGGCTTGCCGCTGGATCTCTTGCCGCGCTTCCCACATCAGCTCTCCGGCGGTCAGAAGGCCCGCGTCGGGATTGCTCGCGCCATCGCCTGCCGGCCGCGGCTGCTGGTGCTGGACGAGCCGACCGCCGCGCTCGATGTCTCGGTACAGGCGGTAGTGTTGCAATTGCTCGACCGCCTGCGGCGCGAGAACGACATCGCGCTGCTGTTCGTCAGCCACGATCTCAATGTGGTGCGCATGCTCTGCGACCGCACCATCGTGCTGCGCAATGGCGGCATCGTGGAGCAGGGCGAAAGCCGCGCGTTGTTCGATAATCCGAAGACCGACTACACCCGCAAGCTGGTCGAGGCGATCCCGCATATCGAGACCGGGCCAGCGCTGGTGGCTGCGCTTTGAGGCGTTCTCTGGTACCTGGACTAGCCAGAAAGTCGATGAGATCCTGCTGGCGAAGCCGCGGTTACTGGCATACCATTTGCACGCTAATGGGCTCTGTTTCACTTGCCCTTGGCCAATAAACGGCCGGCATCACGGCATTACTGGGAGGATTCCATGGATCGCAGGACCGTATTGAAGGGACTGGCTGGCGCGGGCGGTCTGGCATTGTCGGGTGGCCTCTCGGCGCCCGCGATCGCGCAAGGCGCCTCAGCCCGCACCCTGCGCTTCGTGCCGCAGGCCAACCTTGCCAATTTCGATCCGATCTGGGGCACGCAATATGTCGTGCGCAATGCCGCGGCCCTGGTCTGGGATACGCTCTACGGCGTCGATGCCTCGCTCCAGCCGCAGCGGCAGATGGTCGAGTCCGAAGAGGTCACGGACGACGGCACGACCTGGACGTTCAAGCTCCGATCGGGGCTCAAATTCCATGACGGCGAGCCGGTGCTGAGCAAGGACGTCGTCGCGAGCCTTACGCGCTGGTCGGCGCGCGATCCGATGGGGCTGATGCTCAAGGCGATTCAGCAGGAGCTCACTGCCGTCGACGACCGCACCTTCAAATGGGTGCTGAAGCAGCCCTATCCGAAGCTGCTCTACGCACTCGGAAAGGGCAACTCGCCTTGCGCCTTCATCATGCCGGAGCGCATCGCGCAGACCGACCCCTTCAAGCAGATCTCCGACTATATCGGCTCCGGCCCAATGAAGTTCGCCAAGGGCGAGTGGGTCCCGGGCGCCAAAGCCGTGTTCGAGAAATTTGCCGACTATGCGCCGCGGCAGGAGAAATCATCCTGGCTTGCCGGCGGCAAGCAAATATTGGTCGATCGCGTCGAGTGGGTGATCATGCCGGATCCGGCAACCGCGGCGGCTGCGTTGCAAAATGGCGAGATCGACTGGTGGGAGAATCCGATCGCGGATCTGGTTCCGGTCCTGAAGAAGAACAAGAATATCAGCGTCGATATCGGCGACCCGCTCGGCAATATTGGTTCGTTCCGCATGAACCACCTTTACGCGCCCTTCAACGACGTACGGGCGCGGCGCGCGGTCCTGATGGCGCTCAATCAGGAAGACTACATGCGCGCCCTCGTCGGCGACGATAATTCATTGTGGAAGCCGCTGCCCGGCTTCTTCACGCCGGATACGCCGCTCTACACTGAAGCGGGTGGCGAGATCCTGAAGGGCAAGCGCGATCTCGACGCGGCCAAGAAGCTGCTCGCCGAGAGCGGCTATTCCGGCCAGCCGGTGACTTGCCTCGTCGCGCAAGATCAACCGATCACCAAGGCAATGGGCGACGTGACCGCGGACCTCCTGAAGCAGCTCGGCATGAATGTCGACTTCGTTGCGACCGACTGGGGCACGGTCGGCTCGCGCCGTGCACAGAAGACGCCGCCGGGGCAGGGCGGCTGGAACATGTTCCACACCTGGCACGCAGGCGCGGACTGCATCAATCCCGCGCCCTACACCGGCATTCGCGCCAATGGCGACAAAGCGTGGTTCGGGTGGCCCAACAGCCCCGCGACCGAGAAGGAGGTCACGTCATGGTTCGAGGCCAAGAGCCTCGATGAGGAAAAGGCCGCCATCGGCCGCCTCAACAAGGCGGCAATGGACGACGTCGTCTACGCGCCGACCGGCTTCTTCCTGAGCTACACCGCGTGGCGAAAGAACGTCTCCGGCGTTGTCAAGGGACCGTTGCCCTTCTTCTGGGGCGTATCGAAGTCCGCATGATCCCGCACTGAGGCCAGATGCTCTCTTTTATCCTCCGGCGCGTCGTCTCCACCTTGCCGGTGATGGCGATTGTTGCATTGTTCGTGTTCAGTCTGCTCTACATCGCGCCGGGTGATCCGGCCGTGGTGATCGCGGGCGATCAAGCGAGCCCGGAGGATGTGGAGCGTATCCGCCAAAGCCTCGGCCTCGATCGACCCTTCCTGATCCAGTTCGGAAGCTGGGTCTGGCGCATCCTGCACGGCGATCTCGGCACCTCGATCTTCACCAATTTGCCGGTCTCGACGATGATCGGGCAGCGTCTCGGACCGACGCTGTCGCTGATGATGGTCACCCTCCTGCTCACGATCGTGGTCGCAGTGCCGCTCGGTGTGGTGGCGGCATGGAAGGCGGGCAGCTTCATCGACCGCGCCATCATGGCGTTCGCCGTGTTCGGCTTCTCGCTGCCGGTCTTCGTCGTCGGTTACGTGCTCGCCTACGTCTTCGCGCTGGAGCTCGAATGGCTTCCGGTGCAGGGCTACACGCCGCTCACGGAGGGTTTTTGGCCGTGGCTGCAAAACCTGATCCTGCCCGCGGTCGCGCTCGGCTGCGTCTACATCGCGCTGGTCGCGCGCATCACGCGCGCCACCATGCTTGAAGTCTTGCAGCAAGACTATATTCGCACCGCGCGTGCCAAGGGGCTCGGGCAGGGCGGCATCCTGTTCATTCACGCGCTGAAGAACGCCGCAGTGCCGATCGTCACCGTGATCGGGATCGGCATCGCGCTCCTGATCGGCGGCGCGGTCGTGACCGAGAGCGTGTTCGCGATTCCTGGCCTCGGCCGTCTCACGATCGATGCGATCCTGCGGCGCGACTATCCCGTGATCCAGGGCATCGTGCTGCTGTTCAGCTTTGTTTACGTGTTGGTCAATCTGATGATCGACGTCACCTACACGATCGTTGACCCGAGGATCCGCTATTGACCGACATGACCGTCAACCCGCAAACGCTCCCGGCCGGATTCGCCGTCGCGCCGCAACTGCCCGATATCCTTCGTCCTGTCAGGATCCGGCGCGGTTTCATGGGGCTGCTGCGCGGCCATCCCACCGTCGCGATCGGCGGCGCGCTACTGCTGATTCTTGTCCTGATTGCGATCTTCGCGCCTTACCTCGGAACGGTCGATCCGACCGCGCTCGCGCCCGCCAAACGTACCCGCGCGCCGTCGGCCGCTTACTGGTTCGGCTCCGACGTGCTCGGCCGCGACATCTATTCCCGCGTGCTCTTTGGTGCGCGGGTCTCGCTCACGGTCGGCCTGTCCGTTGCGATATTCGCGTCCACGGTGGGGCTTGCCATTGGCATCGTCTCCGGCTTCATCCGCTGGGCGGACGGAATCCTGATGCGCTTCATGGACGGCTTGATGTCGATCCCGCCGATCCTGCTGGCGATCGCGCTGATGGCGCTGACGCGCGGCAGCGTCGGCAACGTCATTCTGGCGATCACCATTGCCGAGATCCCGCGCGTCTCGCGCCTGGTGCGCAGCGTCGTGCTGTCGCTGCGCGAACAGCCCTATGTGGATGCGGCGGTCGCCTGCGGCACGCGCACGCCGATGATCATCCTGCGCCATATCCTGCCCAACACGCTCGCGCCGATGCTGGTCCAGGCGACCTATATCTGCGCCAGCGCCATGATCACGGAAGCGATCCTGTCGTTCATCGGTGCCGGCACCCCGCCCACCATTCCGTCCTGGGGCAACATCATGGCCGAAGGTCGCGCGCTGTGGCAGGTCAAGCCCTATATCGTGTTCTTTCCGGCGGCCTTCCTGTCGGTGACCGTGCTCGCGGTGAATTTGCTCGGCGACGGCCTTCGCGATGCGCTCGATCCGCGCATGGCCAAGAGCCTCTGATGTTTCGAGGCTGATCAAGATGGCGTTGCTCGAAGTCGAGAACCTCCAGACCCACTTCCGTACGCCAAGCGGCATCAACCGCGCGGTCGACGGAGTGTCCTTTCACGTCAACGAAGGCGAGACATTGGCAATCGTCGGCGAGTCCGGCTGCGGCAAGTCAGTGACCTCGATGTCGTTGATGCGGCTGATCCCCGAGCCGCCGGGCAAGATCGCCGGCACCATCCGCTTCGCGGGAAGGGATCTGCTTCAACTGTCCGATCGCGAGATGCGCGCGATCCGCGGCAACGACATCTCGATGATCTTTCAGGAGCCGATGACGAGCCTCAATCCGGTGCTGACCGTGGGCCGTCAGATCCGCGAGACGCTGATGATTCATCAGGGCCTGGACAAGCAGGCCGCGGAGGCGCAGGCGATTGAGATGCTGACCCTCGTCGGCATTCCCGAGTCGAAGCGGCGCGTTCGCGAATATCCGCATCAGCTTTCTGGCGGCATGCGCCAGCGCGTGATGATCGCGATTGCGCTCGCCTGCAATCCAAAACTCCTGATCGCAGACGAGCCGACCACCGCGCTCGACGTGACCATCCAGGCGCAGATCCTGAAGCTGATGCTGGACCTGAAGCACCGGGTAGGAGCGGCAATCATTCTGATCACCCACGATCTCGGCGTGGTCGCCGAAATCGCCGAGCGCGTCATGGTGATGTATGCCGGCCGCAAGGTCGAGGAGGCGCCGGTCGCCGAGCTGTTCCGCTCGCCGCGTCATCCGTATACGCAGGGCCTGCTCGGGGCGGTGCCACGGCTCGGCTCGTCACTGACCGGCACCGCGCGACGGTTGGCCGAGATTCCGGGGCAGGTGCCGGATCTCCGCAAGCCCATCACCGGCTGCGTCTTTGCCGGACGCTGCGCGCTCGCGACCGATCTCTGCCGCCAATATGCGCCGGGGCTCGAAGAGAAGGGGCCGCGCCACGTCGCCGCCTGCCATTACGCAGCCAAGGGAGCTGTTGCGGCATGAGTCCCCCGCTGCTCCAGGTCAACGACCTCAAGAAGCATTTTCCGGTCAATAGAGGCCTGTTCGGGCGCAAGTCCGAATGGGTCTATGCGGTCGATGGCGTGTCGTTCGAGATCGCACGGGGCGAGACGCTGTCGCTGGTCGGCGAGTCCGGTTGTGGCAAGTCGACGGTCGGCCGCGCCGTTTTGCGCCTGTTCGATATCACCGCGGGGCAGGTGATCCTCGACGGCCAGCGCATCGATGATGCCTCGCCGAGCGTGATGCGCCAGATGCGCCGGCGCGTGCAGGTCGTGTTCCAGGATCCGTTCTCGAGCCTCAATCCGCGCATGCGCGTGCGCGACATTCTGGCCGAGCCGATCCGGAACTTCGGCCTTGCAAAATCCGCGGCGGATCTCGAAGTCCGCGTCACGGAGCTGATGGACACGGTGCGCCTGCCGCGCGAAGCGCTGAACCGCAGGCCGCACGAATTTTCGGGCGGCCAGCGGCAGCGTATCGGCATTGCGCGGGCGCTTGCGGCTGAGCCTGAGCTGATCGTCTGCGACGAGGCGGTCTCCGCGCTCGACGTCTCGGTGAAGGCCCAGATCGTCAATTTGTTGCAGGACCTCCAGCAGAAATTCGGCCTCGCCTTGCTCTTCATCAGCCATGATCTTGCGATCGTCGAGCATATGACCCACCGCGTCGCGGTGATGTATCTCGGCAAGATCGTCGAGGTGGCGCCGCGCCGCGAGATCTTTGCCGCGCCGAGGCATCCCTACACCAAGGCGCTGCTCTCGGCGGTGCCGCTGCCTGAGCCCGGCGCGCAGCGCAATCCGATCATCCTCAGCGGCGACGTGCCGAGCCCGATCAATCCACCAAGCGGATGCCGCTTCCACACCCGCTGCCCTTACGTCTTCGATCGCTGCCGGACGGAAGAGCCGCTGCTTCGTTCGGCCGAGGGCGAGCAATGGGTGGCCTGCCATTTGGATGCACTGCCGCAAGGCTAGACAGCTTCAGCCTATATTGGCCAGTGCCCGGCGGATGGCGGCAAAGATGTCGCCGATCTGGTCTTCGGTGATAATCAGGGGCGGCGAGATCAACAGCGTGTCGCCGCTGCTGCGGATCATGATGCCGTCTTCATAGCAGCGGCCAGCGCATTCGGCACCGCGTGCACCCGGTGCGCCCTCACGCGGCTTCAGGTCGATCGCGGCCAGCAGACCAATGTTGCGAATGTCGACGACATGAGGGAGGTCGCGCAAGGCGTGCGCGTGGTTCTCCCACACCGGCGCGAGGCGGCGAGCCCGTTCGAACAGGCCGAGATCCTGGTACACGTCGAGCGCGGCGAGACCTGCCGCGCAGGCGAGCGGATGGGCCGAATAGGTGTAGCCGTGGAACAGCTCGATCGCATTGTCTGGCCCCTGCATCAGCGCCTCATAAACCTTGCCGCTGACGATGACGCCGCCCATCGGAACGGCGGCGTTGGTCATGCCCTTGGCGCAGGTGATGAGGTCGGGCGTCACGCCGAAAGCATTTGCGCCAAAGGCTGCGCCCAGGCGTCCAAAACCCGTGATCACTTCGTCGAAGATCAGCAGAATGCCGTGCTGGTCGCAGATCTGGCGCAACCGCTCGAGATAGCCGACCGGCGGCGGCAACACGCCGCCCGAGCCGGTCACGGGTTCGACGATGACGGCGGCAATTGTGCTGGGATCGTGCAGCTGAAGTAGCTTGGTCAACTCGTCGGCAAAATGGGCGCCCCATTGCGGCTGTCCCCGGGAGAACGCCGCATGCTCCGGATCATGCGTATGCGGGAGATGATCGACCTCGGGAAGGAGCGGGCCGAAATCCCGGCGGTGGCGCACGATGCCGCTTACCGAGAGGCCGCCCCAGCCCATGCCGTGATAGGCCTTGGCGCGCGAGATGAAGCGGATGCGGCTGGCTTCGCCGCGGGCGCGGTGATAGCCGCGTGCGATTTTCAGGGCCGTATCGACCGACTCCGAGCCGGAATTGGTGAAGAAGACATGGTCGAGGCCCGCTGGAGCGATCTCGGTGATGCGCCGGGCGAGCTCGAAGGCCGCCGGATGGCTCATCTGGAATGATGAAACGAAGTCGAGCTTTGCTGCCTGCGCCTGGATCGCTTCGACGATCCGCCGCTGTCCGTGTCCCGCGTTCACGCACCACAGCCCGGCCATGCCGTCGAGAATCCTTCGGCCGTCGTCAGTGACGTAGTGCATGCCCTCGGCGGCGACGAAGATGCGCGGCTTGGACTTGAACTGCCGGTTCGGCGTCATCGGCAGCCAGAACGGCTCCATGGCCTCGCGGGTGAGGGGGCTGTTGGAAGCGAAGGAATTTGCGGGCATGTGGCCTCTTGCTTGTTGTTCAGTCGGTGTCGGCATTGGGCCAGCGGTGCCTCAGTTTCGCAGCGCTTTCGAGATGCCTGCGCAACAGCGCGGCCGCGGCCTCGTGCTGGCCGGCTTCGAGTTGATCGAGAATAGCAAGGTGTTCGCGACTGTTCACGAGCACGCGCTCGTGGCCAAACGTCCAATCGTAGTTGCCGAAGCGCCGTAGCCGGTTCTGCTGCTGAATGGCCACCAGCAGATACCGGTTGCCCGATGCCGCCGCGAGGCCTTCATGAAAGGCTGCATTGATCTCGTAGAGCGGGATGGTGGCAGCTTGATTCCACGGCATCGTCAACGCTTCCTCATGACGGCGGCGCATGTCGGCGGCCCAGGCAGGATCGAGCCGGAAGCCGGGCTCGAGCAGGCCGGCCGGCTCGATCATGAGGCGGTATCGGTAGCTCTCGTGGCGCGCTTGTTCGTCCATGAATATCGGATGGAAGCGCCAGCCGTGCCCTGGCTTGCGCTGGACGGCGGCCACTTCCGCAAGCTTGGTGAGGACGCGCTGCACGACCGGCCGGGTCGCAGCGTAGCGCTGCATCAGGTCGTGCTCGGAGACTTCATCCGGTAGCCGGCCGGCCCGGCGGTCGCTCGCGATCGCGAGGAACAGCCGGTCAGTGTTGTCCGGGGCGGGCTGGCGGAGGGCCTTGTGTGAGGCGGCCACTGCATCAGTCACAAAATAGCCGCCGTGTTTCCCGGCGCGCGACAGCTTGCTGGTCGCAAGCAGTTTCAGCGCCGCGCGCACCGGGGTGCGCGAAACCTGGAGGCGCTCGGCCAGCGCGACTTCGGCGAGACGCGTGCCGGGCGCAAGTCCCTCGCTCCGGATCAGGTCCATGATGCCAGCCGACAACTCGCGCTGGAGACGGCTTGGGCTCGCCTTTTCCCGGCTGGAAGATTTTTGTTTCATGTCATCACAAAATACATTAGGCTTCGTGAGAAAGCAAAAGGAACCTGGCATCCCATGGTCGAACCCTTTCCCCTGATCGAAATCTCCGGTCCGCCTCACGAGCGCGGACGTCAATATGGGCAGAAGGCGGCGGGCCGCATTAAAAAGGGGACGTCACACTACTTCGCGCAATTGAAGGAGCTGTCGCTCGATGCGAAGGGTGTGGCTGAGCTGGTGCGGGATTATCTCCCCGTCATTGAATCGTTCGAGCCGAGCTATATCGAGGAGATGCGGGGCATTGCCGCGGGCGCCGACGTTCCGTTCGAGGATGTCGTCCTGCTCAACGCGCGCACCGAGATCATCAAGCTCGCAAACCCGAAGATCCGCGCGCGTCTGAAGACGCCGGAGGATCCGGACGGCTGCACGGGCGTCGTCGTGCTGCCCCAGGCTGCCGGCAACGGCCGCCTGATCCACGCCCAGAACTGGGACTGGAAGCGCGAATGCGCGGAGACTGCGGTGGTGCTGAAGGTGCGGCGCGACGACGGCCCAGACCTCATGACCTTTACCGAGGCCGGTGCGCTCGGTCGTTGCGGCTTCAATGCCGTCGGCATCGCGATCACGGCGAACTATCTCCAAAGTGACCGCGACTACCGTCAGGTCGGCGTGCCGCTGGCGCTGATCCGCCGCAAGGTTCTGGAGAACGAGCACCTCGCGCTCGCGATGCGCGCGGTCTATAGCACCCGGAAATCCGCGGCGAACAACATGATCGTCAGCCACCGCGAAGGCGTGGCGATCGATTTCGAGTGTGCGCCGGATGAGACCTTTCAGGTCCATCCTCAGAACGGTCTCCTGGTTCACGCCAATCACTTCGTGAGCCCGGTTGCACTCGGCAAGTTGAAGGATACCGGCGTCGCCGAGACGCCCGACAGTCTCTACCGCGACATCCGGGTCCGCGATCTCCTCCAGCCGCATATCGGCAGCATCACCCTCGACACCGTCAAGAACGCCCTGTTCGACGAATTCGGCTATCCCTGGTCCGTCTGCCGCCCGCCGCGCCGCAATCTCAGTAACAATCTCAGCGCGACCGTGGCGATGATCCTGATGGAGCCGGCGAGTGGTCTGATGCAGGCGGCGCCGCTGCCGGCGCTCAATCGCGAGTTCACCACGTATCGCCTCGAGATCGACGAGATCGGGCGAGCGGCGTTCGAGCGGTCGGCTGCGGCGGGGGCGGCGTAATGCGGCGGCGTCGGCCATCGCCGGCATGGGCGGTCGGTTTGGCCGCGTTGGCCCTGTGGGCCATGCTGGGGAGAGCCGGCGCCGAAACATTGTTGAGGGCGCGGCTCAACGCCGACATCCGCTCGACCGATCCCGGCACCAATCGCGACGCCAACACGGATGCGGTGATCGCGCATATCGTGGAGGGACTGGTCGCCTTCCGTGACGATACCTCGATCGGTCCGATGCTGGCTGACAGCTGGGCCATTTCGAACGAAGGCAAGACCTATACGTTCCGCCTGCGGCAAGGCGTCAAGTTCCACAACGGCGCGACCATGACTGCGGACGACGTAGTCTGGTCGCTGAAGCGCTGGTTCGACCCGGCGACGCAATGGCGCTGCCTGTCCGAGTTCAGCGCCACTGGCATCGCGCGGATCGAGAAGATTGAAGCGCCTGATCCGCAGACCGTTGCCATTACGCTCGATCAACCGACAGCTCTGTTTCTCCCGACCCTGGCGCGGCCCGATTGCGGCCAGACCGCTATCATCCACCGCGATTCCGTCGGTGCAGATGGCAAATGGATCGCCCCGATCGGTACCGGCCCATTCAAGCTCGGCGAGTGGAAGCGCGGGCAATATGTCGATGTCGTCCGCTTCGACGGCTACGTCTCGCGTAGCGAGCCGCGCACCGGCTACACCGGCGCCAAGGACGTCAAGATCGATCGCGTGCGCTTCAACGTGATCCCGGACAGTTCGGCGGCGAAAGCGGGCCTGCTCAGTGGCTCGCTCGACGTCATCATGAGCCTGTCCATCCCCGATCTCGAGGATCTCAAGTCACGTCCCGAAGTTCAGCTCAGTATCACCCCGTCACTGAGCATCACGGGAATCCTGTTCCAGACCAAGGATCCGCTGCTCAAGGACGTGCGGATCCGCCGCGCTATCGCGCTGTCGATCGACACCGCGCAGATCGTCGATGCCGTGATGCTCGGCACGGCGCGCCCCAACAATTCTGCACTGCCGCTCGGCAGTCCCTTCTACAGCGAGGCCCAGTCGCGCGGTTACGAGCAGAACATCGCGGAAGCGAAGAAGCTCCTGGTGGAGGCCGGTTATCGCGGGCAGCCGATCAAGATGATCACCAACAAGCGCTACAGTTTTGTGTTCGATGCTTCCGTGCTGGTGCAGGCGATGGCGCAAGGCGCGGGCATCAATATCGAGCTCGAGGTGATGGACTGGGCCGCGCAGCTCGATCGCTATAATCGCGGCGACTACCAGTCGATGGCCTTCGTCTATTCGGCCCGGCTCGATCCTTCCCTCAGCTTCGAGATGCTGACCGGGCCGAAGGCGTCACAGCCGCGCAAGGTCTGGGACAATCCGGACGGACAGGAGATGCTGCGCCAGTCGATGATGATCGGCGACACCGTGAAGCGGCAGGCGCTGTTCGACGAGATGCACAAACGCTTTATCGCTGACGTGCCGATGATCGTGCTGTTCAATGGCTCGGAGCTGACCGCACTGCGCAAGAGCATCAAGGGCTATGCCGGCTGGCTCTATCCCGAGCCGCGGTTCTGGGGTGTCACGGTCGAATAGGCAAGGGCGCGGCATGTTGGGTTACCTCGCACGACGGCTGGCCATGATGATCCCGACCTTGCTGCTGGTCGCGATCGGGGTGTTCGCGTTGGTCCGGCTCATTCCCGGTGACCCCGTGCAGGTGATGCTTGGCGATGCCGCCGATCCCGCACAGGCCGCGCAGCTTCGCGCGCAGCTCGGTCTCGACCAGCCAATCCCCGTCCAGTTCATGCACTGGATCGCAAAACTTGCGACCGGTGATTTCGGGCACTCCATTACCAACAACCTCGCGGTGCTGCCGCTGATCCTCGACCGCTTCCAGGTCAGCGCCATCATCGTGCTGGTGGCGGTTGGGCTAGCTGCCTGTATCGCGGTGCCGGCTGGCCTCGTCGCGGCGTGGAAGCAGAACAGCCTGCTCGATCTTTCCGTCGTCAGTGGCGTCACGCTGCTGTTGTCGATCCCGAGCTTCTGGCTCGGCCTGCTGCTGCTGCTCCTGTTCGGGCTCAAGCTGAAATGGCTGCCGGTGATCGGTTACGTGCCATTTACGGAGAATTTTTGGCAGGCGGCCACCTTCATCGTACTGCCGATCGCGACACTGACCATGGTCGAGATCGGCGTGCTCACGCGCATGGCGCGGGCCGCATCGATCGAGGTGCTGCGGCTCGAATATGTCACGCATGCGCGCGCCAAGGGCGTGCCGGAATGGCGGGTGCTTGCGAGGCACGTGCTACCGAACGCGTTCGCGCCGACCTGGACGCTGATCGGCCTCGTGCTCGGCCATCTCCTCGGCGGCATCGCCGTGATCGAGACCGTGTTCACCTTGCCTGGTCTCGGCCGGCTGCTGGTCGATTCGATCTTCGCGCGCGACTATCCCGTGGTGCAAGGCTGCCTGCTGTTTACGGCCGTGATCTATGTCGTGGTCAATCTGATCGTCGACCTCTGCTATCCGCTGTTCGATCCAAGGGTGACGGTGGCATGAGGCTGCGTGCTAACACCGCGATCGGCGGCGCTTTGATGGCGCTGCTACTCGGCGCCGCCGTGACCGGCGCATTCTGGACGCCGTTCGATCCGCTGCGCATCAATTTACGCGCGCGGCTTCAGGCGCCGTCGCCGCTGCATTGGCTCGGCACGGACGAATTCGGCCGCGATGTGCTGAGCCGCGTCATGGTCGGCGCGGGTGCCAGCGTCGTGATTGCCTTGGTCACGGTGCTGCTGGCCGTCACGGCCGGCATGGTGATCGGCTGTGCGGCCGGTTACATCAGAGGCTGGGCCGACCGTATCATCATGGCAGTCAACGATGCGTTGCTCGCGTTCCCCGGCATCCTGCTGGCGCTGGCGGTGATGATCGTGGTCGGCGCCAACAAGGTCGGACTGATCCTGGCGCTCGGTCTTGCCTACATCCCGTCGGTGGTCCGCGTGGTGCGCGGCACCGTGCTGTCGATCCGCGAGAAGGAATATGTCGAGGCCTCGCGCGTGATCGGCAATTCGGAAGTCTATTCGATGGTTCGGCACGTGATGCCGAACGCGATCGCGCCGGTTGCGGTGCTCGCAACCAGCATGTTCGGCTGGGTGCTGCTCGCCGAGAGCGCCCTGAGCTTCCTCGGCCTGGGCGTGCCCCCGCCGGCGCCGACCTGGGGCAACATGCTGGCGGCAAGCCGGCCATTCATGGAGACGGCGGCCTGGCTTTCGATCGCGCCGGGCCTGTGCATCGCGCTGACGCTGCTCGGCATCAATCTGCTCGGCGATTCCTTACGAGATCGCCTCGACCCCAGGATGGCGCACGGATGACGCTGCTGTCGGTCGAGAATCTGCGCATCGAGGCGTCGGCCAGCAAGGCTGTGGTCGTCGATGATGTTTCGTTTGCCGTTGAACGCGGCGAGTTCCTGGCCGTCGTCGGCGAGTCCGGCAGCGGCAAAACGGCGGCGGCGCGCGCCGTGCTCGGCTTGTTGCCGCCCGGCCTGCGTAAATCCGGCGGCCGCATCGTGCTCGACGGCGTCGATCTCGCGACCACATCGGCGCGCCAGATGCGCGCGCTGCGCGGGCCGACGGTCGGCATGGTGTTCCAGGAGCCGATGGTTTCGCTCAATCCCGCGATCAGGGTCGGTGCACAGATGGCTGAGGGGCTCGGCCTGCACGAGCGGCTTGCAAAACGCGAGATCCGGCGCCGCTGCCTCGACATGCTGGGGCGGGTGCAGATTCGCGATCCTGAGTGGACCTATGACGCCTATCCGCACGAATTCTCCGGCGGCATGCGCCAGCGCATCATGCTCGCCTCGGTGATGCTGCTGAAGCCAAAACTCCTGATCGCTGACGAGCCGACGACGGCGCTGGACACGCTGACCCAGCGCGAGGTGCTCGACCTGATGGTCGGGCTCGCTCGCGACCACGGCACGTCGGTGCTGCTGATCACCCACAATCTCGGACTGGTATCGCGCTATGCGCAACGCGCACTGGTATTGCGTCAGGGCAAGATGGTCGAGACCGGCACGACCCGGAAAATTCTGGTTTCGCCCAGCGAGGCCTACACCAAGCGTTTGGTCGAGGCGTTGCCACGGCGCGGCGCCACGACCAGGGAGCGACAAGGCGGCGAGCCTCTTGTCAGCGTGCGCGGCCTCAAGGTCGGGTTCGGTGGGCGGCAGCGGCTGTTCCGTCGTGATGCCGGCGTGTCGGCTGTCAACGGCGTCGATCTCGATATCGCCGCGGGCGAAACGGTCGCGGTCGTCGGCGGCAGCGGTTCCGGAAAGACCACGCTCGGCCGGGCCATGTTGCGGCTGATCCCGATTTCGGGCGGCGAGATCAGGTTTCAGGGCAGGGACGTGACCGCGACCAACGACCGCGACTTCCGTCTCGCCTCGCAACTCGTATTCCAGGATCCTTATTCCTCCCTCGATCCGCGCATGCGCGTCGGCGAGATCGTCGCCGAACCACTGCGCCACGTGCCGCAATTGGCGACGGGTGAGCGCGATCGACGTGTGGAGGCGATGCTGGAGCAGGTCGGGCTCGCGGGCCTCGGTGGGCGCTGGCCGCACGAACTATCGGGCGGTCAGCGGCAGCGGATCGCGATCGCGCGCGCCATCGTGCGCCAACCGGCCTTCGTGGTCGCGGACGAGCCGGTGTCTGCCCTCGACATGACCATCCAGGCCCAGGTGCTGAAACTGCTCGAGCGGCTCCAGCTACAATATGGCTTCGCCTGCCTGTTCATCAGCCACGATCTTGCGGCCGTCGAGCAGGTCGCCGATCGCGTCGTGGTGATGCAGGGCGGCCGGATCGTCGAGCAGGGCTCGCGCGACGACATTTTTGATCGCCCGCAGCACGACTACACCAAGGCGCTGCTCGCGGCAGCGCCGGTGCTGGATTTCACTGGTGCGGCCGTGGCGCAGGCCTCAGGCTGAACAGGATTTGTGTATGAAGCGGTTGCTTGTTGCGTGTTGTCTGATGCTTGCGTGGTTGTCCGCGGCCCGCGCCGAGAGTGTCCTGCGCAGCATGATCACGACCGACATCCGCGGCCTGATGCCGGGCAACAGTCCCGACGACAATACCGGCCTCGTCCTTCAGCAGATCTACGAGGGGCTGGTCGCCTGGCGCGGTGACGGCACCGTCGCGCCGATGCTGGCAAAGGCGATCGATGCGTCATCGGACGGGCGGACCTATACCTTTACGCTGCGCGAGGGCGTCACCTTCCACAATGGCGCACCCCTGACTTCGCGGGAGGTAGTCTGGACCTGGGAGCGCTTCCTCGATCCGAAATCCGGCTGGCCGTGCAGGACAAATTTCGACGGCACGCGAAAGATCAAGGTCGTCGAGGTCACGGCGCCGTCTCCGGACCAGGTCGTGTTCCGGCTCGCCGACCCGAGCGGCGCGTTTCTCAGCACGATGGCACGGACCGATTGCGACGGTACCGGCATTGCGCATCCGGACTCGATCGGCGCCGATGGTGCCTGGCAGACAGCGATCGGCACCGGTCCGTTCAAGCTCGCCGAATGGCGTCGTGGCCAGTTCGTCGAACTGGCCCGCAACGAAGCCTATGCTCCGCGCAGCGAACCGGCGGACGGGCTCGCTGGGGCCAAGAGTCCCAAGGTCGATCGTATCAGGCTGTCCATTGTTCCAGATCCGGCAGCTGCGAAGGCGGCGATCCAGGCCACCAATCTCGATCTCTGGCCGTCGGCGGATCCAAAGTTCGCGAGCGAGCTGAAATCGGCGGGCCTGGTGATCGCATCCGCACCGGTCGCCTCGCTGAACGCGATCGTGATGCAGACGAACGATCCATTGTTGAAGGACAAGCGCATCCGCGAGGCGATTGCGGCCTCGCTCGACTATCCCAGCATGAGCGACAGCCTGACCGATGGCTATGCCAAGCCGAGCACGTCGCTGGTGCCGCTCTCGAGCCGCTATTACGGCGCGGTGGAGCGGGCTGGCTTCAGCCTCGACATCGCGCGCGCAAAGAAGCTCCTGGCTGAAGCGGGTTACAAGGGCGAACCGATCAAGATCACCACCAATTCGCGCTTTCCGGTGATGAACGACGTTGCCGTGCTGGCGCAGGCGATGGCGCAGCAGGCGGGCCTCAACCTCACCGTCGAGGTCGTCGAATTCGCGACCCAGCTCAGCCGCTACAACAAGGGCGACTATCAGCTCATGGTGTGGAACTACACGCCCTATCTTGATCCGGTCTTCGGTCTCGACCGCTTCATCGGTGACAAGGGCGCGCAACCGGACCGCGTCTGGGGTAACCGCGAGGCGATCGAGCTGCTTGCCAAGCTGATGGAGACGGCGGCGCCCGAGGCGCGTCAGCCATTGTTCGACACCCTCCACAAGCTCTTCATCGACGACGCGCCGATGATTGTGTGGAGCTCCGGCGTCAACGTCTCGGCGGTTTCGCCCTCGATGCGCGGCTATGCGCCATGGGCCGGTCGAAAGCCCCGTTTCTGGAACGTCGAGGTTGTCAGATGATCCCCCTTGCCCAGCGCAAACATCACGCGTGGCCGGACGGTGCACGCTGCGTCGTCGGCCTCACGCTCGATTTCGATGGCACGTCGCTGGAGCGCGGCCGCGGCCAATTGCCGTTCGGCGCCCGCTCGCACGGGCGCTATTCGGCCAAATGCGGCATCCCGCGCTTTGTCGACATGTTCACGCGCCACAACGTGCCCTGGACGTTCTATGTCTCCGGCTATGATGCCGAGGAGAGCCCGGATCTCGTCCGCGACATCGCGCGATCGGGCATCGAGATCGGCTCGCACGGCTATCTGCATGAGGGCGTCGATCCCGGCGATGCCGAGCCGGAGCTGCTGGAACGGACGCACCGGCTGCTTACGGAGATCATCGGTGTCGCACCGAAGGGATGGCGGTCGCCGTCCGGGCACAAGACCGCACGCACGCTGCGCAAGCTCCGCGAGCTCGGCTATGTCTATGATTCCAGCGACAAGGATTTCGACCTGCCATATCTCGCCCGCTACGACGGCGCGGAGCGCAGTGACTATGTCTGCCTGCCCAACAATACCTCGAGCCTCGACGATTTTCCGTTCTACCGTGTCAGCTACACGCCGCCATCGGAAGTCCTAACGCACTGGGAGCAGGAGTTCGACGCCATCTACGCGGAGGGTGGTTACTACAACCTGACCTTTCATCCGCGTGTCGGGTATGGCTCCGGCTCGCCCGCGCGGGTCGCGGCGGTCGAGGGGCTCATCAACTACGCCAAGCGCCACGAAGGCGTGCGCTTCGTCGGCATGCTGGAGCTGGCAGAATGGTGCCTGAAGCGTCCGTCCGATTGGCGGCGGGACTGGAGCGGACAATGACGAAGCCGATCGTTCCGGTTGCCGTGACCGTCAACCTCCAGGGCAAGACGGTCGAATTGACGCAGGCTCGCGAGGACGCCTTGTTCGGCCGCGCCTCGTACGGAAAATACGCCTATGCGGTCGGCTGCGAGCGGCTGTTCGGGCTATTTGATCGCCACGGTATCAAATCCACCGTGTTCGTCCCCGGCGCTGAGGCCGAGGCGAACCCCGCCTATATCGCCGCGCTTGCCGGCCGCGGACATGAAATCGCTGCGCACGGCTGGGCGATGGAGGAGATGGACGCGGTCGGGGTCGACGAGCGGGCGCTGCTGGAGCGTACACATGCGGCGCTATCGCAGATTGTCGGCCATGCGCCGTGCGGTTTTCGGGCGCCGCATGGCCGTCTCACAGAGCACACGCTCGGACACCTTGCCGATCTCGGCTATTGCTATGATGCGAGCTTCCAGGACGATGATCATCCATACTGGCTCGACGCCGACGGCGGCCGCGGCATGGTCGAGGTGCCGCATGCGGAGATCCTGATCGACGCGACGCTCTACGGCCAGCGCCAGACCCACGATCGCGTCATGAAGATGTGGCGCGAGGAGATCGAGGCGATGTATCGCGAGCGCTGCCTGATCACGCTGACGCTGCATCCGCGCAGCGACTATGGCAGCGCTCGGGCCAGCCGCATCGCTGCGCTCGACGGCTTGCTGACATGGCTGCGCAATCTTGATGGTGTCTCTTTCTTGACCTGCGAGGAGATCGCCGGCCGGACGCGCTCATGAATATTGTCACGTCGCGCGTGTGAGGCAGTATCTCAACTATGCCTCTGTGTCTTCGTCGCTTGAGGCGGACAATGATCCAAATCCCAATGTTTGGGACGGACGCTCCCCGAACATCGCGGCATAATACTGCGCGAAACGCCCGAGCTCGTAGAAGCCCTGCTGCATAGCCACGGCCGCCACGGTCGTCGAGCCCGGAGCACTGTGGCGCAGAATGGAATGGATGGTGCACAGGCGCTTGTGCCGCAGGAAGCTGACGGGGCCGAGGCCGAAGACCTCCTGAAAGGCGCGATGCAAGGTGCGTCGCGATACGCCCAGCGCGGCGCAGATTTCCGAAACATGCACGGGGCGCGAGCCGGCCTCTTGCAAATACTCCTCGACCCTGCGGATCAGTCGCCTTGCGGAGGGCAGCCAGCCGGTGTCGTCGGGCGGCAGGGACGACATGACGTTGGCCGCCATGCATTCGACGATCGATCGCTTCCAGAAATCTGCGGTCGACGGCGTCAGGCCATACTTGCTGTCGCACAGGTGCGACATGATCCGAACCAGACGGCGCGATGCGACCGAGCCGGTCGCAAGGTCCGCCCGGAAATGGCCGCGGCTGCGCCAGGTGTCGGGGTCGCTGAGCCTCGCTTCGCCGCCGAACAAGGATGCGACGTCGCTGAGGTCGAAGCGCACGGCGGCGTAGGCGGACGCACCATGAAACACCCCGTCGTGCTCGAGCAGCGGCGGAATCACGAGCACGTCGTTGAGCTGCATATCGAATGACCAGTGGGCGACGCGCTCTTCGGCAGCCAGCAGCATTCCGATGATGAGTTTGTCGTCACTGGAAACGCGCTGTGTGCGCATGCCGACGTTGAACGTGCCGATGCTGAGAGAGAAATCGCCGATGCCGACATGGGACAAAGTCCCGCGCAGTCGCCCGCGTCCGAGTTGCATGACGTCGACATGAGAGCCGTGAACGGCCTGGTGGAGACCCTCGAAACCCTCAAGCTTCCGCGAATCAACCAGAAGGAATTGTCCCATGGCTGCACCCTGTTACTGAAGCGCGACAATTCTGCGGCGGCGCGCAGCAAAATACCACCACAACGCGAGGTGGTCGCGACAAGCTGACTTCGCGTTTTGAGACAAATCATCGCCGAATTTGACGCGACCCGATTGCTCCAAAGTGCAGCGGATTGAGGGATTTGCGACATGGGGCGTTAAGCCTCACCCGTTGCTGTGGCGTACTGGCACAAACTGCACATCACAGCCGCCCAATCTTCGGATACCGTTTGCAACCTAAACGATATCAATGGGAAGCGTTCTGCGGATAGCGGAGCGCATGCGGCAATGTTTGCCGTGTGCTCGAAGAAGTGCGCACGAAAGCGGAAGAGGTGTTGACGCATCGCGCCATCGTCATCTTCGGCCTTCAGCGCCAAGAAGAGGGGACCAGACAATGTGTCCAGCGCATAGGGCAATCTGCCGCAGCCAACGGCTGCTGAACTCTACGCCGTAGCATCAGGTGGAATGCGCGTATCGGAGTTTCCACCATGCTGCGGGCGGACCTGGATCACTGTGAGTGGTTGCCGGATGACTTGAAGACCGGCGAGATGGTCTTCATTCCCGGCGGGACCTTTCGCATGGGATCCGATCACCATTATCCCGAGGAGGCGCCGAGCCATCGCGTCTCCGTCGACGGCTTCTGGATCGATCGGACTCCTGTGACCAATCGCCAGTTCAAGGAATTCGTCAACGCGACCGGCCATGTCACCGAGGCGCAGATCGTCCCGAATCCCAGGGACTATCCCGCTGCATTGAAGGAGATGCTCTACGCAGGTTCGCTGGTGTTCTCGCCGCTGCCGCGCATCACGGATCTTGCCGACTGGAGCCAGTGGTGGTCGTTCATGCGCGGCGCCAATTGGCGCCATCCCTATGGTCCCGGCAGCAATATCAGGGGTCTCGACGACCACCCCGTCGTCCACGTCTCGTTCAGCGACGCGGCCGCCTATGCGCGCTGGGCGGGGAAGGATCTTCCGACGGAAGCGGAATGGGAGTTCGCCTCGCGCGGCGGCCTCGATGGCGAGGAGTTCGCCTGGGGTGACGCGCTGATGCCGGGCGGCAAGCACATGGCCAACGTCTGGCAGGGCAGCTTCCCTGTCCAGAACCTCGGCGAGGATGGGTTCGAGCGTACCTCGCCGGTCATGGCCTTCCCGCCGAACGGCTACGGCCTCTACGACATGATCGGCAATGTCTGGGAGTGGACCTCCGACTGGTGGTCGGCGCGGCACGCCGCCGAGGCCGCGAAGCCCTGCTGCATTCCACAAAATCCGCGCGGTGGCCGCGAGGAGGCGAGCTACGATCCTCGGCTTCCCGACATCAAGATTCCAAGAAAAGTCCTGAAGGGCGGCTCGCATCTCTGCGCGCCGAATTATTGCCGACGTTATCGTCCGGCCGCGCGCCATGCCGAGCCGGTTGACACATCGACCAGCCATGTCGGCTTCCGTTGCGTCATGCGAACACCGCTTGCCACCGAACGCGAACAAGAAGGACGTGCTGCAACCTAGGGAGTATCGAATGAGTAGCGAGTTCGAAAACAACAACCAGTCGCGGGCAGACAAGTCGATCGATCGCAGAAATCTCCTATTGGGTACGTCATCCATCGTCGCTGCGGCGACTTTCACCTCAGAGGCCCTGGCGCAGACACCGAAGGCCGCGCCCGCACCCGCAACAAGTCCGACGCCGTCTGGACGCAAGCCCAACATCCTCGTGATCTGGGGCGATGATGTCGGTGTCGCGAACATCAGCGCCTACTCCAACGGACTGATGGGATACGAAACTCCCAACATCGACCGGATCGGACGCGAGGGGATCAAGTTCCTCCACTATTACGGCGAACAATCATGCACCGCCGGCCGCGCGGCATTCCTGACCGGCCAGCACGGCATTCGCAGCGGCCTCACCAAGGTCGGCTTTCCCGGTGCGCCGATGGGCATGAGCCAGCTCGATCCCTCGATCGGCGGCCTGCTCAAGAACCTCGGCTACGGCACTGGGCAGTTCGGCAAGAACCATGTCGGTGACCGCAACGAGTCGCTGCCCACCGTGAACGGCTTCGACGAATTCTTTGGCAATCTCTACCACCTCAACGCCGAGGAAGAGCCGGAGCTGCCGGACTATCCGAAGGACCCAAGCTACCTTGCCAAATTCGGCCCGCGGGGCATCTTGAGGTGCAGGGCGACCGATCGTGACGATCCCACCGTCGACCCGCGCTTTGGCAGGATCGGCAAGCAGACCATCGAGGATACCGGCGCGCTGACCAAGAAGCGGATGGAGACGGTCGATGACGAGACCTCGGCCGCGGCCATCGACTACATGAAGCGGCAGCAGGCCGCGGGCAAGCCGTTCTTTTGCTGGTTCAACGCCACACGCATGCATTTGCGAACCCACGTGCGCGCTGACCATCGCGGCCGATATACCCATGGTGACAGCGAGTATATCGACGGCATGATCGAGCACGATGATACCGTCGGCGCTTTGCTCAAGGCGCTCGACGACATGGGCATCGCCGACAACACCATCGTCGTTTACTCCAGCGACAATGGTCCTCACATGAACAGCTGGCCGGACGGCGCCATGACCTGGTTCCGCTCCGAGAAGAACACCAACTGGGAGGGCGCCTTCCGTGTGCCATGTCTGGCGCGCTGGCCGGGCGTCATCAAGCCCGGCACGGTCACTAATGAACTGATGAGCCACAACGACTGGATTCCAACGCTGTGCTCGGCGGCCGGCGAGCCTGACATCGTCAACAAGCTGAAGGCCGGGTACACGGCGAACGGTGTCAACTACAAGGTCCATCTCGACGGGTTCGACCAGACCGCATTCCTGCGCGACGTCGGCGGCACCGCCGGCAACAACAACGGCACCAGGAGCGCCCGGGACAAGTTTTTCTATTCCGACGATGATGGCCTGCTCGTGGCCCTGCGAAAGGGCGATTACAAGTATGTTTATGCCGAGCAGCGTCTGCCCGGCACACTGGGTGTCTGGGCGGAGCCCTTTACCAAGCTTCGTCTGCAGAAGATATTCAACCTGCTCCAGGATCCGTTCGAGCGAGCGGACATCACCTCGAACACATTCTGGGACTGGCAACTCAACCACGTCGGGCAGGTTTACGGCGCGATGGACGACGTCGGCGCCTTCGTGATGACCTTCAAGGAGTTTCCGCCGCGCTCGTTCCCGCCCAGTTTTGTGCCGGCCACGATCCTTGAAGAGCAGCTGGACGACATCAAGGACAACCGCGCCAAAGCCGGACAACGCGCCCAGAGCATCGACAAAATCCGCTCCGGCGTAAACCAGATGATCGAGCAGCAGCTCCAGCAGCGCGGAGTCAAATAGCTGGCAACTGACACCCACCGGCCCGTGCCATTGCGGGCCGGTGTGATCTTTACGTTAGCCCGATTACGTCTGTGAGGCTTGGCATGTTCGTTTCCGTCACGTCTGCCGTTCGACGCGGGCTGTGGATCGGATTGATTGCCGTCGAGGTGGTTGCATTTTCGTGTGCGGCCGCTTTTGCCCAAGCCGGGCCGCTGCCGTCGTGGAACGACGGCCCGGTGAAGACATCGATCGTCGATTTTGTCGCACGCGTGTCGGGCGGTGCTGATTTCGTTCCGCCCGCGGAACGCATCGCCGTGTTCGACAATGACGGCACGCTGTGGTGCGAGCAGCCGGTCTATTTCCAGGTCGCTTTCGCCTTCGATCGCATCAAGGCGATGGCGGCGCAGCATCCGGAATGGAAAACGACGCAGCCGTTCAAGGCGGTCCTGGACAAGGACATGAAGGCGCTGGCGGCGTCAGGCGAGAAGGGCCTGCTCCAGATTCTGGCGACCACCCATGCCGGAATGGCGACAGACGAGTTTTCCAAGGCGGTGGGCGAATGGACCGCGACCGCCCGGCATCCGCGCTTCAACCGTCCCTACACCGAGCTGGTCTACCAGCCGATGCTGGAGCTGCTTGCTTATCTGCGCGCCAATGGCTTCAAGACCTTTATCGTCTCCGGTGGCGGCGTCGAGTTCATGCGGCCGTGGACTGAGAAGACCTACGGCATTCCGCCCGAGCAGGTGGTCGGCTCATCCGGCGTCGTGAAGTTCGAGATCAACGCGGCCGGCCAACCGGAGCTTCTGAAGCTCGCCAAGGTTGAGTTCGTCGACGACGGGCCGGGCAAGCCCGCCGGCATCAACCGATTCATCGGCCGCCGCCCGATCGTCGCGTTCGGCAACTCGGACGGCGATTTGCAGATGCTGCAATGGACCGCGGCCGGCCCGGGCGCGCGTTTCCTCGGCATCGTCCATCACACCGATGCGCAGCGCGAATACGCCTACGACCGCCAGTCGAAGATCGGAAAGCTCGACAAGGCCTGGGACGAGGCCGTGCAGCGCGGTTGGACCGTCGTCGACATGGCCAAGGACTGGAAGACGGTATTCGCATTCGAACGCGGCAGCACGGGAGCCTCGCAGTGACGAAGAAGACCGCGACGGGGAACTTCATCACACAGGGCTTCTGGGATTACTGCCAGTGACGGAGAGCAGAACCATGAGGGTGCCGAAGCGACAAGTCGCTGCCGCAGCCACCGGCTGCCTGCTGATCCTGACGTCATGTGCGCCGGTTCAAGCCCAGACGGCATCGCCGGACGAGGCCCGTGCAATCGCGAAGGAGGCTTATGTCTATTCCTACGCCATGATGGAGAGTTACCAGACCTGGCGCACCCAAGCGGTCGACAAGACCGCAAACGGATATGTCGGCGGCTTCAACGTGTTCCGGCATTATTCGGAGCCGTTCACGCCTGCTAACAAGGACATTGTGACGCCAAACAACGACACGCCTTACTCGTGGGCGTGGCTCGACCTGCGAGCAGAGCCGATGGTGGTCAGCGTCCCGACGGTCCCGAAGGATCGTTACTACGTGATGCAGTGGATTGACCTGTTCACGCAGAACTTCGCTTACATCGGCGTGCGATCGACAGGATTTGGCGCCGGCAGCTACATGATCGCCGGACCAAAATGGCGGGGACAAAAGCCCGACGGCATCAGGGAGGTGTTCAAGGCTGAGACCGAGATCGTCGGAACGCTGACGCGGACCGCGCTGCAAGGACCCGAGGACGTTCCGAACGTCAAGGCGATACAGGCGCAGTACAAGCTTCAGCCGCTGAGTGCATTCCTCAAGCAACCGCCTCCGCCGGCCGCGCCAGCCATCGACTTCCCGCCCTATGACAAGGCCAAGGCCCGGTCGCATGATTTCATCGGCTACCTGAACTTTCTGTTGCAATTCGCAGAGCCGCCGGTCCCGAGCGAGGTCGCAATCCGCAAGCGTTTCGAGACGATCGGCATCGGACCCGGCAAGCCGTGGGACGCATCGAAGGTCGATCCCGCGACACTCGCTGCAATCGATGCCGGCGTGAAAGAGGGGCAGGCAGAGATTGATGCGCTGGCAGCCAAGACCTTCAGCACCAACGGCCTGTTTGGCTCCCGCGCGCAGTTGAAGACCAATTACCTGCAACGTGATGTCGGGGCCATGAAAGGCCTTTACGGCAATTCGCTCGAGGAAGCCTGGTATGGCGGCTACGTCTGCGACGGGACCAAGCCGTCGGTCGTCCATTTTACCAAGGCCAATCTGCCGCCGGCAAAATTCTTCTGGTCCATGACCATGTACACGATCCCGGACCGGTTTCTCTACGCCAACCCGATCAATCGCTATTCGATTGGCGACCGGACGAAGGGGCTCCAATACGGCAAGGATGGCTCGCTGACGATTTATGTGAGCAACGCCTCGCCAGGACGAGACAAGGAAAGCAATTGGCTGCCTGCTCCGGCCGCAAAATGCAGCCTGGTCGCGCGGGTTTACGGACCAAGCAAGGCCGCGATGACCGGAGCGTGGAAATTGCCGCCACTGGAGGCCGAGAAATGATGAGTTTCAAATCTTCTGCTTGGGTGGTGCTGGGGATGCTTTGCGCAAATAGCGCCCTGGCGCAATCGCCCTCCGCCAGCATAATTCCAGTCACCGTCGACAATTTCTCCCGCGCCGAGAGCGATCTGTATTTTCGCGGACTGTTGAAGGACAGCGGCGGGATCGGCAAATTTCTGCACCGCCGCGAGCCGGCGCGGATCGACAATCAGACCGTGATCCGGCTCAACCGCGACACGTTGTATTCGTCGGCCGTGTTCGATCTCGATGCAGGGCCTGTGACGATCACGCTGCCTGACACGGGCAAGCGCTTCATGTCGATGCAGGTCATCAATGAGGATCACTACGTTCCGGAGGTGGTCTACGGCAAGGGCAGCTATACGCTCTCGAAAGACAAGGTTGGCACGCGCTATGTCGTCGCCGCGATCCGGACGCTGGTCGATCCGGCCGACCCGAAGGATGTGGAGGAAGTTCACGGACTCCAGGACGTCATCAAGGTCAGCCAGAAGGCGACCGGCGCGTTCGAGGCGCCGGACTGGGATCAGGCCAGCCAGAAGAAAGTGCGCGACGCGCTCCTGGTGCTCGGCTCGACCATTCCGGACTTCAAGAAAGCCTTCGGCACCAAGGCCGACGTCGATCCTGTCCGGCACCTGATCGGGACGGCGATGGGATGGGGCGGCAATCCCGACAAGGACGCAATCTATCTCAACGTCACGCCTGCCAACAACGACGGCACGACGGTCTACAAGCTCGACGTGAAGGATGTTCCGGTCGACGGGTTCTGGTCGGTCAGCCTCTACAACGCCCAGGGCTACTACGAGAAGAACCCATACGAGGCCTATTCGATCAACAGCATCACCGGCAAGAAAAGCGCCGACGGTTCGATCGCTGTTCAATTCGGCGGCTGCGATGGCAAGATACCGAACTGCCTGCCGATCATGAAGGGTTGGAACTACACCGTGCGGCTCTATCGCCCGCGGGCCGAAATCCAGAGCGGCAAGTGGAAGTTCCCGGAGCCGCAGCCGGCCAGCTAGAGGATCGATGATGAGCGGTTACGACATCTTCGCCTGGATTGTGCTCATCATCCTCGTTGTGAGTGCGATCGGCGTGGTCTGCATCGCCGGCTGGCTGCCTGGGCATATCGCCAAGACGCGCGGCCATCCCTACGCGGAAGCGGTGACGGTGGCGGGCTGGATCACTCTGATCTTCGGCTTCGCGCTGTGGCCGATCGCGTTCATCTGGGCTTATGTCGACGTGCCCGCGCGCAGAGCGGGAGATACGTAATGGGCGTCGCGATCTTCAACATCTATCTGGTGCTGCTCTTCCTGCTGGTGCATTTCGGGATCGTGCGCTTCAACCTGTTCTGGAAGGCCTCGCCCGCAATCGTGATGGTGCTCCTGCTGTTCGGACTCCTCATCCCGATGGGTTGGGGCGCTCCGCAAGGGGCTGCGTTGGTCGTGCGCAATGCGGTCTCGATCGTGCCTGATGTGGCGGGCGAGGTGACGGAGGTCCCGGTCGTCGCCAATGCGCCGCTCAAGTCCGGCGACGTCCTGTTCAAGATCGACCCGACGCCCTACGCGGCGCAGGTCAAGGCGATCGACGCGCAATTCAAGCTTGCCAAGACGCGTCTCGGCCAGATGACGCAACTCTTCGAGCGCGATGCCGGTCGGGGCTTCGATGTCGAGCAGCGCCAGTCCGAAGCCGACCAGCTCTCCGGCCAGCTCGAGGCCGCGCAATGGAATCTCGACAAGACGGTCGTGCGCGCGCCGACCGACGGCTACGTCACCAACCTCGCGCTGCGCAAGGGCGCCCGGGTGGCGAACCTGCCGCTGTCGCCAGTGATGGCCTTCATCGACACCTCCAACACCATCATCGGCGTGGAAATCAATCAGATTGATGCGCGCTATATCGCGCCGGGCCAGGACGTCGAGGCCACCTTCAAGTTTGCACCCGGACAGATTTATAGCGGCAAGGTCGAGAGCGTGCTTCAGGCGATTGCGACTGGGCAGACGCAGACGTCGGGCACGGCCGTGGCGCCAAGGGAAATCGAGGCCGCACCCTTCATCGTGCGCGTAAGGCTCGATGATACCGATTTCGCCAGGCGCCTGCCGGCCGGCAGCGCTGGTACGGCGGCAATCTACACTGACCGCGTCAAGCCGACCCACGTGGTTCGCCGCGTGATCCTGCGTCAGCTCGCGATCATCAACTACGTCAACCCGTTCTGAACGAGAACATGACGATGAAGAAGACGATGGGGAGACACGACATGACGGGACAACTTCGACATGCAGCGCTTGCAGCTGCGCTGGCAGTCACCTGCTTCGCAGCTCGGCCCGCGCTCGCCGATGAAGGCGGCATCAGTTTCTGGCTTCCGGGAAATTTCGGCAGCCTCGCTGCCACGCCGGGCACGCCTGGATGGTCGTGGGCGACGGTCTATTATCACACTGATGTCAGCTCAGGCGCAGGCCAGCAGTTTCCGCGCGGCGGCCGCGTCGATGTCGGGATCAGCGGCAAGGGCGATCTCGCCTTCTTCGGGCCGACCTACATATTCGCCACGCCGGTGTTGGGTGCGCAACTCTCGGTCAGTGTGCTGGGTGTCGGCGGCAGGAACGAGGCGTCGGCGGCGCTGTCGTTGACGGGACCGCTCGGGAACACCATTGGGATCAATCGCACGCAGGATCTCGTCGCCTTCGGCGATATCATCCCGCAGGTTGCGCTGAAGTGGAACATGGGCGTCAACAATCTCATGGTTTATGGCATGGGCGACATTCCCATCGGTGCCTATGATCCGGTGCGGCTTGCCAATCTCGGCATCGGCCACGGCGCGATCGATTTCGGCGGCGGCTACACCTACTTTAACCCACAGACCGGCAACGAATTCTCCTGGGTGGCCGGGCTGACCTACAATTTCAAGAATACCGACACGCAGTATCAGAACGGGATGGACTTCCACATCGACTGGGGGGCGTCGCACTTCATCACCAAGCAGGTGCAGCTCGGGCTCGTCGGCTATTATCTCGAGCAGGTGACCGACGATTTCGGCGCGCCGGCCTCTCTTGGCGGCTTCCGTTCGCGTGTCGCCGGCGTTGGGCCGCAAGTCGGCTTCCTCTTTCCGGTCGGCGACATGCAGGGCTATCTCAACCTGAAGGGCTATTGGGAGTTCGCTGCGGAGAACCGTCCCTCTGGCTGGAACACTTGGGTCACTTTTGCCATCTCGCCCGCGGCGCCGGAGCCGGCGTCCGCGAAACCGATCGTGCGGAAATACTAGAGGAGGTGTCAACGCAACTCCAATGACCGGAGACCCGACCAGAAAGCGCGTATTTCGCATCGGCTTTCAGACATCGATCATTGCGGTGTTCGTGGCCGTTGTGCTGCTCGTGGGCCTGACGCTGGTCTATCTCAGCTTCGAACGCGTGACGGTGATCACCAAGGCGGCGGCCTCGAGCTTCATCGAGAAGGTGGCGCAGCTCGGCGCCGACCATGTTGACGAGCAGTTCAAGAACGTTCGCGACAATCTCGACATCCTGTCCGGCCTGCCGTCGATTCAGGAGGCTGAGATATCCGACAATTCGCGGCTTTACAGCCTGATGGCGGCGATGCTGCGTAACAATCCGCGGCTCTTCAACCTCTATGTCGGCTATGAGGACGGTTCGTTCATCGAGATGGACGTCATCGATCGCGCCAGGCCGGCCTTCAGGAAAAATTTGAAAGTCGACGAGGATGCGGCCTTCCGGTTGGTCGTGATCTCGCGGACTGTCGGCGTTGCGCCGGTCACGCAGTATCTCTCGGAGAACCTCATTCAGGTCGCGGAGGTCGCGGGACCCACCGGCTACGACCCGCGGCAGCGGCCCTGGTATGTCGAGGCGTTCAAGAACGACAAGACGCTGCTGACGGGCCCCTACATCTTCTATGCCACGGGCGAGCCCGGCTATACGCTACGGACGCCGCTGAAGGAGGGACGCCGCGGCGTCGTCGCAGGCGACGTGCTTCTGAACCGGTTCGAGGACATGCTGGCGCAGCAGAAGCTCGGGCCGTCGGGGTTGGCTTTTCTGTTCAACGATTCCGAGCGCATCGTCGGTCATCCCGAGATGAGCCGCTTGATGGCCGAGCTTCCGGAACGGCAGGACGACCTGCCGCAGATCGGGGCACTCAAGCTGCCCACGCTCGTGCCGGTCATCCGCTCCTGGCGCGAGGGAGGGGCCGCCGAGCAATTCTTCGCCGATGCGTCGGGCCGCACCTACGTCGCGGCGGTCCACAGCCTCGATACGGCCGGATCCGCCAATGTCCGCCTGGCGATGATCGCACCGCTCGATGAATTCTACGCGCAGATCATCCAGGAGCGCCGCACATTATTCGCACTCGCGCTTGCCTTCGTCGGCGCCACGCTTCCGTTCGCGTTCTGGCTGGGGTCACTGATGGCGCAGCCGCTGCGCAACATTGTCCAGCAGACCGACGAGATCCAGCGATTCCAGATCGCAGAGCGACCGCGCGTTCATTCCATCATTGCTGAAATCGAAGAGCTCGGTCGATCGGTTTTCACCATGCGCAGTGTCGTGCGCAGCTTCGCAAGCTTCATTCCGCGCCAGATCGTGCGGCAGTTGATCGAGACCGGCTCATCGCTCAGCCTGGGCGGATCGAGGCGAGAAGTGACGGTGCTGTTCACGGATGTCGCCGATTTTACGGCCAAGACGGAGAGGGCAGATCCGTCGCAGGTGATGATCTACACGTCGCGCTATTTTGCCGCGCTCTCGGACGAGATCATGCGCAATCACGGCACGGTCGACAAATATATCGGCGACGCCGTGATGGCATTCTGGAACGCCCCGGCCGATGATCCCGATCACGTCGTCCATGGCTGCCGCGCCATCCTGGCATGTCTTGCGGCAAACGAGGCGCTCAGCAAGGAGTTCCGCCGTGAGGGCTGGCCGCCTTACGACACACGCTTCGGCCTGCATGTTGGCGACGCCGTGGTCGGCAATATCGGTTCGAGCGACCGGATGAACTACACGGCGCTCGGTGCCACCATCAACCTGGCGTCGCGGCTCGAAGGGCTGAACAAGAATTATGGTACGCACGTGCTGGTCAGCGCGGCGGTCCGTGCGCGCGCTGGCCATGCGTTCCTGTTCCGCAGCGTCGACAGCATCAGGCCTAAAGGATTTGCCGAGGCAATCGAGGTCAGCGAGCTGCGCGGCGAGCTGGCTCGGTCGGACGAGGCCGACATTGCGATGTGCCGGCGTTGGGACGAGGTCTTCGCATCAATCGCTCAGGAGGGGGCGACGGAGATGGCCATGGTCCGGCTCTCGGGCTTCTTGCTCGACTATCCCAAAGACAGGATCGCACAATATCATGCCGAGCGATTTCGCACCGCGGCCCGCAATCCGGGAGAGGTGGCGTGATCACCCGCAAGGTCAGCCGCCGGCAGTTGCTACGACAGGGCGCGGCCGTGGCCGCCACCTCTGTACTCACCGCGCCCAGCATCGCGCAGGCCCCTACCAAAATCCGGCTCGGCTATCTTCATGTGGTTGCCGTGGACGGACACCTCTGGACTGGTCTCGAACGTGGCTCGTTCGACCGGGAGGGGATCGATTTCGAGCTGCACGAGTTCAACACCGGACCCGAGATCTTCGAGGCGATGGCGCGTGGAGAGCTCGATGTCCTGTCGGCGGGCGGCGTGATCTCCAATTATCTGGCACTTGGCCGCGGCCGGGGCTTCCTCATCAACGACATCGAGGTTGCGACCGCACAGCTCTGGGTCAGGCCGGCCCTCGGCGTGAGCAGGCTCGCCGATCTCAAGGGAAAGCGGATTGCGACGACGATGAAGACCACGGCCCATATCTTTCTGGACCGGGCATTGCGGGCGAACAACATCAATCCGTCCGAGGTCGAGATCGTCAACAGCAGTATGACGGCTGCCGTCAAGGCGTTCATCGCCGGCGAGGTACCGGCTGTCGCGCTCTGGGTGCCCTTCAACATGGCCGTGCACGAGGCGTTGCCCGACGCGATCAAGCTCGTGGATGCCTCAGCCTTCTATCCGCAATCCGCCGTGCTCGGTGGCTGGGCGGCGCGGTCGGATTATTTCGCTGACAACAGAGAAATCCTGAGCCGGATCATCCGCGCCTGGACCGATGCGAACGACTACATGGTCCGTAGCCCGACAGCGGCCGCTGAGGCCTTGCAGCGGGGTTATTATCAGCAGTCGCGGCCTGCCGACATCGCCGAGGCCTTCAAGGCGCAGAAGCTCTATTCGTCGCGCGAATGGAAGCGGCTGTATTCGGACGGAACCGTTGTGAAATGGCTCCAGCAGGTCAGTGACTTCTTCATGGCGGATGCCGGCATCACCAAGGCGCTACACGCGTCCGACTATTTTGACACGCAGCTCTATCTGACAACGGTTGCGTGAATGCTCACTCCGTCAAGATCGTGACTTGGAAACGTCGGCGATGGGGCGCGCGGCACGCAGTGCCGCACTGGCGCGAGGTTCGTGCGCTCCAGAACGACGTGCGGGCCGCGCCCGCAGCAGATAGAGCAGCAGCGCGAGCAGCGATGAAGCGGCCATCACGGCTGTCATCGAAAGCGCGGAGCGTCCGTCGAAGAAGATTGCGACCAGGCTGCTCGCGATCGCACCGGCGGTCATCTGGATGCTGCCGGCCGCGGCGCCGACCACGCCTGCGATGTCAGGTAATGGCTGCATCGTCGCGTTCATGATGTTCGGCATGCTCAGCCCAAAGGAAAGCGCCACCGCCATCAGCAGGACGGCGACGAGGGCAGGCGGCGTCCAGCCCGCGAGGGTCATCGCCAGCATCGCGCTCGCGGTGACGAACAGCAGTCCGAGACCGGCCGTCAGCACGTCGCCGGGTGTCGCGCCCCGCCGACCGAGTCGGCCGTCGAGGAAGGCGCCGCACATCACGGCCGCCGAGCACGCGCTGAAGATCATGCCATACTGGTCCGGCCGCAAGCCGGCGACCCCGATAAAGAACAGCGAGGCGCCTGTGACATAAGCGAACACGGTGGCACCGCCGGCCGCACCAACCAGGATAAAGCTGAACGAAACGGGGTGCTTCACGACGCGAAGATAGTCCTTGATGACGGCCGAGGACACGAAACGACCGGGATCGATCTTCGCGCTCTCCGCAAACCCGAGCAGCACCGCCAATATCAGGATGCCGCTGACGGCAGCCTGGATTGCATATATCAGCCGCCAGCTGCCGATCGCGAGCAGCGCGGCACCAGCACTCGGAGCGATCACGGTCACCACATTGATGGCGATCACGACGTTGGCGATCTTCGCGCGCGCAGTCGTTTCGTCGAACAGGTCGCGGATGATCGCAAAGGTCATGGTCGTGCTGGCGGCGCCCGCGCCCTGGATGAAGCGGCATACCAGCAGCATCGGAAGGGATTGCACGGAGGCACAAGCGAGGCTCGCCATGACGACCAGCGCCAATCCGAACACGATAACGGGCTTGCGGCCGATCCGATCGGAGATTGGTCCGTAGACGAGCGGTGCCACGGCGAGGCTCAGCATGAAGGCGCTCATCGTGAGGCCGACATCCGACGGACTCGCTCCCAGCGTCGCACCGGTTGCGGCCAGCGCCGGCAGGTTGATGTCGATGCCGGAATACGGCACCGCCGTGAGAAAGCCCAGCAGCAGGGTGAAGGCGAAGGAGGCGGGCTGAATCTGCATGGCGTGATCGTTTGAAATCTTTTGCTGTTTCGGAAGGAGGGGAGGGACGCTCCCCTCCTTCGCTGGACAAGGCCAAATCAGCGGGCGACGCGTCGATTGCGGCCGGTCTCCGTCGTGCCGGCGCGCCGGGACGCCTTCCGATCGGTCGCGAGGCGGTTGATGATCCGGAGAATCTCCGAGCGCGTGTCGATGTCGGCGAATTCGTCGGCCATTCGCGTGGCGCGCATGCGGTAGGCGGGACGATCGAGCACGGTGCGCACCGCGTCGCGCAGCGCCTCAGGCGTCGGCTCGTTGGTCGCGAGATTGATGCCGACGCCGGACCACGCCACGCGTGCGTTGACGTCGGCCTTGTCCTCGGTCATGCCCGCCGTGACCAGCGGAATTCCAGAGCTCATGGCCTGGTTGACGCTGCCATAGCCGCCGTTGGTGACGAGCACATCTACGCGCGGCAATAGCCATTCGAACGGCAGATAGCTGGCAAGCCGTGCATTGGAAGGGACAGGTCCGGGGATTGCCTCAACCGGGCGGCCGCCGGCCGTTGCGACCACCAGCACGTCGGGCTCGTTGGCAAGTGCAGCGAGCGTCGGTGCGACCAGGAGCCCGAAATTGTGGTTGGCCACGGTGCCCTGCGTCACCAGTACGACCTTGCGTGGGCCATCGAGCTCGTGCGCCCACGGCGGCAAGGGAACCTGGGCCGGAATGATCGGCGGCGTTCCGACGAAGTGTACCGTCGGCGGAAACTGCCGCGGAAATTCGAAGCTCGGCACCGACAGTTGCAAATAGGCATCGGCAAGCTCGACGACCGAATGGAACATGGGCACCAACACCGGCCCGAGGCCGAAGGTCTTCAGCACCTTGTTCAGGCTGCGCAGGACCGGCTGGTCAACGTTCGCGTCATAATCCCCTGCGATGGCCGCGTATTGCTGGCGCTGCTCCTCCGTCGTCGCAGGTGGTAGGCCGAGGAAGTTCGGCGCGCCGTCGTCGCGTCCCCAGTGCAGAAACGACGTCCCGCACAAGACGACCGGCGGCCGCATCTCGCGCGGTCCAAGCAGCATCGGCAGGATGCCGAACAGCATATCGTCGCCGATGATGACGTCAGCCTGAAAGTGTTCCAGCGCCTCGCGAAGGCCCTGATCTTGCGCCGGGATAGCATCGACGAAGATGCGCTCGCAGGCGGTGCGCAGCCATTCGAGCCCCGGCGGGATGCTCTTCAGTTCAGGAGCCACCGAGAAAACGTCCTGCGGGTCAAAATCCGCGTCCCGGGGAAGGGGAAAGAATTTCGCGCTGCTGGCTTCGATACGGGCGCGAAAGGCGGTCCCTGTCAGGAAGGCGATCTCGTGGTTTTCCGCGACGAGAATGCGCGCGATCGCGAGCAGCGGATTGAGATGGCCCGTCGCAGGCGTCGAAGCGATGAGAATTTTCATAGGGTCAGTCCTCTGATTGTCGAACGTCGGCCGCGGGGCAGGTCGACGAGCAGAGGGAGAATGCTGGGGTGGCCGTTACGACAAAACTTCGGCGCGACGCCGAAAGGGTTACGGCGGCAACGCATCATGGCGTTCTCAAGGCACGGGCAACCGCAGCCCGTCCGCGCAATGTTACAATGGTAACTTGCGGCGCTCGGGCTGAAACGGCCCGGTAATCCCCCACCCATAGTTATCGAGATCGCTGTTGCGGCGCGTACGCCGCAAAGGCCCAACTGGCTGCTTGCTGGAGGTGACCATTGCCGACCTCCCCCTCGCGCCGGCTTGGTCGCGTTCAATGCATTGAGGACTAGCATGCCGAATATTGTCGGCCTGATTGTATTGGTAGCTATTGCGGCGTTCATGGTCTGGATGGGCACGCGTGCCTTGAAGGTCCAGTCTCGCGCCATGAGATGGAGCGGGGTGGGGCTCGCAGCCGTGCTGACGATCGCGGTGTCGTCAGTCAGCGCGCTGATCGCCACAGGCCTTGTCAAGCAGAACGGGCGCGCGGCGCCCGTTCCAAGTCTCAAGGTCGAACTCACGTCCGAGAGAATTGCGCGCGGCAAGGCAGTCGCCGACAGCTTTTGCAGCGGATGCCATGCCACAGCGCTGACCGGCGGCGGCAATCTCGCCAAGGATCTTCCGATCGACATCGGCTCCTTCGTCGCCGCCAATCTCACCCCAGCCGGGGCATTGAAGCAGTGGGCTGATGGCGAGATTTTTCGGGCAATTCGCAACGGCATCGATGCGAACGGAAGCTGGCTCGTGATCATGTCCTTCACCAATGCCAGCCGGCTGAGCGATGACGACACCGCTGCGGTGATCGCCTATCTGCGCAGCCTGCCGGCCGCCGGTGTTCCGACCCCGGGTCAGCTCGACCGGTTTAACCTCCTTGGCCTCGCGATGCTGGGCGCAGGACTATTGCCGGAGGCCAAGCCGGTCACTGCCATGCGCATTGCGGCGCCGTCGAAGGGGCCCACGGCTCAATACGGCGAATACCTCTTGTCTTATCAGGACTGCCGCGAATGCCACGGCAGGGATCTCGGCGGTGGCGTGCCCGGCCAGCTGCCGCCGCTCGGCCCGGATCTCGGTGTCGTCCGGCAGTGGACCTTGGGGGAGTTCGTTACCACCATGCGCTCCGGCGTCGATCCGCACGGGCATCAGTTGGATGAGCAAATGCCATGGCGCCCGATCGGGCGGATGGACGACGACGAGCTGGCCGCAATGTATCAATATCTGGTGCGTCAGCAGCGCCCTTGATATGACATACGACATCCATACATCTATGTAATGACATCGGCTGACAAGCTGTCGCTTGCACATCGGGCTCGCGGATGACTGACGCGTCCTGGCGCGACGGGTGATAGGCCGCGTCGCTGTTGATGAGCGGGCGGGGGCCGCGTGGGTGACGAATGGTCACCGAACTCGATCGCGCGCTCACACCTTGTCCTACGCACGGTGATTGAAAAAGGGTCGCCCCAACGCGTCGGAAAAGGTTGTCCGCCTGAGTAGCAAATCCTGCGGATCACAATTCATCACGTGTCGGAGAGTCTCGGGAATACGACGGGAAAATGACCTAGTTGGTGGGCAATTCAGCGAACATCTTTGTTCGTTACCCATACATACAAGGCGAGTCGGCGGCACATGACAGCGGATTTCAACCGAGTGTCGCCGACAATAGAGGAACTGATTTTCGTATCGGCCGAAGCACGCGGCGGATTGCTCGTTCAAGCCCTGGCATGACGCAGCAATCGAGTTGGCTACGGCAAGTTTGAGAGATCAAATATGTTGGCAGACGTCGGCCATGTCATCGTTGTCGATGACGATCCCACCTTGCGGCAGATGGTGATCAGATATCTGGAAGAGCACAATGTACCAGGCAAGGCTGCATCCAGCCGAGCCGAACTGCATCGTCATCTCGAGGGAGCGCAGCCCAGCCTGATCATTCTCGATCTTCGCCTCGGTCAGGACGATGGGCTGGATCTGCTGCGGGAGATCCGTTCGCATTCCGATGTGCCTGTCATTATCACGACCGGGCACCGGCCCGATGAAATCGACCGAATCGTCGGCCTTGAGCTCGGTGCCGACGATTACATCATCAAGCCGTTCAGCCTGAGGGAGCTCCTGGCGCGTGTCCGCGCAGTGCTGCGGCGTCAGGAGATAGGACGGGCCGCGCGCGCCCGCGATCCCGAGCGCGGCGGCTATCGGTTCAATGGCTGGAAGATCGAGCGCCGTGGCCGCAGGCTGATCGACGCCGGCAACGCACCGGTCCCGCTCAGCAAAGGCGAATACGCCCTGCTGCTGGCTTTCCTCGAAGCGCCGCAGCGCCCGCTGAGTCGCGAGCAGCTGCTTCAGGCGACCCGTATCCACGAAGATATTTTCGACCGCAGCATCGACGTTCAGGTATTGCGGCTGCGACGCAAGCTGGAGACCGATCCGAGCGCGCCGCGCATGATCCAGACCGAGCGCGGCATTGGCTACGTTTTCACCGTTCCGGTCGAGCCGTTCTAAGCCGGCATGGTTGCGATTCGATGCCGCGCGACGCCGTCGTGGTGAAAGCGTGGCGGTGGCTCGCTGCAATCGTAACCGTTTTCCCTGTGACGGTGATGCCGGCGTAACAGCGGAACTTCAGAGTGTCTCCTGCAAACATTGCGCTGGAGAACTTGCCTCATGCTGAAACAGCAATCCCCTTCAAATGTGGACCGCGTGGTCCGGCCCTTCAAGATAAGGGTCTACGGAACCCCGGGCGGCCACGATTTGCCGGATGATCGTACAGGTGGTCAGCCTGAGACGCCGGCGGATGCTTCGCGATTAGCGGTCCCGCTCGCGGAAGCAGATCGCGCTACCGGTTGGTGGTCGGCGGTCTTACTGTTTTTCATGGAAGGTTTTGCTCTCTATGGCGCGGCGCTCTATCCGATCACGGCGTTCTCCGTTGAAATTGCGCCAACCACCGCGCTTGCGCGCTCGCCGCGGCCAATTGTCCGTGGACCGCGCGTCGTGACGCACGAGCAGAGCGGCTCGCAGCCGTCCAAACACGGCAACGTCGTCGAGCTGCAGCGCGCGGCGTGGGCTGATCCGCGTCCGCGGCGTCGCTGGAGCTGGTGGGCTGCGCTTGGCGAGACGGTCGCGGTGCTCCTGACGCATTGGCGCCGGGAGCGGGCAATCAAAAGGGCTGTCGCAGCCCTGAACGAGTACGACGAGTGCACCTTGCGCGATCTCGGCATCCACGGCCGCGCGGACATCGAGCGGGTGGTGAGGCACTGCCGTGATTGCTGACGCCGTCTACCTCACTGTTGCCGGACTGGGCTTCTATCGCGCGGCCGCTCGCTCCATCATCTCGCGCGGTCTGCGGAGCGGCTTGATCGGCCTGATACGGCGTAATCGGCCCGGACGGGCGATCGATGCGGCGGCGAGGCGTCGCCGCATCGATCAACAACACTTGAAGAGTGCCGGCCCATTCGGCGGTGGCCGCGCATTGCCGAAATGTAAGGTGAAACCTATGTGCAGGGCTTGTCCGGATTTGCCCGAACCAAGATCTTTCGTGAATTGATGCGTCGGCGCTCTGTCATCGCGATCAGTGCGTCGCTTTTCTGCTGTCTGCAGCCATCTGAGGCACCGTCCCAGTTGTCGCTACAAGTGTCGAGGGCGAGCAGTCCGGAGGAGCCCATCACGGCCATACCGGCTCCTCCCGCAATCGATCCTCTGAAGGTCAAGCTCGGCGAACGCCTGTTCAACGACACTCGCCTGTCGGGGGACAATTCGAGGAGTTGCTCGTCGTGCCATGACATCGGCACGAACGGCGCCAGTACGAGGCGACACGACGTCGGCCTCGATGGCGCGGAGCTGCCGCTCAACACGCTCACCGTCTTCAATTCGGCGCTCAGCTTCCGCTTCGGCTGGGAGGGAAAGTACCGCAACGTAGAGGCGGACGTTACTGCGTCGCTGGTCAATCCGAAGATCATGGGAAGCAGTCTCGCTGATATCGCAGAGAAGCTCGACCGCGATGCCGGGATGCGCGCCGGCTTCTTCGCCGCTTATGGGCGTCGACCCGACGCCGGCAATGTCGTAGACGCCATCGTAAGCTTTGAGCAGACGCTGTTCACACCCGGCAGCAGGTTCGATCGCTGGCTTGCCGGAGACAATGCTGCGCTGACGGATGAGGAGCGGAACGGGTACAGGCTATTCAAATCCCTGGGCTGCGTCTCGTGCCATCAGGGCGTCAATGTCGGCGGCAATCTGTATCAGCGCCACGGCATTTTTCATCCTCTGGCCGCGCCGGATCCGGCAATCTTGCGTGTGCCCAGTCTGCGCAATGTCGCGACGACCGCGCCTTATTTTCATGACGGCAGCGCGCCCACGCTCGATGACGCCGTTCGCAAGATGGCATTCGCGCAATTGAACGCGACGCTGACCGATCAGCAAGTGCAGGCGCTCGTCGCCTACCTCCACAGCCTGACAGGACAATATCGCGGCGTGCCGGTCGGAGGTGGACCATGAAAGTCGCCCCCGCGACGGTCGGCGTATCGTTCCTGCTGGTGCTTCTGACCTGGCTTCTGGTGAGTGGCCTGAACCTGAATTCGGACCACTACGACCGCCAATCGCAGGCCCTCGCGGATTTCACCCGTTTCGAACGTGGCATGAGCCGCGAAGTGTTGACGTCGCGCGCCGGTCTGTCACGAAACTATGACGCCCTCGTGCGGATGGTGGACGCCTATGACGCGGCGGTGACTCGGTTGCGCGAGGCCTCGGGCTCGGACAGGGAAGAAAATGCGGCGATCGACGTGCTGGCCGGACGCGCTCGTCGGCAGGAGGAATTGATCGAGCAGTTCAAGAGTCAAAACGCTCTGCTTCAGAACTCCTTTGCATATTTCGGCATGTTCAGCGCCCGGCTTTCCTGGTCGGAGGACAAGGCGCTGGTGGCGGGCGTCTCTGCGCTTGCGGCCTCCATGCTGCACCTCACGCTTGATACATCCAGTGTGGCCGCGGATGAGGTGCAGGCGCGGCTTGACGGACTTGCGCATCTGGAGGTGCAGCCTGATGAGGCGGCGTCGATACGCGCCGTCATTGCGCACGGACAGATGTTGCATGATCTGCTTCCGGCCGTCGATGCCATTCTGAAGTCGCTGGTTGCCGAGGCCAGCAACCGCGAGCAGGATGCGGTTCATGCGCTGATCACAAAGCGCCAGCTCACGGCCCGGGCCGCGGCGCGCAAGAACCGCCTTTTGCAGTATCTCACGTCGCTGCTGTTGCTCGGAGGGCTGGTCTATTTCGGCCTGTTGTTACGCGCGCGCGCCAAGGCGCTGTGCCGTCGCGCCGCCTTCGAGCACGTGATTGCTAATATCTCGATGCGCTTCATCGATTCACGTTGTGATGAGCTCCGGAGCCATGTCGAGAGGGCGCTCGAGGAGCTTGCCGGCTTCATCGGCGCGGACCGCGCCTATTTCGCCTGGCGGGCAGCAACGACGGGTAAGGTCTATCGGTGGTCCCGCGAAGGCGTCCGCCTTGACGAGGCTTGGCCGGAGCGTGCGCTTGACTTGGCTCAGCGATTTGATGGCGGCGACGACGCGATCATCTACATTCCAAAGGTGAGGCCGTCGCATCCCGACGATACGATGAACCTGCTTGAGGAGGCCGGGATTCGCGGCTGGTTGTGCATCAAGACCCTGTCCGGACAGCAGCAGGCGGCCGTCCTCGGCTTTGAAGCCGTGCAGGCCGTCGCGCTGAGCCAATGGGCCGAATTTGCACTTTTCCGGATGGCGTTTGACGCCATCCGCAATTCGGTGGCACGCGTGAGCCTCGAGCAGGAGAGGGAGATGCTTCAGGCGAGCCTGCAACAGGCGCGGCGGATGGAAACGATCGGTACATTCGCCAGCGGCATCGCCCATAACTTCAACAACATCGTCGGCGCGATCCTCGGCTATGTCGAAATGGCAGACGGCGGCGTCAGGCCGGGAAGCCGGTCTGCGGCGAGCCTTGCGGAAATCCGCCGCGCCGGCGAGCGAGCGCGCGAGCTCGTGGGTCAGATTCTGACCTTCGGCCGGCGCAGCCGGGGCAGGCAGAAACGCATCCGCATCGAGGTGCTGGTGGCGGAGACCACGGCTCTGCTCGCCGCGTCGTTGCCGTCGCATGTGAAGCTCGCGGTCAGCCAGAGCGTGGAAGCAGCAACCGTGTCTGGTGAGCCGGAGCAATTGCAGCAAGTCATTCTCAATCTCTGCAACAACGCTGCACAGGCATTGGAAGAGCCGGGCGTCATTGACCTGCGCATCGCCGAGCGCGAAGTCATCCATCCGTTGCGGATCGGGCGGACCGAATTGGGGTCCGGCCGCTTCATCGTGATCTCGGTCATCGACCCCGGGCCGGGAATGGATGACGCGACGCTGGAGCAAATCTTTGAGCCCTTCTTCACCACGCGTGCCGATGGCACCGGTCTTGGGCTAGCAACGGTCCACGAGATCATCGATCAGCACGGCGGTGCAGTGGCCGCGCGGAGCGCGCCCGGCGCCGGTACACGCTTCGATGTGTGGCTACCGTCGGATCGTTCGAGCCAGCCGGTATCATTGCCGCAGGCGCGGCCTCTTGCGTTTCGCGGCGCGGGCGAGACCATCCTGGTGCTCGAGGCCGATCGCAGGCGCCTGCTGCGTCATGAGGAGATCCTGGCGGCACTCGGCTACGAACCGGTCGGTTTTACGGGGCTTGCCGAGGCTGAAGCGGCCGGCCGGGCGTCTCGGTCGCGCTTTGACGCGGCGCTGGTGTGTCACTTGCCCGGCGGTTCTTCACTCGATCTTGCGGCATCGCTGCACAAGGCGGTGCCCGGCCTGCCGATCATCCTTGCAAGCCCCTCGACGCACGATCTGGCGGCACACGTGCTGGCGGATTCCGGAATCACCGGGATGGTTCACCACCCTCTGATGTCGTCCGAGCTCGCCCTGGCGCTTTCGCGATGCCTTGCAACGAGCTCGGCCAACGACGGGCTGAACCAGATCGCGTCTGCGCGCTAGCGAGATTGCCGCCTGCCATCGCGCGTTTCACCGGTAACGCAAAGTCGCGGGCACGAAGTCACCACGTAGCGCGCCGCTCCTATCCACTGGACTCGACCGTTCGTCTGAGAACGGCCGAGCATCACTGCGATAGGAGAATAATGATGTCGAAACGACTTGGTCTAATTATTGTCGTCGCCTCGCTCCTGCTGGGCTCAGTGCCTGGTGTCGCGGGCAGCCCAGACATACCGAGCGCGGTCCATGGCCTTGCCACCAGTGTGCCCCGCCATAACGATGACCCCACAAAATATGCGGATCTGTTCCGCCAGGCACCCGTCGGTCACCGGCAGCCGCGCCCGAGCGACATGTCAGAGACTACTCAATTGTCACCACCGGAATTGGAATTGCGGCGGCTGGACGAAGAGATCGATCGCAAGCTCATCATCTGTCGCGGCTGTTGAGCGCCTCACCGTGCATCTGTGCAGCGGACGCTAACGGCCCAGTCCTTGTCTGGTGAAGGCCGGCGGCGCGGAAGGGTTTCAAAGTCAGGCCGTTCGTTCTTGAAGGCAGAGCGCCACCGCGCCGGCGTCTGGCCGCTGATGCGTTTGAAGACGGTCGAAAAGTGCGCCTGGGTGCTGAAACCGACTGCAAGCGCGATCTCGGCCAAAGGCCTGCTGGTCGCCGTTAGCAGCGACTTCGCATGCTCGATCCGATGATTGAGAAGGTATTCACGAGGACGGTATCCGGTCGCTGCGCGGAACTGTGCCGCAAAATGCATCCTGGACAGGCCGGCAACATTGGCGAGCTCGGACAGGCTGATGCCGCGTTCGAAATGAGCGGCGACATGTTGCTCGACCCGCCGCAGCCGCCATTTTGGCAGGGCATTGACCTTGGCACGCGGCAAATCCGGCCGGCGCAGATGCATTGCGAGGATTTGCCCTTCTCTGGCGATCGCCTGGGCTGCGTAGACCTCGTGATCTCCCGAGCCGGCCGGAAGGTCGATCCAGGTGTGGGCTGTCTGCAATTCGGTCAACATCGTTCATCCCCTCTGAGTTTCGCGGCAGTCCGAGACGACCGGTGAACTCGCAACCTTGCTATGCTGAGAGGATAGGCGTGAGCTGGCTTGGAAGCTCGTTAGGGGTGATTAGGATCTGTTAGATTATGTGCGTGCACGCAGGATGCGGCGGCCGGTCGCGGGAGATTGAATTTTGTTAAATATTTCAGTGTCTTGCGTCGATCATTCGGGTTGCCACGTTCCTGGCATCAAACAGACCCCGCTCATGGTCGCGTTCCTCGAATTCGGCCGGTGAGTCTCAGGTGACGGAGCTCTCGCCAGGAAATAGCCCCCGCGGCAGCGGCAGCGGCACCGGCGCTGGTCTTGACCTCGATGCCGTCACGTTCGGGCCGTTTTCGCTCCGGTCGCGCCTGCTCGAGAGGGACGGCGTGCCGGTCAAGCTGGGCAGCCGCGCGATGGATATCTTGCGCCTGCTTGTCAGCCGCGCCGGCGATGTCGTTCCGAAGAACGAGATCCTGGCTTACGCGTGGTCGGGCCTCGCGGTCGAGGAGATCAGCCTGCGGGTCCATGTCGCCGAACTCCGGAAGGTTCTTGGCGACGGCAAGGACGGCGTCCGCTACATCACGAACATCCCGAGCCGGGGCTACTGCTTCGTCGCGCCGGTGGAACGTGGCGAGCGCAGGCCAACATCGAAGCCTGCGCCGCAGGCCGCCGCAATCATGGCGTCCCCGCAGTCCTTGCCGCATCGCCTGGATCGGATGATCGGGCGCGACGACGTCCTGCCGGAGCTGACGGCGCGCCTGCTGAGCGAGCGCTTCGTCACGCTCAGAGGTCCCGGCGGCATCGGCAAGACCACTGTTGCGATCGCGCTGGCGCATGACATGTGCGAGACGTTCGACGGCGGCGTCCATTTTCTCGACCTCGGTCCGTTGAGGGATGCGGCGCTCGTTGTCAGCACGGTCGCGGCCGCCCTGGGCCTCGTCGTTCATCACGCCGATCCGACCGGCAGCATCGTCAGTTTTCTGCGCGGCCGCCGCCTGCTTCTCGTGCTCGACAGTTGCGAGCATGTGATCGACGAGGTCGCGCGCCTCGCAGAGACCATTCACCGTGAGGCCCCGGGCGTCAGCCTCCTGGCGACCAGCCGCGAGTCGCTGCTGGTGGAGGGCGAACAGATCTTCGAGCTCGTTCCGTTGCCAGGTCCTCCGCAGGGGGCCGGTCTCAGTGCAAGCGAGGTGGTGGACTATCCAGCAGCGCGCCTATTCATGGAGCGTGCCGCTGCGGCCGGTCATAGGGCCGACGTCACGGATGACGATGCGGAGGTCCTCGCAGAGATCTGCGGCAGGCTGGATGGCATCGCGCTGGCAATCGAGCTCGCCGCCGCGCGTGTCGGCGTCTACGGATTGCGGGAAATGGCTGCGCTGCTCGACAGCCGGCTGAAGCTCGAATGGCGCGGCCGGCGCACGGCGCCGCCGCGGCAACAGACGCTCGGTGCCACGCTCGACTGGAGCTTTCGTCTGATCGGGGAAGTCGAGCGGGTCGTCCTTCAACGTCTTGCAGTCTTCGCGGGCCCTTTCACGCTTCAAGGTGTGATCGCAGTCGCGGCCGAGGAGGGCGAGGCGATCGACGGCGTCGTGGATGCGCTGGAACAGTTGGTCGCCAAGTCGCTGGTGTCTGCGCGGCCGGATGCGGCCTCACGGCGCTATCGTCTGCTTGACGCCACGCGCGCCTATGCGATGCAGAAGCTGACTGACGGTGGTGAGGCACAGGCCGTTGCGCGTCGGCACGTCCGCTACGTCCGGCAGGCGCTCGAAGCGACCATGGCCGAACTGGGCCACGGCGACCATGCCTCCCGATCGCAGGAGCGCGCAGGTCTGCTCGCCGATGCTCGCGCGGCGCTGGAGTGGGTCTATGCCAATGAGGACGGCGCCGAACTGCGTCTGCCGCTCGCAGGCGTCTGCGCGAGGCTCTTTGTCGAGCTTAATCTGCTCGGCGAGGCACGCCTCTGGTCCCAGCGCGCGCTCGCGATGCTTGACGACGCCAACAGCGGTAGCAGATGGGAACTCGAGCTCCAGTCGACGCTCGGCCATGCCTTCATGTTCACGGAACGCAACAGTGAGCAGGCTGAGAGCGCGCTGAGGCGCGGCCTGGAAATTGCGGAGGCGCTGGACGATCAGGCCAACAAATTCAGGCTGCTGTCGCGGCTGAACATGTTCTATCGCCGGACCGGAAACTATCGGCATCTGCTGCCGATCGCACGCGAGGCGGAGAAGGTCGCGCGGGCGATCGGCGATACCGCGGGGATTGCCGGCGCAAAGGCGCTCGTCGGCGTGTCCTATCATCTCGTCGGCAACCAGCCAGAGGCGCAAGCCCATCTGGACGAGGGCGTGCGCGATGATGCGGCTTTGCGCGGGACTGAGCCCAGTCATTTCGCCTATGCGCGCACGCCGCAGATTCCGCTGGCGCGAGTCCTGTGGTTGCGCGGCTTTCCCGAGCGTGCCGTCGAATGTGTCCGGCCGCTCATCGGCACTGCTGCGCCGCGTGATGTCGTGATGCATTGTATTGCGCTATGCTGGTCGGCCTCGGTGTTTGGCTGGGTTGGCGACTGGGGCGCCGTCGAGGCAATGGCCGGTCGGCTTGCGACGCATGCCGGCATGCATGGTTTGGCACCCTATGAAGCCGTCGCTGCCGGCTTTCGCGCCCAGACCATGATCGCCCGCGGAGAGGTGAGGGGTGGGATCGACCTGCTGCGGACCGCGCTGCCGCGCCTGCATGCGGATCGTTACGAGCTCTATGCGTCCGCCTTCATCGCGGAGCTGTCACAGGGGCTGGCAGCACTCGGACAATTGCCGGAAGGACTTGCGGTCCTGCACGAGACGATCGCGCGCATCGCGCCTGAAGGCGGCGCCTTCGACATGCCGGAGCTCTTGCGCCTGCGCGGCGAGCTCGAGGCGCGCGGCAACGATTTCGACGCGGCCGCAGCAAGCTTTGCTTCGTCGATCGCATTGGCCGAACAACAGGGGGCGTTATCCTGGCGATTAAGGGCCGAGATGTCGCTTGCGCGGCTACAGCGCCGCCAAGGCCTCCGAAATCCGCTCGACGATCTCGCCAAAACCTATGCCCGCTTTTGCGAGGGATTCGAGACAGCCGATCTGAAGGCGGCGCGGACGATGCTGGATGAAGGTTCTGGCTGAACGGACAAGGCCTCAGTCGAACCGGAAATCCGAGAGGTCGATCGACACCATCAAGGTATCGAGCATCGGTGTCAGATCTTCGTCGCGGAGATAAATGCGTCGTCTCGCCGGGGTCGTGATCCCGTCGACGCTGACTGGATCGGATACATATTGCGTCGCCGGAAAGTTTCCCGCGACCTCCACCCGATAGTCATGCCGCCGGATCAGCATGTCGGGACCGAAATAGAAATCCTGCTCGCTGCTGTGGCTTGCGATCCCCGCCGGGAAGCTTGCGCGTAATCCGCGCCAGACCTCGGGGCCTTCCTGCCAGGGCGCGATCTCCCGCACGTCGAATCCGTCCGCTGCAAGCAGGAAGGGCGTGGTCATGTAGGTCCACAGTGCGTAGCCGTTGAAATAGGCGCGATGCAGCGGATCCCAATGCGTTCGCATGTCGTGCCGCGCGAACGATGCGCGTGGATTTTTTCGTTCGGCAACAATGTGTCCGTCCGTGGCGATGATGGCGATCCGCTCAGGGCTGAATTCGGTGCGCTGGCCGGGCTTGCCGAACGGCTCGACCGACGCGCACTCACGATGAAGGTCGATCCGCATCGTTCGTGGGTCCTGGTCCTGATCGAGGCCCTTCAGCGCCCAGAGATCTCCCCCCGTCACGATCGTGGCGGTGAGGCGCTTGTGGGCGTTCCATCGGCGTAAGCCGCCATGAGCCTCGATTGCATTTGCCAGCAGGGGGATCATCCGGCGGTAACCTCTCACACGGGGTGGTATTGCCCCATGGAGATAGACCCGAATGCAGGCGATCGCCCGTTAAGCGTTGTTAAGTGCCGTTGAGGTTGCCGCCCGGTCCGTGGAATCCCGGGTCAGCTTGCCGGTGCTGGGGTGCGCCGCTAATCCTACTCGCCGATGGTCTGAGCGTAGGTTTTGCCGTATGGATAGAAGCGCTCCTTGTGTCCCTCCTGCCAGGCGGCCCGCAGTTCTGGCGTTGTGATGTCCCAATCCGGTCGGCATTTCTTGCTGACGGCTCGCAGGTCCTGACGGAGTTCTTCGACGGTGGGGCGTCCAAAGAACCAGTAGCCGTTGTAGATCTTGTGAATGATAAGGCCCGGCTCCAGCACGATGACATGCGGAATCATCGGATTGTGAAGGGGATCGGTATATTCGGCGATGTCGAGGTCCTTTTGAACAATGCGCCGTGAATCGGAAAGAAACGGCCAGTGGGCTCCGGCGCCGCTGCGATATTCGTTCGTCTGCGTGATGTTGTCGGTGGTGATCGTGACCAGCCGGCAATAGCCCACCTCCATCTCACGATGTAGTTGCAGCAACGCTTCCGCCTGACGGCGATCCTTTGGACAGAAGCCGCCGCGGCCAAGCACGATGACCATCGGATCCTGTCCCTGCAAATCGGAGAGTTTTCGGTGCTTCCCGGTGTGGTCGCTCAGCTCGTAGTCCGGGAAAACAGCGCCCTGAATGATGTCGGATCGCATTTGAACTCCTCCACGGTTTGGTGCAGCCAGGCCTGCGGTCGTCACAGATCGATCACGACGTCGCTCTCGGGGTGAGCGCAGCAGATGAGCACATTACCCGCAGTCGGTGCGTCGACCGGGTCCGGCCGATAGCCCACTGTCCCTGCCACGAGTCCGGTCTCACAGGTGTGGCACACGCCTGCGCGGCATGACCACCGCACCGGTACGTCGCAAGCCTCGGCGAGCTCGAGCAGTGTCTTGATCGATGAGCCCCAGCGGACATTGAGGCCGCTACGGGCAAACGAAACCGTCGGTCCGGAAGTGGCGGGCTCTGCCGGCAAATGTGGCGGTTTCCGCGGCGAGGCAGCAATCCCCGGCGTGATGGATGGGCCGGCCCCGAACAGTTCGGTGTGGATGTGATCCAGCGCGATACCGAGCGCCGCGAGGCCGGCGGTCATGTCGCTCATGAAGGCCGACGGTCCGCAAATATAGAAATCGCCACTGCGCGGGACGTTGAGATTCCGCAGTGCTTGCACGTCCAGATGTCCGGTGGCGTCGAAATCCGTATTGGGCCGATCTTTTGGACCCGGCGAGCTGTAGCAGATATAGCGATGGCGGTGGGGCAGGGCCTCGAGCGTCTCCCGCGCCTCCACCGCAAACGGATGCTCGCGGCCGTTACGTGCCCCCTGCAACCACCAGACCTCCCGCATGGAGCCTTCCGCGGCCAATGCGTGAAGCATCGCGAGCACCGGCGTCACGCCGATTCCGGCACTCAGGAGCACAACGGGCGTATCGCCCGGCCGCAGGGTGAAACGGCCCCGGGGCGCGCTGGTGTGAAGGATGTCGCCAACCTGAAGATACTGGTCGATGTAGGCGCCGGCGGCGCCGTGTGGCTCCCGCTTTACGCTCACGCGATAAGAGACGGCGTTGGGCCGCCCTGAAAGCGAATAGCTGCGCATCATCGCATGCGCCGATGCTGATCCCAGCTGTAACACGACGAACTGTCCGGGGAGGGCGACGGCAACAGGCCCTCCGTCCGAGGGCTCGAGCACCAGCGAAGTCACGTTGCCACTTTCTTGCACCTTGCGCGATACCCGAAACGGGCGGAATCCCGGCCACGCCGGAGGCGGGCTCGATTCGGAGGTGAGCCCGGCGTTTCCCGTTGCGGCGCCGCCCTTGCGCTCTTGCGCGAGCAGGGCCTCGAACGAGTGACGCCAGCCGGGGCTCAGTGCAGGGATGCGCAGGGCCCGCGCAAGCTGATCACGGGGATGACCGGGCATGTAAAGCAGCGCATCGATCTCGCGGACGCTCATGCGCTCGGGACCGGAGGCAACCTGCGTGATCTCGTCTCCGGCCTCCACTTCGCCTTCCTCCAGCACGCGAAAGTAGAAACCCGGTCTGCCATGCTTGACCAACAGTGCGGCCAATTCCGGCTCGTTCATGCGGATGCCGGCGCGGTAACAGGTGACGCGCGGCTGCGTCACCTCGAACAGGGCGGTGCCGATTTGGTAGCGATCTCCAATGCAGACGTCTGCGTCGGATAAACCGTCGACGGTAAAATTCTCGCCGAACTGTCCGTAGGCAAAGTCGGATCGGCCGAGCTGACCCTGCCAGTAGCGATAGGAATCAGACTGATACACCAGGACGGCACGGTGTTCGCCGCCATGGCCCGCCAAATCTCCTTGTCCGTCGCCGTCGATGTTGAGATGGCGCGCCATGCGCCGGCCCTTGACCGGCGCCTTCCAGATGCCGGTGTGCACTGTCTTGCCCTGCCACGCGACGTCGCGCGGCAGGCCGACATTGACCGAAAGCAGCCGTCCCATCGTCTTCTCTCCGATCAGACGTCGGCGGCCACGTCGATGACGGCGTCGGCAAACGCCTTCGGTGCTTCCTGCGGCAGATTGTGGCCGATGCCGCCCTTGACCGTCCGATGCGAATATTTGCCCGAGAACATCTTCGCATAGGCGGATGGTTCGGGATGCGGAGCCCCGTTGGCGTCACCTTCCATGGTGATGGTGGGCACGCCGATGACGGGCGCTTGGGCAAGCCGCTTCTCGTAGTCATCGTATTTCGCTTCGCCTTCGGCGAGGCCAAGGCGCCAACGGTAATTGTGGATCACCACCGCGACATGGTCCGGATTGTCGAAAGCCTTGGCGCTGCGGTCGAATGTGGCATCGTCAAAGTGCCATTGCGGGGAGGCGAGCTGCCAGATCAGCTTCGAGAACTCCTTCCGGTACTTGTCGTACCCCTCGCGGCCGCGCTCGGTCGCGAAGTAGAACTGGTACCACCATTGGAGCTCGGCCTTCGGCGGCAACGGCATCTTGCCGGCCTGCTGGCTGCCGATGAGATAGCCGCTCACCGAGACCATCGCCTTGCAGCGCTCCGGCCATAACGCCGCGATGATATTGGCGGTCCGAGCCCCCCAGTCGAAGCCAGCGAGCGTGGCCTTCTCGATCTTGAGCTCGTCCATCAGCGCGACGATGTCGGTCGCAATCGCCGACGGCTGTCCGTTCCTGACGGTCGCGTCGGAAAGGAAGCGCGTCGTGCCATAACCGCGAAGGTAGGGCACGATCACACGATAACCGGCCGCGGCGAGCATCGGTGCAACGTCGACGAAGGCGTAGATGTCATAAGGCCAGCCGTGCAGCAGGATCACCGGCGGGCCGCCGGCGGGACCCGCTTCGGCGTAGCCGACGTTAAGGAGGCCAGCATCGATCTGCTTCAGCGAAGCAAACGATGTGTTGGTCCCCGGCTTGACGGCGGTTGCTCCGGCCTTGATCGGCTTGGCGGTCTCCGCGGTGGCCGCTGTGGTCAGCGAGAACTGCGCCGCTGCAAGCGTCATGGCGGCGCTGCCGAAAAAGCGGCGTCGATCACGATTGATTTCGTCGGACATGCGTCTCTCCTGTTGTCGTGCGTCGAAATTAGCCCTTGCGCCCATCCAGGCGTGCAAGGAAGTCGCGGGCGAGCGACGCGATTTCGTCGGTCGCTTCATCCAGCGCGAAATGGCCGGCTTCGAGGATATGGACCTCGGCATCCGGCACGTCGTTGCGATAGGCCATGGCGCCGGCGACGGTGAAGGACGGATCGTATTTGCCCCAGACGACCAGCGTCGGCGGTCGCGTCTTGCGCAGCCAATCCTGCCACTTCGGATAAGAGGCGACGTTGGTGCGGTAATCCAGGAATAGCGTGGTCTGAATCTCCGGCTGACCTGGACGTGTCAGAAACGCGTATTCGTCGATCCATGTATCGGGATCGTAACGCTCCGGACGGGGGCTTGTGCCGAGGTGCCGCTGCCGTGTTGCCTCGAGAGAGGTGAAGTTGGCCTTGAGCGCCTCGAGCTCGTGGGCCGGATCGGCCCAGTACTTCTTCCGCGCGATCCAGAGCGGGCTGAGGCCCTGTTCATGCGACACGGCGTTCTGGATGATGATGGCCCGGACCCGCTCCGGGTGGGACAGCGCCATCCGGAAGCCGACGGGGCCACCATAGTCTTGCATGAACAAAACGTAGTCGTTGAGGCCGAGTTTTGTCGTAAGCTCGCCGATCACGTTGGCGAGATTGTCGAAGGTGTAGCTGAAGTCCGACGGCGACGGCACGCTGCTGTTGCCGAAGCCGGGATAATCGGGCGCGATGAGATGATATTTGTCTGCAAGGAGCGGCAGCAACGGCTCCCACATTCGTGACGAGGATGGAAAGCCGTGAAGCAGCAGCACGGTCGGAGCATCCACCGGCCCGGCCTCGCGGTAGAATATCTTGAGGCCTTGGATGTCGACCGTGTGATAGCTGATCGAACGTCGGCTGGAATGCAGATCCTGGGCGGACGCGGGAAGCGCCATACTGGCCATGATTGCCGAGAGACTAAGTAAGGTTGACATATTCATGGCGCCGCGCCTTTCGTGTTTGGAGAGATGCGCCGGGGACAGCTGCGTTAGCCGGCCGCCACCATAATGGAATTGAGATTAAGGCCGCCGCTCACTTTTTCGCCGGCCCCATCACGAGTACGCTGGGCAGCTTCCGCGCGACGGACCACGTCCGTCAGTTCCGGCGTAAAGCTCTCGTCGCCGTCCTCGATATGCCCGGTCAACCGTGCGGTGATCTCTTGGAACACCCAGCTATTCCCGTCGGGATCGCTGAATGTCGCATAGGAGGCATAGCTCTTGCGCTGCGGGTTGGGTCCTGCGGCAAGCACGCCCGATCCGGCATGGTGAAATATGCCGCCGGTATCGTGGAAAGCATCGCTGACGGCGATGCCGCGGCGATCGAGCTCATTGCGCGCGGTCATGATGTCGGAAACGATCAGGTGGAGTCCCTGCACCGAGCCCGGCAAAGCCGTCGTCACGTTCTTGCCGAAGATGATCGAACATCCGGAGCCCGGCGGCGTGAACTGGATCACGCGGTAATCGTCACCCGCGTAGTCGAGATCGAGGCGCCAACCCAGATCGTCATAGAAGCGCTTGGCGCGATCGGCGTCGGCGACGGGTAGGACGATGACCTCGATATTCATCTTGACGGTGTCCGAGGCTGCCGGCTCGCGGAGTCCCGCCTCAAGGATCTCGACATCCTGATCGACCGTACCGCCGCTGATGCCGACGCCTGCAACCAGCTGGCCGTTGATTTTCAGCGGCGCACCGCCGCCCATTGAGCAAAACCGTCCACCGGCGACACCCATCATCGGGAACAGCGGCTGTCCGGGCTGCACCAGTGGCGAAAGGTCCACCGTGCGCAGTCCGACCAGCGCGGACGTATAGGCCTTCCGCTCCGACAGCTCGAGCGAGAAGGTCGGTGCGCCGTTCATGCGATGCTTCAGGATGATGTTGCCGTGAATATCGATGACGCAAACGGCGACCGGGACCTGGGCTTGAGCGGCCTGGGTTTCGATCCGCTCGGCGATCGCCTTGGTGTATGCAAGCAAGTCCATGATGTGTCCTTCCAATTGTTCTGATGAGCGAGGGAATGGTCGGTGTGTGATCAGCCGAGGCGCGGCAGATAGGATCCGATGTGATCCTCAGCGTCACCGGGACGATGGAAGCCCTGTTCGAAGAAAGCCTTGATCCTGTTCTGGGCAGCCGGTCGCGTGATCGAGGCCATGCAGGCTTCCCAGCCGGCCGCGATCTCGACGTCCGGCGGCAGACTCGCGGCGTTGACGAGCCGTTTGGTGTTCGCGATCGCCCATTTGTCGAAGGACGCGATGCGGTTCGCCAGCGCGTCGACGAAGCTGTCAAGTTCCGCATCCGGCAGCGACCTGTTCACATAGCCATAGGCCGCGGCGAGATCAGCGCCGATGTCATCCGAGCTCAGGAGCACTTCGAGGGCTCTCTGCCTGCCCATCAGGCCGGGCAGGCGCGCCATCGGTCCTCCGCCGGCGACCAGGCCGACGCCGACTTCCCATTGTGACAGGCGCGCTTTCTCGCGGCTCGCAAAGCTCATGTCGCAGGCGAGCGCAATCTCGCTTCCGTTTCCGGTCGCGCGGCCGCGGATCAGGGCGATCGATACGACCGGCATGCGGGTGATGCGGACGAGGATGTCCGGCCACGCCTCCAAACCCGTCGGTCCTTGCGACATATCAGTCAGGTCCTTGAAGTCGGCGAAGAAATCGCTGTGGTTCAGGAAAAACCCTTCGACGGCGCTATCGAAAACGATGACCTTGACCTCCTTGTCGGATTCGATCGTGGTGATGAGCTCTCGAAGCTCGCGAACCAATTGCGGGCCCATCACGTTCAGCGGCGGATTGTCGAACGTGATCCGCCAATAGGCTGCCGTGGGGCGGGTGAGCCTGATCTGCGTTGTCGTCTTCGTCGTTGCGTCCATTGGAGCCTCCAGCTCTCGGGCCGTCGTTGCGGCCGGGTTCATTCTCGCGCGTGTCATCGGTCTCCGATCGCCGATCGGCGACCGAGTTTGAGCAGTCTTCAACTTTGCTGTGGTGGAGAGGTGCTCATCGACGAGCACCTCTCAGGGCGAAACGCTCGGTCGACCGTCCCTACGCGGCCGACTTGGCCTTCTGCGCCAGCGCGGCCAGCAACGTCTGTGCGGCCGGGCCCGACGAGTGCGGATTCTGCCCGGTGATGAGCTGGCCCGCGCTGACGACGTGCACGCCCCAGTTTGCCGTTTTCGAGAAGACGGCGCCGAGCTTCAACATCTCGTCTTCGACGAGGAAAGGCACCACTTTGGTGAGGCCAACGTCTTCCTCCTCGCCGTTGGTGAAGCCGGTGACTTCCTTGCCTTGCACCAGCGGCTTGCCGTCGGGCGTCTTGACGTGACGCAGCGCACCGGTCGAATGGCACACCACCGCGATGGTCTTGCCGGCGGCGAGGAACGACTCGATCAGCTTCGCGGAGTCCTTGTCCTCGGCGAGATCCCACATCGGCCCGTGGCCACCGGGATAGAAGACGGTGTCGAAATCTTCCTGGCGCACGCTGTCGAGGCGAACGGTCTTGTCGAGTTGGGCTTCAGCAGCCGCGTCCTTCTCGAAACGGAGCGTGAGATCGGTGCGGGAATCGGGCTCGTTGCTCTTGGGGTCGAGCGGCGGGCGGCCGCCCTTCGGCGAGGCGAGCGTGATCTCGGCCCCGGAATCCTTGAAGACGAAATAGGGTGCCGCCAGCTCTTCGAGCCAGAAACCGGTCTTGCGTCCGGTGTTGCCCAACTGGTCGTGCGAGGTGATGACCATCAATACTTTCATAGCTGTCTCCCGTGATTGCGTTCGCTGGATGACGCTCTCCGTCGTGGCGGAGCGGCGCCGGCGTAAGTCTCGTTCGAGCTCGTGACGTTGTTCGCTGCTCGTGAGACGCAATCTGCACCCGGGCCGGGCTGTTAGCTCGTTATGTATTGTTAGACGGTGAGAGTGGAGGTTATTGCGAGGCTGCTCGCCTGTTAACGCCGCTACTCGAAGACGGCGTCGAAAATCTCGACGTCGATCAGCACGGGCTTCGCGATAACGGTTCCGTCAGGCCGTAGCGTCTGCGAGCGCCGGAGGGTCGGCACCACGATGCCGCTAAAATTCTCATGAGCCCACGAGTAATGCGCGACTTTCGTTCCGAGGAGATCGTGATCGGTTCGTCTCTGCAAGGCGTTCTCGTCGAAATAGAAGATTTGCTCGGGCGCAAGGGTGATGAGGCTGGACGGGAACTGCGCGCGAAGACGCCGCCAGGTCTCAGTCTGCTCCTGCCACGGCGGCAGCTCCTCCACCACGACGTCGGGATGGGCGAGCAGGAACGGGGTCGTGAGGTAGTTCCAGATCGCGACGCCGCAGAGGAAGATAAGATGCAGTTCGTCCGCCAGCGCATGCGCGCCGTTGGTGGGGAAGGCAAGGTTCGGGTTGCTCCAGGTCTGCAACACCTGGCCGTCCACACTTTCGATCGTGATCGCGTCCGGCTGGAACGCGCCGGACTGATCGCCCCCGGTGATGCCGGTGAAACGGACTGATTGTGTCCGTGTCGATCCTTCCGCCGTCACGTCCTTGAATTCGCGGGCATGTCCAGCATCGGAGAACAACGTGCCGCCAACGGAAAGGTGCAGCGTGAACCGGTTCAAACTATTCCAACGGGCCAGGCCCCCGCAGGCGTCGATCGCATCGTCAAGAAGGGCCATGTCTCGCTGCATCCACCATGAATTGCCATCACCATGGCCGGGTGGGTGCTGCTTGGCGTGTTAGAAGTTGTTAGGAGTTGCGAGAGCTTGATCTCGCGATATCTCGTTGAAGATGCTCTCAATTCAGGGCGCCGAGGAGCCCCCTGGCAGCGACCAGATCGCGGGTCGAGAGGCCTTCCTGATATTGTGCCACGAGCGGCGCGAGAAGGGTCTGCGCGTCGCCCTTTCGTCCGGCCCGCTGCCAGACGCGGGCAAGGCTCGTGGCCCCCCGCAGCTCCCAGCCGAGCGCACATTGCCGGCGCGATAGGGCCAGCGATTGCTGGAAATAGCCCTCGGCCTCCGCCGCTCTGCCGGACTCGACCAGAATGTCCCCCTTGACCCTGAGCATCTCCGGCATGTCGAAGGATTCGCCGTGATCGCCGATCTGGGCGATGGCTTCGTCGATCGTGCGCAAAGCCTCATCGAGCTCGTTCTGGGCCGCCAGACCCTCCGCGAGCGCTGTCGCAAACACCGTCGTCATGATCCGGTGCCGCGTCGCGTACAGGGTGGCCTGGCTGCGCCGGAGATGATCGATGCCGCCGGTGACGTCCCCGCGGCGGAGCAGAAGCTCACCCTTCTGACCGATGCCGACCGCGTGATAGGGGCCGAGGAAATGTCGCGCGGCATGGTCGATCAACCTGTCGATCATGCTTTCGGCGCTGGCCCAGTCGCCGACCCACAGAAAGACGTAGATGGTCCAGATCAGCGAAATGCCGAGCGTCAGGGGCTGCTCGAGCTGCTCGGCCTCCCGCACGGTATATCTGGCCGCCTCGATCGCGCGGTCAGGCCGGCCGCTGAGCCAGAGCCCACGCGCCAGCGCGACCAATGCGACAATGCGGTCGTCATAGCCGAGATGCCCGATATTCAGCCGCTGCGAGCTCGGATTTTGGACCATCGCGCTTTCGCAAAACTGGACGGCCTTGTCCTGGTTGCCGATCAGGTGATGCGCCACGCCCAGCATCCACTCGACGTTGAGTGTGCTGGTCGGGTCGTTCAGTTTCCGAGCGACGCTTTCGCCCTGTTCGCCGGTCCCGAGCGCGCCGCGAAAATCTCCGACCCGGGTCAGGTAAATGTGCAATCCGCGCAGCAGCCATAGCTGCCAGTGCAGGTCGTCCAGCTCCTCGGCCAGTTGCAGGCTTCGCGTGAACGCGGACCGGACCCCTTCGGTATTGCCCTGCGTAAACATCACGGAGACGCCGAGGGCTGCCTGCAATGTCATTTCCTTGCGGTTATCGACCGCATCGGCAGAAGCGAGCGCCTGCTGGGTCCAGCGATAGCATTCCGTGAGCAATGTCAGCTCGAGGAAGAATTGCGCCGCCGCGGCCGCCAGATCCACGCCGATGGTGCGGTCGCCGTTTTCCGAGAAGGTCCAGGTCAACGCGGCGCGCACGTTGGGCAGATGGTCGGCATAGGGCAGGAATCCGCCCGCGCTCTGCATGCCATTGGATTTGATGGAAATGTCGTGCAGGACGTCGCGGAAATACGCGGCGTGGGCACGCGCGGCGCGGGCCGCTTCGCCGCTCTCGATGAGCTTGTTTCCCGCGAAGGCGCGCGTCGTGTCGAGCAGGCGGTACCTCAATCGTCGCTCCGCAGGTGACGTCGCGATCAGGGATTTCGAGAGCAGGTTCGAGATCGCCTCGACGGCCTCCGCCTCGCTGATGCCCTGACATGAGGCGACGGCGAGCGCAGCTTCCAGCGTGAATGGCCCGACGAACACCGACAAACCGCGCAAGGTCGCGCTCTCGGCTGCCGGCAGCAGGTCGTAACTCCAGCTGAGCGCCGCGCTCAGCGTTTGGTGCCGGGGAATCGCGGTGCGGCGCCCCCGCCATAGCAGCGAGAACCGACTGTCGAGGAGCGAGGCGGTTCCGGCGATCCCGTAGGCGTTGACCCGTCCGGCGGCAAGCTCGATTGCGAGTGCAATGCCGTCCAGGCGCCGGCAGATATCGGCGACGAGCGGGGCATCCTCTTCGCTGAGTTCGAATTCGCTCAGGCTCTCGGCGATCCGCTCGACGAAAAGCTGGCTCGCCGGATAGGCAAGAATGTCGGCCATGCTGAGTCCGTCACGCTGCGGCGGACAATCCAGTGGAAACAGCCGGTACACGCGCTCGCCTTCGGTGCGAAAGGACTCGCGGCTGGTTGCGAGAATATACAGCTCGGGGGCTTCCCGCACGATGCGCTCGGCCAGGGGAGCCAGCTCGTCCACGATGTGCTCGCAGCTGTCGAACACCAGCAGCATTCGTCGGCTGCACAGGAACGTCAGCAGTCCCGGTGTCGGGTCGTCGGAATTGACGGTCAGGCCGAGTGCCGCGGCGATCGTGCCGGGAACGAGCCGCGGGTCTGTCAGTGCGCCAAAATCGACGAAGCAGACCTGGCCATCGAAGCCCGCAAGCTGACCATGCGCCACGGCGAGTGCGACCGAGGTCTTGCCGATCCCGCCAGGGCCGACGATGGTGACGAAGCGGTGCAGGGAAAGTTCGCCAGAAATCTTCTCGACGGCGTCGTCTCGCCCGATCATCTTCGCGAGCGGGGCGGGCAGGGAGCGAAGCGAGGAGACAGGCGCACTGGGCCGGTTCTCCGAAGGTGCAGCGCGGAGCAGGGGGGCGGCGAAACAATAGCCGCGGCCAGGCACATTGACGACATAGCGGGACCCTTCGCCGGGATCACCCAGGGCCTTGCGCAGGGACGTGATGTGGAAGCGCAGGCTGCCTTCGTCGACATTCACGTCGGCCCAGACCCGTCTGACCAACTCCCGCTTGTCGATGACCTCGCCGGCATGCTCGACGAGATAGACGAGGATATCGAGCGCGCGGCCGCCGAGATGAAGTGGCGCGCCATCCTTCTCCAGCAGCCGCGACTTGGGGAACAGCCGAAAGGCTCCGAAGGAAATGGCCGAATCCTGGTCGTTAGTGTCCGGCACGTGCCAATGATCCCAGCGGGAGGGCTGATGTCTGTACGTTGATCTAGCAGAACGAGGTGGCCAGTAAACTGGCCGAAAGTGGCGAAATCGCGCGGCAATCGGCTGGTCGCACAGGGACTATCCGTCACAAATTTTGCTTAAACGCGAGCAGTCTACGAAAGCGACCGGCACAACTTATCAGTGTGCCCTGAACGTCGAGATGGCAGTCCGGCCGCAAAGTTGTGATACCGCCGATCATAACAGAATCTTGCAACGTCTAACGAGCAAAACGCGCACGACGCATCCACTATGGCCTTCGAGTTTGGTCCTATGTCCAGCGGGGAGGCTAACATGTCCGATATCGGCTCCAGGGCGAACGACGATTTCGTTCAATCTCAGTATGTCGCCAGTCTTGACGTTCAGTCGCGTGATTGGGAACTGGTGCTGCGGGAATCGCATCATCGGATGAAGAACACGCTGACATTGCTGGGTGCGTCAGTCCGCCGCGATTTCACGCGGGCCGGTACCCGGGACGTGTCGGTTGCAGTAGACCGGTTCGAGCGGCGCATCGTCGCTTTCGGCAGGCTCTATCAACTCCTGTCCGACGACGACGACCTGACGATGGTCCCCGTCGAGGCCTTCTTCGAAAACCTGTGCGAAGCGCTCTCCGGGGCGGTGCTGGAGCCGGCGGGGATCCGCTGCGAGGCTGCGATAGAAAGCGGCACGCTGCCGGCATCGCAGTGTCATCGTCTCGCACTGATGCTGACGGAACTGGTTACGAATGCGGCAAAGCATGCCTTCGCGAACAGGAATGGTGCACTGATCCGTGTCGAAATGGCCCATCGCGACGGCGCCTGGCTCTGCACCGTGGCCGACAACGGTGTCGGTGCCACCGGTCCGCTTCAGGGCACCGGCAGTCGCATTCTCGAAGGCCTCGCACGCAGCATCCACGCGCGATTGCATGGCGAGGCCGGGCAGGGCGGCACGCGCGTGACCATCGTGATGCCGGCCGCCGCTTGAAGATCGTATCTGCTCGCAATCGCTAACGAGCCATAACATCCCATAACGAGCAATATTCCCCGGTCTGCGCCAAGGTGATTGTGCAGACAGCGGGATCGGCCCAAGTCCGCGCCTCACATCAGGGAGTTCGACATGGCCACACCACAAATCGACCGTGATGCCGCGGCCAAGCCTTTGGCATCGCGTGGCGTTGATCTGAAGCTCGAAGTCGTCGTCATCCCGGTGTCCGATGTCGACCGCGCCAAGGCGTTCTACACGCGCCTTGGCTGGCCCTTGGACGCCGATTTTGCCTCCGGCAGCGAATGGCGCGTGATCCAGTTCACGCCGCCGGGCTCGGCCTGTTCGGTGATTTTCGGCAAGAACGTCACGGCAGCTGCGCCGGGTTCGGCGCGGGGACTGTACCTGATCGTCTCCGACCTGGAGGCGGCGCGGAAGGATTTGCTCGAGCGCGGCATTGACGTCAGCAAGCCGTTCCACGGGGCGGGCGACGTTCACGCCGGACCGGATGAGCCGTATCTGTCCGGCAGCGTTCGGGTCAGCGGTGTTGACCCGAACCGCGGCAGCTACGGTTCGTTTGCCTCGTTCAGCGACCCCGACGGCAATGGCTGGCTGTTTCAGGAAGTGACAGCACGGCTGCCCGGGCGCATCGATGCAACCGATACGACGTTCACGTCTGCGAGCGAGCTTGCCGGCGCGTTGCGCCGCGCGGCGGCGGCGCATGGCGAGCACGAGAAGCGCACCGGTGGGCATGACGAGAATTGGCAGGCTTGGTACGCGGACTACATCGTGCGCGAGCAGGCCGGCCAGCCGCTGCCGTCCTGAGTTGCTTGACCTGGATTCGTTCGGTCGCACCGGGCGGCTCTGAGCGCGGCACGCGCATAACTCTCGCATACCTGAGTTTAGCCGATACGGCGCGTGATGATTGTTCGTCGCGCGCCGTATGGCATTTGCATCGCGCGCACCGCCATCGTCGATCGCGTCATCTGTGTGACGACGACTCGCAACGGCTAACGCAGTCTAACAATCCATAACGAGCAAATTGTCGGTGCCCGCGCCAATGTCTTGGCATGACGAACCGACGCATTGATTTCGAATTCGGTCAGCGTCACCGACCAAAGCCAGGGAGAACCAACATGACTACGCAAGCACGTGCCGACATCCTGAACCCCGACCGCCGTCAACTGCTGGGCCAGGCCGCGATGACCGCGGTTGCCGCGAGCATGGCAAGCTTGTTTCCGGCGCATCCGGTGAAAGCTGCCGCTGGCGGCGAGATCCGACCGTTCCGCGTCAGTGTGCCGGAGGAGGATCTGCTTGACCTGCGCCGCCGCCTCGCTGCGACACGTTGGCCGGATCGCGAGATCGTTGCCGACCAGTCGCAGGGCGTGCAGCTGACGACAGTCCAGCAGCTCGTGCGCTACTGGCAGAGCGACTATGACTGGCGCAAGGTGGAAGCTCGGCTCAACGCGTTGCCGCAATTCGTCACCGAGATCGACGGCGTCGACATCCACTTCATCCACGTGCGTTCCAAGCACGAGAACGCGCTGCCGATGATCGTCACGCATGGCTGGCCCGGCTCGATCATCGAGCAGATCAAGATCGTCGGCCCGCTGACCGATCCAACCGCGCATGGCGCGAAGATTGCTGACGCCTTCGACCTCGTGATTCCCTCGCTCCCCGGTTACGGCTTCTCCGGTAAGCCGACCGAGCTCGGCTGGGATCCGCAGCGTGTTGCGCGCGCCTGGGTCGTGCTGATGAAACGGCTTGGCTACAACCGCTACGTCGCCCAGGGCGGCGATTGGGGCAATGCTATTACGGAACAAATGGCGCTGCTCGCGCCGCCGGAGCTGCTCGGCATCCATACCAACATGCCCGCCACCGTTCCCGACGACATCGCCAAGGCGCTTCAGCCCGGCGGGTCGCGGCCGTCAAACCTCTCGGCCGACGAGCGCACCGCCTACGACCAGCTCGACGACTTCTACAAGCACGGCCTTGGCTATGCGATCGAGATGTCGAACCGCCCGCAGACGCTCTATGGGCTGGTGGATTCGCCGGCGGGCCTGGCGTCCTGGATGCTCGATCACGATGCGCGCAGCACCGCGATGATTGCGCGGGTGTTCGACGGCAAGACGGAAGGACTTTCGCGGGACGATGTCATCGACAACATCACGCTCTATTGGCTGACCAACACGGCGGTGTCATCGGCGCGGCTGTACTGGGAGAACAAGCTGGCGTTCTTCGAGCCCAAGCACATCAAGATCCCGGTCGCCGTCAGTGTCTTTCCGGACGAGATCTATGCGGCGCCGCGCAGCTGGGCCGAGAAGGCCTATCCCAAGCTGATGCACTACAGTCGCCTCGACAAGGGCGGGCACTTCGCAGCCTGGGAGCAGCCCGCGCTGTTCTGCTCCGAAATGCGCACCGCGTTCCGCCCGCTGCGTCAGTCGATCTGAAATCAGCAGGGACGCGCGTCCTAGTGCGCGCGTCCCGCCCTTGCACACATATCAGGATTTCAATCATGAACCGCCCCGAACGCACCTTCACCGCCGAAGATATCCGCCTTGAGCGGAGGCTGCCGTCATACTGGCGTGTCACCTTCGACATGCCGCCGGTGAATATCTTTGGCCCGAGGCATCTGCCGCTGCTCAACAATATCATCACCGCGATCGAGACCGATCCGCAGGTGAAGGTCGTGGTGTTCGATAGCGCCGTCGAAGGCTTCTTTATCACGCATTACGACTTCCTTGCGCCGCTGGAGGACTCGCTGAGTGTCCCGCCCGGGCCGACCGGCCTCCAGGCGCTGCCCGACATGCTGGTACGTCTGAGCCGAGCACCGGCTGTGTCGATTGCCTCGATCCGGGGCCGTGCGACCGGCGTCGGCAGTGAGCTCGCGCTCGCAAGCGATATGCGCTTCGCCAGCCGAGAGAAGGCGATCCTGTCGCAATGGGAAGTTGGCGCGGGCCTCGTCCCCGGCGGCGGGCCGATGGCGAGGCTGCCGCGGCTGATGGGCCGCGGCCGTGCGCTCGAAGTGTTGCTGAGTGCCGACGACATTCACGGCGATCTTGCCGAGCGCTACGGCTACGTCAACCGGTCGTTGCCGGATGCCGAGCTCGATGGCTTCGTCGAGGCGCTCGCGATGCGTATTGCGTCCTTCGACAAGGATGCGATTGCCGAGACCAAGCGTCTCGTCGATGTCGCAAGCCTGCCGCCGGATGTGGAAATCAAGCCGGAGTGGGACGCATTTCTGGCCTCGCTTGGCCGTCCCGCGAGCCAAGCCCGCATCAAAGCGCTCATGGCGCGTGGTTTTCACCGCGCCGGCGACGTCGAGAACCGGCTGGGCTTCCACGTCGGACAGATCGGGAGCTGACGGAACCGCGGCGGCGCTCGACCGGTTGGAATGGCGGCAGGCGGTCGTGCCAATGTCGCCTTCCTCCGGTACGGAGCGCCGGTACTGAAATCAAACAAGGAGAATTGAGATGATCCGCAAGGCAAAAGCAGTCTGGAAGGGCACCGGTCGCGACGGCACCGGCCATATTTCAAGCGAATCCGGCGTGCTCGCTGAGACGCCCTATTCGTTCAAGACCCGCTTCGAGAACGAGAAGGGCACCAATCCCGAGGAGTTGATCGCAGCGGCCCATGCCGGCTGCTTCACAATGGCGCTGGCTTTCGGCCTTCAGCTCGCCGGCTTCACGCCGGACGAGCTCTCGACGGAAGCGGCGGTCACGCTCGAGCCGGAAGGCAAAGGCTTCAAGATCAGCAAGTCGGCGCTGACGTTGCGTGCCAAGGTGCCGAACCTCGACGACGCAGGTTTCGCCAAGATCGCCGGCGAGGCCGAGAAGAACTGTCCGGTGTCGAAGGTGCTCAACGCCGCGATCACGCTGGACGCCAAGTTGACCTAACCCCACACAGGGAGCTTCGCCATGTCTGGTCAAGATCTGTCCCGTCAAGATCCGCCTCGCCAACATCAGCCGGATGAAGACAGGTTCCGGGCGATCCTGCCCGAGGACATCGCGTGGCAGCCGTTTCCCGCGTTCCCGGCGGGCGCACGGCTGGCCGTCATGGTCGGCCATCCCACCGAACCCGGACCATACGTGGTCCGGGTGAAGGTGCCTGGCGGCACGAAGCTGATGCCGCACAAGCATCCGGAGGACCGGATCTACACGGTCATGTCGGGTGTGTTCTATATCGGGCTCGGCGAGAATTTTGACGGCGACAAGGTCAAGGCCTATCCGCCGGGCAGCGTCATCGTGCTGCCTGGCGAGACCTGGCATTTTCACTGGGCGAAGTCCGGCGAATACGTCACCCAGGTTTCCGCCATCGGGCCATTGGGCCTAGAGTATCACGACGACCATGACGACCCGCGTCTGCATGCAACGACGCAATGAGGCCTCGGACATCTCGACGGAATGAATGGAGCATCGAATGACGACAGAGCGCGCAGTTTTGGCTGGAGGCTGCTTCTGGGGCATGCAAGACCTCATCCGCAGGCAACCGGGCGTGATCTCCACCCGCGTCGGCTACACCGGCGGTGCGGTGAAGAATGCCACCTATCGCAATCATGATGGCCACGCGGAAGCGATTGAGATCGTCTTCGACCCCGCGAAGACCAGCTTCCGGACCATGCTGGAGTTCTTCTTCCAGATCCACGATCCCACCACGCTCGACCGTCAGGGCAATGATTGGGGCACGAGCTACCGCTCGGCGATCTTCACGACGAGCGATGAGCAGAAGCGGATTGCAGAGGACACTATTGCCGACGTCGAGGCATCGGGCCTGTGGCCCGGCAAGGTGGTGACCGAGGTGGCGCCCGCTGGCGACTTCTGGGAAGCCGAGCCCGAGCATCAGGATTATCTCGAGCGCTATCCGGACGGCTACACCTGCCACTTCATCCGGCCCGATTGGAAGCTGCCGCGGCGCGCGACCGCGCTTCAATAATCGCGAGAGCATCATGGAAGACCCGACGCTGGATCGTCTACCAGACGACAGCGATCCCTGAGTCACGCTTGAAAGTCACGAGGAGGATACCATGGCGAATGTTTCCTATGTCTCCGAACAACTGGCGAAGATTGGCAACGAATTTCACAAGGGAGAACGTCCATGAAGCCGCGCATGAACTTCTACGAGTCTGTTCCCGAGGCCGTCAAAGCGCTGAGCGTGCCTGGGAAGCGGACCACGACAATTGATTCAATCACTGCCCTGATGAGATCGATAGGAGGAGGTTCCTGGGTGATCCTCGCCACGTTGCTCATATTGCTCGTCGGCGCGATCGTCCTTTCCTACCTGGGCTGGACGAGCGCGGTCGGCACAGACGTTCCAGCCTCGGGCTATGTTGCCCTCGTACTCGGCGTGATCGCTTCCCTTGCTGTCGGCTTCGGGTTGATGGCGCTGGTCTTTTACAGCAGCCGTGCCGGGTATGATGAGCCGGCAAGACTGGTGCAGAAGGACGACGACACCTCCACCGATCCACGGGCGTAGTGCCCGCGCCGCATTATCGCTTCCGGAGATCAGGCATGGCCAAGGGATATTGGATCACCTTCTATCGCTCCATTTCGGATCCGGCTGCACTGGCGGCCTATGCGAAGCTTGCCGGTCCCGCCATCACGGCCGGTGGCGGCCGTTTCTTGGCTCGCGGCAATGCCGTGAGAGCCTATGAGCAGGGCGTCGCGCAGCGTGCCACTGTGACCGAGTTCGACAGTGTCGAACTGGCGGTTGCGGCTCACGACAGCCCCGCCTATCGGGAGGCGCTCAGAGTGCTGGGCAGTGCCTGCGAGCGGGACGTGCGCATCGTCGCAGGATCGGACTAAGTCGCCAAGGTGGCGAGCGGCGAACACGACAATGGAGTATCAGCATGACCGCCTCCGATAGACTTCGTTATACGAGGATTCGAACCCATGGATCGGGGACGATTCCCGCTGTGGGATTTGGCACGCTCATTCCGGATCCGCTCGTGACCAGGCAGGCCACCAAGGCTGCATTGGAGGCGGGATTTCGACATCTCGATTGTGCGGAGCGCTACCGCAACGAGGAGGCCGTCGGCGATGCGCTGCAAGAGGCGTTCAAGGCCGGGAGTCTTCAGCGCCAGGACCTGTTCGTCACGACGAAGCTATGGAACACCAATCATCGGCCGGAGCGGGTCAAGCCTGCCTTCGACGCCAGTCGCCGGCGGCTGCAACTCGACGATATCGACTGCTACATCATCCATACGCCCTTTGCCTTTCAACCCGGCGACGAGCAGGACCCGCGGGATGGAAGTGGCCACGTGATCTATGATTCAGGCGTGACGTTGGCGGAGACATGGGGCGCGCTGGAGCGCCTCGTCGACGAGGGGCACTGCAAGTCGATCGGCCTGTCGGACATTACCTTGGAGAAGCTGCGCGAGATCGTTGCGGTCGCGCGGATCAGGCCGGCCATGGTGCAGGTCGAATCGCATCCATATCTTCCCGAATGGGAGCTGCTCGACTTCTGTCGCGAGCATGGAATTGTCTTGCAGGCGTTTGCAGCACTGGGACACGCCATGAAGCCGAACCTCCTGACCGACCCGGTGATCACCGCCATTGCGGAGCGCCTGCACAAGACGCCGGCGCAGATTGCGCTGGCCTGGGCCGTCCAGCGCGGCACGGCTTTCCTGACGACGTCGACCAATCCTCGGCGTATCCAGGAAAACTTCGATATCTCGGCCTTGCCCGAAGACGCCATGCGGGAGATGCAGGACCAGATCACGACGAACATCAGGTTCAACACAGTGGTCGAGACCGGCGTTCCCGGGTTTATTCCTCGCGCCGGATGAACCGAGCGGCGTGGAGCCAGTACCGGGACGGGGAACGCCGGCTACTCGGCCCTCGCGCCGGAGATCTTCACGACCTTCCCCCATTTCTCGGTCTCATCGACGATGAGCCTGCGGAAGTCGGCCGGCGATCCCACCAGCGCCGTCCCGCCCATGTTGGCGAGTTGAGCCTTGAGGCCCGGCTCCGTGATCGCAGCGTTGATCTCCCGATTCAGCGTGTCGACGATTTCGGCGGGCGTGTTTGCCGGCGCGCCGACGCCGTACCATGCGCTTGCCTCATAGCCCGGAACGAAGTCGTTCAGTGTTGGGAGATCAGGCAAAAGGTCCGCTCGCGATGTGGTCGTCACCGCGAGCGGCCGGATCTGTCCGGATTGGATATAGCCGATCGAGACCGGCGTCGTATCGAAGATGACCTGGGTCTGCCCGGCGATGAGGCCGATAAGCGCGGGCGCCGTTCCGCGGTAGGGGACGTGGACGAGATCGACACCCGTCATCATCTTGAATAACTCGCCGGCGACCTGTTGCGGGCTGCCGATGCCGGCCGACGCCATGTTGAGCTTGCCGGGATTGTCCTTCGCATAGGTGATGAATTCCGGCACCGTTCGCACCGGGACGGACGGATTGACCTCCAGCACCATGGGCACGCGGATCAGGCTCGCGACGGGCGCGATGTCGCCGACGAAACTGAAGCTGAGACGTTCGTAGAGCGTGGTGTTGATCGCATTGTTCACGCCGATGAGAAGGAGCGTATGGCCGTCGGGCTCGGCTCTCACGACAGTCTCGACGCCGGGATTACCGCCGGCGCCCGGCCTGTTCTCGACAATGACGGGTTGCTTCAAGCGCTCTGATAGGGATTGTCCGATCAGCCGCGCGAGGATGTCGGTCGGTCCGCCCGGCGGGAAGCCGACGACGATGCGCAAGGGGTGCGTTGGATAATTCAGGGCACGCGCGATGCGGGGGAGGGTTGGAACTACGGCGGTTGTGGCAGCGAGCTGAAGAAATCTTCGTCGTGGCTGCTTCATGTACGTCCCAAACAATCGTCGAGCGGCGTTGCTGGCGAATGAAGGCATGCTTTTAGCGGATTGGCCGGCAGCGAGCGAGGAATGGCTTGAGCGGTCTCTTCAAAACTTGGGGAGATGGTCGGTCGTTTTGCTGTCCGGATGTCATCAACCATAAGGTGTTGCTGTGAGGGGTATCACGCTAACGGCCGCCGGTGGCGCGGATACGCCTGCTCTTGGAGCTTCCCCCCCGGCTGGTTGCCCGCGCGAATGGCGATCTGCTATGTTCGGAACCTGCGGCCGCGCTCTGAATGCGCGGATGGGTCAGCGCGCTGAACAAGAACACGACGCCGATGAAGACGCCGGTAGCGCTACGCAAGGAGACCCTGTCGTTCGGTCCATTTCGCGTGGTCGCAAGCGAAAGGCGGCTGACGAAGGACGGCGTGCCAGCGGAGCTGGGTGCGCGGGCTTTTGATATCTTGATTGCACTGCTCTCGCGTCCCGGCGAGGTCATCGGCAAGAGGGAGCTGATTGCGCAGGTCTGGCCGGGCATCACGGTCGAAGAGGTCAGCCTGCGGTTTCACGTCGCCAATCTGCGCAGGGCGCTTGGCGACGGGCGGGACGGCGTCCGCTACATCGCGACGTCGCCTGGGCAGGGCTATAGCTTCATCGCGCCAGTTTTGCGCTCGATCGCGCAGGAGCCTCCGCCCGAGATTCCGGCATCCGCCTTTCAGCACGGCAATCTCCCGGGCCGACTGACCCGGATGATCGACCGGGAGGATGACCTTCAAAGGCTTGGGGTGCTTATGGAGCGGGAGCGTTTCGTCACCGTCGTCGGCTCCGGAGGCGTCGGCAAGACCACGGTCGCGATCGTGGTCGGGCATCAATTGACGGATCGCTTTGCCGGCGCGGTGCTGTTCGTCGATCTCAGCATGCTCAGCGATTCCGATCTGGTGGCAACGGTCATTGCCTCGCTGCTCGGACTGTCCGTGCAATCGCATGACGCGACGTCGAGCCTGATTGCGTATTTGCGAGATAAGCAAATCCTCCTGATCCTTGATACCTGCGAGCACCTGATCGAGACCGTAGCTGTGCTCGCCTCGATGATCTTAGTGGCCGCACCACGGACCCACATCCTGGCAACCAGTCGCGAGACGCTTCAGGCTGAGGGTGAGCATGTCTACCGGCTGGAGCCGCTCGAATGTCCTCCGGACGGTGAATTGCTGACAGCGGAGGTCGCCAAGACCTTTCCGGCCATGCAACTATTCCTCGATCGTGCGCTGGCCAGCGGCGCGCAGCTCGACTTTACCGACGCGGAGGCGGCGATCGTCGCAGCGATGTGCCGCAAGCTTGACGGCGTAGCCCTCGCCATCGAGCTCGCCGCGCGGCGCATCGAGACCTATGGCGTGCACCAGACGGCGGCGTTGCTCGAGCAGCGCCTGACGCTCTCATGGAGGGGGGCCCGCGGTGCGCCGGCGCGCCAGAAGACTCTCCAGGCGACGATCGACTGGAGCTACAGGCTGCTCTCGGAGGTCGAGCGGGTCGTGCTGCGCAGGCTCGCCGTCTTCGTCGGAATTTTCACCATCGACGCGGCGCTTGCGGTTGCCACGACCGCAAGCGTCGATCGTTCGCTCGTCCTTGGCGCCATCGACGGCTTGGTCGCGAAATCCATGATCGCAGTCCGGCCTGCCGGAACGCTGATGCGCTATCAGCTTCTGGACACGACGCGCGCCTACGCCAGGGAGAACATCGTCGACGACTCCGATTTCGCCGAACTTGCCACTCGCCACGCCGTTTACTACCGGCAATGGCTGGAGACGAGGGGGCTCGAATGGTCGATCCTTGCGACGGCCGCAGAAAGGGCGCCCCATTTCATCGCACTCAACAACGTTCGCTCGGCGCTCGAATGGTGCTTTGGCTCCGGGGGCGATATCGACCTCGGTGTGAAGCTGGCCGCGGCGGCCGCGCCAGTGTTCTGGGCGATGTCGTTGCTCCCCGAATGCCATCGCTGGTCCCTTCGCGCCATTCAGGCCCTTGATGAGACGAGCAAGGGAGGTCGCGAGGAGATGCACCTTCAGGCCGGCCTTGCGACGTCGTTCATGAATATCGACGGGAAGACCGACGACGCCAAGGCCGCCTTTCACAGAAGTCTCACCATTGCCGAAGAACTCGGTGAGAGCCTCGTGCAAATGGGGCTGCTTGGAATATTGCATGTGCTTCACGTGCGCGCCGGAGATTTCAAGGCCGCGTTTCAATATGCACGGCGTGCCTCGGCCGTTGCCACCCGGACCGATGACGCGACCGCCAAGGCATTTGCACACAGCATGATGGGGCGAGCATTTCTGTTCGAAGGCGATGTCGCCAATGCGCGCCTCGAGCTGGAGGCGGCGCTCAAGCATCAGCCGAATCCCGCACAGGTCAGTACCGTCTATCTGGCTGCCGACCGGCACTACCGACCGGGGATCCAACTTGCGCGAACGCTTTGGCTACAAGGCTATCCGTCGCAGGCGGTGGAGCGGGTGCATCATACACTCAAGGAGGTGATCGACCACCCGGTCGCGCTGACCGGCGCCTTGACCTTTGCGATCGGTGTATTTTTCTGGACCGGTGATCTTGTGAACGCCGAAACCCATATCGACTGGTTCCTGTCCCATGCCGAGGCTCATTCGCTCGGGCCCAATGCCGCAGCTGGATGGGGCCTGAAGGCCCAATTGGCCATCTATCAGGGTAACGCAAAAAGCGGGGTCGAGGCACTTCGCGGTTACATGGAGAGGATCCATGCCGCGCGTCACGGCCTGATTGTCACGGAGTTCAACATTTCGCTCGCGCGCGGCCTGATGGCCATCGGTCAGCTCACCGAGGCGATGTCGCTGATCGAGCAGACGATCGATCGGGTGGACTCCGCCGGCGATACTTTTCCCAAGCCCGAGCTGTTGCGCCTGAAGGGGCAAGTCCATCTCGCGAAGCCGGAGCCTGACGCGGCTGCCGCAGAATCCTGCTTTCTGCAATCGCTCGAGCTGAGCCGGCGCCAGGCCACCCTGTCATGGGAGCTGCGGACCACCATTGACCTCGCCGAACTGTTCGTCGGCCGGGGGCAGCCGGAGCGCGGCCGCAGGCTTCTCGAACCCGTGTTCCTGCGCTTCACCGAAGGGTTTGAGACCGCCGATCTCAGGGCTGCCGAACGTCTGCTGGCGACGTTGCGCTGACGCTTGGATCAGGCCGCTTGGGTCAACACGCGTATCAGGTCCGCAGTTGCGCGATCAGGCTGCGTGCGATCCGCATATCGGCGATGTCGGATCCCTCGGTCATCGCCCCGCATACTTTCTCAAGAATTGAGAGTGCCTCTGTACGCTGGTCCCGTCCAATCCTGAACTGCGCGATGCTGATTGCGCATCGCAGCTGCCAGAAGCCCGCGCCCTGCTGTGCTGCCAAGTCCATGGCCTCGTCAAAGCAGGCTTCAGCGGCTTGCGAATGCGGCGCCTCTTTCAGCATCAGCTCGCCCTTGATGCGGAGCAGCTCCGGCAGATACCAGCGTTCCTGTCTGTCATTGCAGCGCGCCAGCGCACTCTCGATCGTGTCGAAGCCGTGATGGACCTGGTTGGCCTGTCCGAAACAGGCCGCGAGCTCACCGAGCAGGGGAAGAAAGCGCGGCAGGAAGCGCGCATCGCCGGCGCGATTGAGCTCGTCGCGCAGGAGCGGCAGGCCTGTCTCGATGTTTGTGCGCCTGGCGATCACCAGTGCGTTGAAAGCGCGCGCCCACAGGCTCCAGAGCCGTATCGCGTGGCGTTCGGTATGTTCGAGCAGCTCGGTGCCATAGCGTTCAGCCGCTTCGTAGTCCCCGGCCAGGAAGGCGATCGGGCAGGCGGCTTGCCCAAGCACGCTACAGAAGGTCAGCGCGTGGCCGTTGGCACGGCCTTCGTGGATGTTCCGTTCGGCCAGCGTCAGGGCCTGATCTGCAAAACCCTGGAGCCACAGGATGCGGGCGCGGAAATATTGCGTCGATATCCGCAGATCAAGCGGAAAGATCTTTGGCCTCTCGGCCAGCACATGCAGCGATGCATTCACCCGGTCGATGCGGACCCGCGCCTCGTTCTGGTCGCCGAGATAATGCAACGCAACCGCCATGAGCCGGTCCGCCAGCATGAGGTCGGTCTTGTCGGATGAACTCGCGGCGGCTTCGGTGAAACGATCGGCGAGCGCGCGTGCCTTGCCGAACGCCCCGTTGTTGAACTGGTCGATGCACAAGCCCCAGAGTGCGCGTAGCCGGAAATCCTGGTCGTCGAGCCTGTCAGCCAATTCGAGCGTGGCCTCGAGGATCGGGCGGGCCTCGCGTGCCCGACCTTCGCCGTACATCAGCGACCAGCCCAGCGCCGCCAGGAGCTGCATGCGAACCCGCTCGTCGCCACTGGCATGGTCTCCGAGCGCGGCAAGCGCCGTTCTGGCGCGCTCGCGACACTCGGCGAATAACGACAGGCGCACCCAGAGCGTGACCGCGACCGCCGTCAGCGCAATGCCCAGCTGTGCGTCGCCATCGGGTGAGAAGGCCCAATCCAGCGCGGCGCGCAGATTGTCCAATTCCGCGCCATAGGTGCCAAGCCAGTCGGATAGCGGAGAGGAGGTCTCCGATTCAGCGCGCTCGAACAGGTCCCGAATATATTCGGCATGTCGTTGCGCAATCGGCTTCGCCTCGCCGATCTCGTTCAGCTTCCCGAGTGCGTAGGTGCGCGTGGTATCCAGCAGGCGATAGCGCAGCGCCCGTGCGCCGGACGGCGCGATCAGCGATTTCGTGACGAGATTGTCGATCGCCTCCATGGTCTCCGACGCACTGAGCCCATCGCCGGAGGCGACGGCGGCAGCCGCTTCCGGCGTGAATGGCCCGACGAAGACCGATAATCTGCGCAGGATGGCGCTCTCGGATGGGGGAAGGAGATCGTAGCTCCAGTCGAGCGCGGCGCTGAGCGTCTGGTGTCGCGGAATCGCGGTGCGTCGCCCGCGCCATTGCAGTGAAAAGCGGCTGTCAAGAAGGGAGGCCGTGCCCGCGATTCCATACGCATTGACGCGCCCCGCGGCGAGCTCGATCGCAAGCGCGATGCCGTCGAGACGGCGGCAGATGTCCGCAACCAGCGGCGCCTCCTCCGCGCTGAGCTGAAACGGGCCGGAGCTCTGCGCGATACGTTCGACGAAGAGCTGGGCTGCGGGATAGGCGAGGATTTCGGCCACGGCGAGGTCGTCGCGCCGGGGCGGACAATCGAGCGGAAACAGCCGAAAGATCCGTTCGCCTTCGCTGCGAAAGGATTCCCGGCTGGTGGCGAGCACATGCAATCGCGGTGCCTCGCGAACGAGGCGTTCGACGAGCGGCGCAAGGGTCTCCAGCACGTGCTCGCAGCTGTCGAAGATCAGCAGCGTCGATTTCGCCTGGAGATGTGTCAGCAGGGCCGGGACCGGATCCTCCGCGTTGATCGCGAGCCCGAGTGTCGATGCGATGGTGATTGCGGCGAGCTCGGGCTTCCTCACCGGTCCGAAGTCGACGAAGAAGATTTGTCCGTCGAACTGGGCCAGCCGGCGATGGCCCACGGTCACGGCCACTGCGGTCTTGCCGATGCCGCCAGGGCCAACCACGGTGACGAAACGATGCAGCGAGAGACCGGTCGAAATCTTCTCGATGACGTCGTCTCGGCCGATCACTCGGGCGAGCGGAGGCGGAAGCGAATGGGAGAGGGGGACGTCGACCGGGGACGGCTGGACCGCAGCTACAGTCTGGGTGAGGGACGCGACGAAGCAATAGCCGCGGCCGGGGACATTGACGACGTAGCGGGCCGACTTGCCGGTATCGCCAAGTGCCTTGCGCAGCGCTGCAATGTGGAAGCGAAGGCTGCCATCGTCCACGTTCACGTCGGCCCAGACGCGTTTGACCAGCTCCCGCTTGTCGATGACTTCGCCGGGACGCTCGGCCAGGAAGATCAGGATATCGAGCGCGCGACCGCCAACGTGAAGTTGTGCGCCGTCCTTTTCCAAGAGTCTGGACTTGGAAAACAGTCGAAATGGCCCAAAAGAAATGGCCGAGTCCTGGTTGTTATCGGCTGGCACGCGCCATCGCCCCCTCGGCAGGGAGTCAAAAATGTTTGAATTGGGTCTAGCAGATCGAGGCGGTGAGTAAACTGGACGAAAGCAGCGGGGGCGGCTGCTGGCCCGCTGCCGGTTGCTTCGATCCGCGTTTCATAGACGGAAATATCGCTTGTGGATGAATGGCTTAAGTCGGCGGCGGAAACGGCTCGGTCTGGGCAGCTGTCTGCCTCGCGCAGGGGAGCATGCTGCAAAACGGGGGTGCAGGTTTTCGCTTTGCTCGTGAGCCGTGTCGTCTCGCCGGTCGCACCTGCCATTGACGATGGCCGCGTACAGCTGCGAATGGAGGTTTGGGAGCCGGTCCCGCCTCTGATCAAAGCTCACGACTTTCGGGACAGGACATGCCCTCCCTCTCGCGTCGACAATTCGTCAATGCGGCCGCGTTTGCGGCTACGCTTGCTGGAATTCCACGCAGCGGAAGAGCCGCAGATTATCCATCGCGTCCCATTCGGCTGGTGATCCCGTATACAGCGGGCGGCTCGGGTGACCAGATCGGACGTCCCTGGGCCGAGAGAATGTCATCGCGGCTCGGTCCGACTTTCGTCGAAAACATCGGCGGTGCGGGCGGCGCGATCGGCACGACGGCCGTCGCGCGCGATGAGCCCGACGGCCATTCGCTGCTTTTGGGAAATGGCAGCACGCAGGTCATCATTCCGCTGACGACGCCAAATCCGGCTTATTCCATCGGCGATTTCCGGGCGATCTATCGCCTGATCAACAGTGCGCTGGTTTTCGCTATCCATCCCTCGTTGCCGGCGACAAATCTGCGAGATTTGATCGCCTTTGCCAGGATCAATCCCGGCACGCTGTCCTATGGGACGCCCGGCATCGGCACCGGCAATCACCTCGTCGGCGAGTTGTTCAAGCAGCAGGCAGGCGCGTTGGATGTCGTCCACGTTCCCTATCGGGGGATATCGCAGGCAACCAACGACCTCGTCAGCGGCCAGATATCTCTCATCATTGCCGTCATGTCGGTTCAATTGCAGCAACTGCACCGGGCCGGCAAGATAAGGCTGCTCGCGGTCACGACCGACAGTCGGTTGAGCGGCGCGCCGGACATACCGACTGCAATTGAATCGGGCATGCCGGATCTCAGATATGAGGGATGGTTCGGCCTGTTCGCACCGAAGATGACCGAGGATGCGATCATCGATCGGATTGCGCAGGCGACACGGGCGGCGATGGCCGATCCTGAGCTTCAGGCGCATTATCGCGCACAGGGCATGGAGCCGGACAGCGATTCGAGCCCGGACAAATTCCAGCGCATCGTCGACGCCACATCGACAAGCCTTGCTCCCGTGATCAAGTCGATCGGGCTTAAGTCGTTGTGATCGCACGCTCGACGAGCGCGATGACCTCGTCCGCCTCTTGTTCTGTGCTGTCAAAGCGGGCCACGAAACGGATCACCTCTTGGCCTCGCCGCGCGAATTGCAGCCCGCTCGCTGCAAGCCTGGTGATGGCCAAAGCGGGCAGGTTGATGAAAACCAGATTGGCTTCCACTGGTGCATCGAGCCGAACGTCGGGCAGCGCGGCAAGACCCGCCCCAAGATGCGCGGCCACGGCATTGGCCTTTGCTGCGAGCCGTAGATAAAGACCATCCTCGACGTAAGCGAGCAGCTGCGCAGATGCATAGCGCATCTTCGACCAGGTCTGGCCGGCGCGGCGAAGCCGATAGGACAAAGGTTCGACGAGGTCCTGGTCGAAGACCACGATCGCGTCCGACGACATCGCCCCGTTTTTGGTCGCTCCGAAGGACAGGATATCGACGCCGGCCCGCCAGGTCATGTCGGCCGGGCTGCAGCCGAGACGCGCCAGCGCGTTGGCGAAGCGGGCGCCATCCATGTGCACCGACAGATTCTTGTCGCGGGCGATTGCACTGATCTCGGCGATATCAGCGAGAGAGTAGATGGTCCCGAATTCGCTGGCCTGGGTGATCGACACCGCATCGGGTTGCGAGCGATTGCGGACTCCCCAGGCCGTTCGGGCGAGCGCCTCGCGCAAGATCGCCGGCTCGATCCGAAAGTGCCGGCCGGGGAGGGTGAGGAGCTTCGCGCCGCCTGTGAAAGCTTCGGTCGCGCCGCCTTCCGCTGTGTGGATGTGCGCCTCCTCGTGACAATAGATGGCGCCATATGGCCGCGCGCAGGCCGCGAGTGAGAGCGCATTTGCCGCCGTGCCGGTCGCGACGGGGAATACAGTGACCTCGGTCTCGAACAGTGTCGAGAAGCGGCGGTTCAACAGTTTCGAACAATCGTCGTCACCGTAAGAGGCGGCCGGGCCGCGATTGGCCTCGGCAATCGCTTGCAGTATCTCGGGGCTAATCGGCGCGACGTTGTCGCTGCGGAAATTCGGGAGCGTCCGGGCTGCTTCGTTCATATGGTCCTGTCCTGCGATCATATCACGGTTGTTTGTTGCCGGTTTAAGCGCCGGTTGATCAGAAGCAAGGGGATTGCGGTGACGAGAATGAGCACTGCGGCCGCGGCAGCCGCAAGCCCCGCGCCCGTCCCTTCGATGGCATGGTACATGACAACGGTCGTGGTGACCCAGCCGCTCGCATAGAGGACGATGGTCGCGCTCAACTCGGATGCCGCCGTGATCCAGACGAGCACCAGCCCGCCGACAAGGCCGCTCGCCATCAACGGCACCGTCAGGGTTGCGAAGGTCGTGGTCGGTGAAACTCCGAGATTGATCGAGGCTTCCTCGAGCGAGGGATCGAGCTGATGTACGATTGCCGAGGATGACCGGATCGCGAAGGGCAGTTTGCGGACGACATAGGCGATGACGAGAATCAGCCAGCCTCCCGTCAGGACCAAGGGACCGCTGTTGAACGCGATGATGAGCCCGATCGCCAGGATCGTACCGGAGACCGCAAACGGCACCATGCCGATGAAGTCGAGCAACCCCGACAAGCGGGAGCGATGTCGGGCTACGACATAGCCGATCGGAGCCCCGATCAGCATGGTCGCGACGGCTGCAATGCTGGCGAGTGTGAGCGTGTTGAGCAGCGGCCGATAGGAGCCCGATAGCAGGGTGGCATAATTGCTCAATCCCAGCTCCCAGGTCAGGACGGGGCCGCGGAAGCGCAGAACGGAGACCATCAATACTGCTGCGAAAGGCAGCAGCGAGACGATGACGATGCCCCAACTGACGGTCGTAGCCGCAAGCCGCAGTCCTGGCGTCAGCGGCAGTTTCGCGGACGCGCTGCGTGCGCTGGTGGCGAAACGGCGCTTGCCGAGATAGTGCCGTTGCACGAGAAGCGTGAGCGCCGTGCAGGCGATCAGGAGCACGCTGAGCGCGCCCGCCGCAGCCGGGTTCGAGTCAGATTCACCTGCGAACAGCTTGAAAATGTCGACGGCCAGGAACGGCCGGTCTTCGGCCAGCACCGCCGGCACGCCGAAATTCTCCAACGCTTCAATAAATACCAGGAGTCCCCCGGCCAGGATCGCTGGCATCACGATCGGCAGCAACACGGTGCGGATCACATAGGGCCGTGAGCCGCCGAGATTGCGGGCTGCCTCTTCCATCGAGGCGTCGACGGCCTGGAAACCGGCCAGGACCGGCATGACAACATACGGATAGAGCGTCAACGTGAACACGATGACGATGCCGGGCAGGCCGTAGATCGAGCCGACAGGGATGCCGATCGCTCGCAAAGCCGTGGTGACGACGCCGGCATGGCCGAACAGCAGCACCAGCGCGTAGGCGCTGACGAAGGAGGGGAGGACCAGCGGCAGACTCGCGAGTGTCAGGAGGAGCGCGCGGCCCGGGACGTCGATCCGGGCGAGGCAGAAGGCGAGCGGGATGCCGATGGCGCAGGCGAAGACGGTCGCAAGCGCGGCTGCGAGCAGGCTGTTGCCGATGCTGCCGAGATAGTACCGGCTCTTTACAATCGCCGTGTAGTTTCCAAGTGTCAGGCCGCCCGTACCGTCGATCCGTATGCTTGCATCAAGGACGAGCGCCAGCGGGTAGAGCAGAAAAACCGCGAGCAACACCAGAGCTACCAACGTCACGATGGTGGCGAAGCGCTTCATGGCGACGGAAACGCCATGATCTGGGCAGGATCGTAGGCAAGCGCGAGCGATGCGCCAGGCAAGACATCGAACGCTTGCCCGCCGAGCGCGGAGATCCGAATCTGGGTGCCGTCCGGCAGGGTTGCGTGAAGACGCTGCATCGGGCCGAGAAATTCACGCAGCGTCAGGTGGGCTTGAATGCGTGGGCCGTCGGAGCCGTCTCCCAGCCGCAGGGCCTCCGGCCTGAGCGACAGAAGGACCGGTGCGCCCGGTGGGGCGATCTCGCCCCTGACAGCGAACTCCGTGCCGGCTGCCGCGACATGCGTATTGTGGCCGTCGAAAGCCCCTGCGATGCCCGGCACCATATTGGTCGAGCCCAGAAACTCGGCCACGAAGGCAGTCTGCGGCGTCCGATAGATGCGTTCGGGTGTGTCCACTTGCTCGACCTTGCCCTGACGCAAGACGGCAATGCGATCGGAAATGGCGAGCGCCTCCTCCTGATCATGTGTGACGTAAATCGCGGTCAGACCGAGCGCCTGCTGCAGCTGCCGGATCTCGATCCGCATTTCGGTGCGGAGCTGTGCGTCGAGATTGGACAAGGGCTCGTCGAAGAGGAGCACTGCGGGTTCGATCACGAGCGCGCGCGCGATTGCCACGCGTTGCAGCTGACCACCCGAGAGTTGATGCGGCGAGCGTGGACCGTAGCCGGCGAGACGCACCCGCTCGAGCGCCTTATCGACACGCGACTTGATCTCGGCCGCTGGAATGTTCCTGGCCTTCAGCCCGTAGGCTACGTTTCCGGCAACGGTATGGTTCGGGAAGATCGCGTAGTTCTGAAACACCATGCCGGTGTCGCGGCGATGCGCGGGCAGGCCATCGATGCGCCGCTCGTCAAAGGAAATGGAGCCGGATTCGACATCGGCAAAACCAGCGATCATGCGCAGCAGCGTCGTCTTCCCGCAGCCCGACGGCCCGAGCAGCGTGAACAGCTCGCCGTGCTTGATGTCGAGCGAGATGTCATCCACGGCCCGCACCGTGTCGAAGGTGCGGGTCAGGTTCTTGATCCGGATCGAGGTCATCAGATCAGCGTGTGTTCTGAATCGTGGTCTTCAGCCGCGCGAGGGTCTCGCGCCGGGCCGCTTCCCATTTGCCGTCGTCGTAGGGCAGCACCTTGATCACCGCGAACGGTGGCATGCCGGCCGCGAGGGCATCCAGTTCGATGTCCTGACGGGCAGGGCGCCGGAAGGTCGCCTTGAGCAACATCTCCTGGACTTCCTTGCTGGCCAGATAGTCAACGAGCTTCTTGGCCGGCTCCGGGTTCGGTCCCCCTTTCAGGACAGCCGCGCCTTCGACGCCCGCGTAAGTGCCCTCGGGCGGATAGACGACGCCCACCGGCGCACCATTATGGGCCCACAGGAAGCCGGCATATTCGAGGGTGATGCCGAGCGGATACTCGCCGCTGCCTACCCCGTCGAAGACCTGTGTCGAGCGGTTGAGGACTTTCGCATTCCCAAGCAGCTCGCCCATCTTCGTCCACGCCGCGTCTCCTTCGCCCCACAGCGAGAGAAGCGTGGTGGCCGCCGCATAGGAGAATCCGGAATTGGCCGGGTCGGTAAAGGCGAGCCTGCCTTTCCATTTCGGGTCGAGGAGATCGGCCCAGGATTTGGGCCCGCCGGCGCTGTCGATCGCCTTCGTGTTCAGGCCGATCACAACGACCTGGATGTTCGTGCCCAACCAGAGATCGTTTGGATCACGGAATTGGGCCGGCACGGCTTCGCGTCCCTTGGCCGGATAGGCCTGAAGGTAGGGGCTGGCCAGCCGCAGGATCGTCGCATTGACACCCCAGATCACGTCGCCCTGTGGATTGGCGGCTTCGGAGGCGACGCGGCGCACAAGGACACCTGATCCGGTCGACACCACGTCGACCTTGATTCCGGTCGCCTTGTTAAAACCGTCGCTGACAAGCTTGTTCACGGTGTCGTCGTTTGCCGAATAGAGCACGACGTTCTGCTGGGCCCATGCCGACCCGGCTGCGAGGAGCGATGCCGCGAGCGTCACTGCTCGGGCGAGGACGGAGGCAGGACATCTCATCGTGGTTCGCCCTTGTCGGTTTAGCCGTTGTTCATTTGATTGAGGCGAGGTGCTCGGCGGCTGCCTTGAGTCCTGCACCGTGCTGGATATTCAGACCGAGCTTCGTGAGCGCGTCTTCGAGATGCAGAAGGTCGGTCAGAATGGTTCCGTCGCTCAAAGCACCCATCGTGCCAAACCGGATGACCCGTCCGGAGAGACGGTTGCGGGCGCCCGCGATCACCGTGCGGTGATCCTGGTAGAGCTGCCGCACGATGGCTCCGCCTTCAAGCCCGTCAGGGACTTTGAACACCACGACCGTATTCGAGCGCGGCCCATCATTGCAAAAATCTGCGAGCCCGAGCGCTGCGCCGCCGGCGCGCAGCGCGCCGGAGAGCCGCTTGTGGCGCGCGAGCACGTTGGAGAAGCCCTCCTCGTGCATCATCGTCAAGGCTTCACGCAGGCCATAGATAAGGCTCACCGGAGCCGTGAACGCGGTCTCGTTCTGCTCCGCGGATTTCAGCGCTCGCCGGAAATCCCAATAGAAGACCGATCGTCCCACGTCCTGTTCGATCACGCGCCACGCCTTGGCGCTCACGCTGGCAAGAGCAAGGCCCGGCGGGCACATCAGGGCCTTCTGCGAGGCCGAGACCACGATGTCGACGCCCCATTCGTCCTGCCGCATCGCGATGCCGCCGAGACCACTCACCGAATCTGCGATGAGCAGCGTTGGCTGGTCGCGCATAAGTGCGCCCAGTGCTGCGAGATCGGCCACGATCCCGGTCGAGCTCTCATTGTGCACGACGACGACGGCCCGATAGGCGTGCTCGCGCAACCGGCCCTCCACCGCAGCGACATCGATCGCCTGGCCCCACGCGATGGGGACTGTGTCGACTGTGATGTTCATGGCCTTGGCAATCGAAGTGAAGCGCTCGCCAAATTGGCCGTGCTCGATCACGAGGATCCTGCTACCGGGTTCGACCACGTTGACGAGCGCGGCCTCCATCAGGCCCGTGCCCGAGCTGGCAAAAAACAGGACACGGTTCGTCGTGCCCAGAACCGGGCGGATCATCTCTTCTGCTTCGCCAATCGCAGTCCGGCACTCGGGACCGCGGTGGCTGACCATCAAGCGGGCCATCGCCTGCCGCACGCGCTCAGGGACTTCAGTTGGGCCGGGAAGCCGAAGGCGGTATCCCATCGAAGCGATGGCGGAAGGAGTGTCGTTGGTTGTCATAGCTTGAAGTCACCGTTCTGACGCATGTAGGGAACGAGTCCGCCAGCATCCAGAATCGCTAGCATGATCGGCGGCAGAGGCTCCGGTCTCGGCGTTTCGCCGGTGCGTTCGTTGCGGTTCGCACCTAGGCCGTCGGAGATCAGGATGTCGCCGTCGCGAATGCCCCTGTTTGCAGACGAGAGGCAGCAGGCCGTTGTTGATCCGGATTTTCGAGCGAGGATCTTCTCGGAGATCGTACGCCCGGCCATCTCTATCGAACCCCATTGAAAATGGAACGCCGTTACGCATAGTGTAACGGTGGTAAACCGAGGTCAACCGAAAATCGGCACAGGGATTTCGATGGCCAAGACACAAGGAGTCGCCGCCGTGCAACGCGCGCTGGCGATTCTGGACACCTTCGCGGGAGCCGGGGCGCGCGGCCTGGCGGACATCGCCAGGATCACGGGTTTGGCGAAGCCGACCGTGATGCGCTCGCTCGTGTCGTTGGACGAAGCCGGCTACCTCGTCCGCTTGGGTGACGGCCGCTATGCACTCGGCGCGAAGACTTTTCAGCTCGGCACCACATATCGGGCCAATTTCAATCTCGAACAGCACGTGCTGCCGGTGCTTCAGCAGCTGAGCCAGGACACCTTGGAGAGCAGCGCGTTCCATGTGCGCGAACGCGACAGCCGGCTCTGCCTATTTCGGGTGGATTCGCCCCAACTCGTCCGCGACGTCGCACGGCCCACAAATCTCGCGCCGCTCGATTTGACTTCGACGGGAGAGGTGCTGAGGACGGCCCGTTGGGCAGACCGCATGGATGACGGTGTGCGCGTCTTCGTCAGTTCCGGTGTCTACGACGCTGTAACGGCCTCCCTGTCCACCGCCGTCTTCGGCCATGACGGAGCGCTGGTCGGTGCCATGACCGTGAGCGGTCCCGTCGAACGTATCCGTCGGGCTGACCTCAAGGCGCTGGCATCTCGTCTCATCGACGCATCGCATCGGCTCTCACTTGTGCTCGGTGCGCCATTGCCCCGGGAGATCGGCACGCCGCGGATCATCAGCCTGCCATCGGCCGACTCTCCCTGAGACCACCTAGTCCGCGACACCGAATGCGGTCTTACGTTAAGGTAGCTCAATCCTTGAAGAACGGATTCGCTGGTCGCTCAAGGCCAAGATGATCGCGCAACGTCGTCCCTTCATAGTCCGTGCGAAATAGTCCGCGCTCCTGGAGAATGGGCACCACGAGCTCTACAAAATCCTCAAATCCTTCGTGGAAGTAGGGCGGCATCACGTTGAAGCCGTCGGCCGCGTGGTCTTCGAACCAGTGTTGCAGCGTGTCGGCGATGCGTTCGGCCGAGCCGCACAGCACCCAATGGCCGCGTGCGGCCGCGGTGAGATTGTAGAGATCGCGCAGAGTCATGTTCTCGCGGCGCGCCTTGGCAAGCATGACGCTGGCGAAGCTGTGATAGCTGTCGGACGGCGCGATGTCCGGAACCGGTCCGTCCAGATCATAGGCCGACATGTCGCGGCCGAAGCGGTCCGAGAGAATGGCGATTGCGTTGCTGCCGCTGACGAAGCTCTGGAGCACGTTGAGCTTCTCGAACGCCTCCTTGTCGGTGCGGCCGACGATCGGCATGACGCCCGGCAGTACCGTGACGTCTTCCGGCTTGCGGCCGAACGCCGGCAGACGGTCTTTCAATGACGCGTAGCCGGCCTTGGCTTCGTCGATGTCCTGCACCACGGAGAACACGATGTCGGCAGTGCGTGCGGCGAGCGCCTGTCCTGCCTCCGAGCCGCCGGCCTGGAGCACGACGGGGCGGCCTTGCGGGCTGCGGCCGATATTGAGTGGGCCCTTCACCTTGAAGAATGGGCCCTCATGGTCGATCGCGCGCAGCTTTGCCGGATCGATGTAGAGTCCGCTCGCGCGGTCGGTGACGATGGCGTCATCAGCCCAGCCGTCCCACAGGCCTTTCACGACGTCGAGGAATTCACCGGCCATCTCGTAACGGCGGGCGTGGTCGGGATGGGTGGTGCCGAAATTGGCAGCGGTCGCCGGATTGGCCGTCGTTACCGCATTCCACGCCGCGCGACCGTTGCTGATATGATCGAGCGAGGCGAATACGCGCGCGACTGAGAACGGATCGCTATAGGTCGTCGACACCGTGGCCCCGAGCCCGACATGGCTGGTCGAGGTGGCAAGTGCCGCCAGCATGGTCAGCGGCTCCAGTCGCAGCGTGTAGGAAGGATGCGCGCTGGCGTCTGCGTAGAGATTATCGCCCATGAAGATCAGGTCGAACTTGCCGCGCTCGGCGGTGCGGCCGATCTCCTGGATCGCCGCGAAGTCTTGGAAGCTGTCCACCGCGCCGGGATAGCGCCAGCCTGCGACGTGGCTGCCGGTCCCCAGGATGAACAGGCCGAGATGCATCTGACGTTTCATGGCATCATGTCCAGAACAGGAGCTTGCGTTCGAGAAAGCCGATCAGGCCGAAGAAGGCGAGGCTCGCGGCGGAGGCCACGAAGATCGCCGACCAGACCTGGACGAAGTCGATCTGGAGCACGGCCTGGTAGATCACCCAGCCGAGCCCGCCCTGGGCGCCGAGCATCTCGGTGACGATCGCCACGATGACGCTGCGCACGGTCGAGACGCGCATTCCGGCCAGTAGCAACGGCAATGCGGTCGGCAGGCGCAGGCGCCACAGCACGCCGAAGCGGCTTGCGCCAAAACTCTTCATGAGATCGACGGCGCGGCGATCGACACGGTCGAGTCCCGCCAGCATCGACAGCAGGACGGTAAAACTCACCGCCATCGCCACCATGACGATCTTCGAGCTGACGCCGATGCCGAACCAGAGCAGGATCAGTGGCGAATAGCCGACCACGGGCACTGAATTGATCGCTGTCGCAAACGGCAGGATCGCGCTACGCAACGCCGGCACTAAGGCGATGGCGACGGCAAGGCCGATGCCGATCAGGCAGCCGAGCCCATAGCCCACCAGCGCTTCGAGCAGGGTATAGCCGGCAGCATCAATGAGGATTGCACGCTTGGACCAGAGGCCGACGAGGATGTCGCTGACGGCTGGAAGAACATAGGCCGGCAGGTGCAGTCCGCGCGCCACGCCTTCCCAGCACGCGATCAGAAGGACGGCGCCCAGAATGCCGCGCTGGACCGCGAGCGAGGGTGAGGCAACGGCGCGGCTCATTGCTCGGCGTTCCAGAACACAAGACGCCGCTCGACCGCGGCGACGACTGCATAGAAGCCCGTGCCGAGCAGGGCGGCGGCGAGCAGGGCCGCCCAGATGGCGACCACGTTCTCGGTGAACATGGCCTGGAGCAGCAACACGCCGAGCCCGGTGGTGTCGCCGAACCATTCGCCGACGATCGCGCCGACCAGGCTCAGCGAAGCGGCAAGCCGCAGCGCCACGAATATCTGCGGAAGCGCGGATGGAAGCTGCAAGCGCGGCAGGAGCTGACGGTTGGAGGCGCCAAAGCTGCGCATCAAGTCAACCTGCTTGGGATCGACGGTCTCGAGGCCCGACAGGGTGTTCACCGTCACCGGAAAGAAGGTCAGATAGAATGCGATGATCGCCTTGGCGAGCAGCGTGTTGCCGAACCACAGCACGACCAGCGCGCCGAATGCGATGACCGGAATGGTCTGCGATACGACGAAGATCGGAAACACCATCTCGCGCAGCGCACGGACGCGGAAGAACGCGACGCCTATGAATACGCCGAACGCGCCGCCGGCGGCAAAGCCGATTAGCGTTTCCGCAAGCGTGCGCAGGAAGCCGTCGACATAGGCGCGCGGGGTGGCCGCAATCGCCATCAGGATCGTGCTGAGGCGCGGCAGATAATAGGGCCGGATGCCGAAGAGCAGCACTGAGCCTTCCCAGATCATTGCCGCAATGGTGAGGCCGAGCAGGAGCCGCATCAGCTTGCGCAGCCAATCCGGCATCGCCATGCGCCGCGCGGTCACCCCGCTTTCGCCAAGCGATGTCGCCGAAGGGCTGCTCACGGCAGCCGGTCTGCCAGCGGCACGCTCTGGATGAAGCTTGCGTCATAGGCAGCAGCGAGATCGAGCGGCTTGGAGATGACGCCGTATTTCAGGAAGAAGTCGTGGGCGGTCTTGACGGCGTCGGCGTCGATCCAGAACATGCCGTTCTTCGCCGCGGCGCCGGCCGTCATCAACCGCTTCACCTCGGTGAGCATGAACTCCTGCTGCGCGCGGTCGAGCGTGGGTGCTGCGGCCATCACGGTGTCGACGGCGCCCTTGGGATCGGCGAAGGCATCCTTCCAGCCCTTCAGCGAGGCGCGCAGGAAAGCCTTGACGAGCTCCGGCTTCTCCTTGGCGGTCGCCTCCGCCACGATCAGCGTGTCGCGCGGGAAGGTGATGCCGTAGTCCTCGGCGACGAAGGTCTTCAGGCTGTCCTTCGGCATGCGCGACTGGATGGTGTAGAACTCGTTGTAATAGGTCGCCGTGATGACGTCGACGTTGCCATCGACGAACGGCGTCACCGAGACCTGCTGCGGCTGGATCTTCACCTCGTCGGGCTTGATGCCTTCCTTGGCCAGCATGCCGTTCAGCACATGGTTGGCACCGGTGAACCAGGTGGTGACGGTCTTGCCCTTGAAGTCCTGGAGCGTCTTCACCGGTCCGTCCTTGCGGGTGACGAAGATGAAGGGCGTGATCTGGTGCGACACGCCGATGCAGACAATCGGCAGTCCCTTGTCACGGGCCGCGAAGACGCTGTCGGTGCCGCCGGACAGGCCGAACGTGTCGGCGCCGGTCGCAACCAGGTTTTCGGTGAGCAGATTGGGGCCGCCGGGATTGATGGTGAGGTCGATGCCCTCGGCTTTGTAATAACCCTTGGCCGCTGCGACGTAGAAGCCAGCGAACTGCGCCTGCGGCAGCCATTTCAGGCGCAGGCTCGCCTTCTGCGGCTCGGCCGCATGCGCCGACAGGGAGCCGGTCGCCAGCGCGATGGCGGAGAGGACTGAGAAGGCGTGGCGTCGGCTCAACATGGTCATGCTCCAGGCGGTGAAAATCAATTGCGGTAGGATGGATCGGTGCGGTCGAGCTGGCGCATCAGCGCCGGCCATTCGCGTTCGCCGGGCACGAGGATGTCGCCCTGCAACTCCCAGAACTGGCGGGCGGCCTTCTCACACACCTCGTGCGGCGGCATCACCAGTTTGGCGCCGGCTGCGGCGGCAGCCTGCATCTGGAGCTGGATCCGCGCGGCACGCTCGAAATAATAGAGCAGCATGAAGGCCTCGCCCGGCGTCCGTCCGACGGTGAGGATGCCGTGGTTGCGCATCAGCATGACCTTGTGCGGGCCGAGATCACGCACCAGGCGGACCTGCTCATCGACGTCGATGGCGACGCCTTCGTAATCGTGAAAGGCTTGGCGCTCGTAGAAGCGCATCGCGAACTGGCTGAGCGGCAGCAATCCCTTCTCCTGCCCGGAGACCGCAACGCTCGCGTCGGAATGGGTGTGCAGCACGCAGGCCGCATCGTGGTTTGAGGTGTGGATCGCGGCGTGGATCACGAAGGCTGCAACGTTCACGGCCTGCGGCGTGTCGTCGAGCTTGTTACCCCTGGTGTCGATCTTGACCAGGCTCGACGCCGAGATCTCGTCGAACAGCAGCCCATAGGGGTTGATGAGGAACTGATCTTCATGGCTGGGAACGCGCAAGGAGATGTGATTGTAGATCAAATCGTCCATGCCGAGCTTCGCAACCATGCGATAGCAGGCCGCAAGCTTGATCCGGGCATCCCATTCCGCCGGCTCGATGCCGCGCGGCGCGGGTTGCGGCTCTCGCGCTGACAACGCGTTCATTGCGACTTCTCCTGCGCGATGGAGGATTGGAACGATTTCATGCTTTCTTCCTCGATTGCATCGAGCAGCGTGCGCTTGAGACGGATGAATTCGGGGGACGTGACGATCTCGGGCCGGCGCGGGCGGGGGAGATCGACGACCTGTTCGAGCTTCACCGAGCCGGGGCGTGCCGTCATGACCAGCACGCGGTCGCCAAGGAAGATCGCCTCATCGACGTCGTGGGTGATGAAGAGAATGGTACGGCGGTATTTCTGCCAGACGTCGAGCAGCCAGCGCTGCATCATCGCCCGCGTCAGCGCGTCGAGCGCGCCGAACGGCTCGTCCAGCAGCATCAGGTCGCGCTCGAACAGAAAGGTGCGCATCAAGGCGACGCGCTGGCGCATGCCACCCGACAATTGATTGGGATATTGCTTCTCGAAACCGGCGAGCCCGAACTCGGGTAGCATCTTCAGCGCTTTGGCGCGCGCCTGGTCGCGCGGCATGCCCTCGACCTCGAGCGCGAGGATGGCGTTGTCGACCACGTTGCGCCAGGGAAACAGCAAGTCGCGCTGCGGCATGAAGGAGACGCGGCCGAGCAGATCGGCGGCGTGGCAGCTCTTGCCCTCGAAGCGAAGAATGCCACCGGCGTCCGGCTCTTCCAGTCCGGCAACGATGTTGAACAGGGTGCTCTTGCCGCAGCCGCTCGGGCCGACGACGGTGACGAACTCGCCGGGGGCGATGTTCGCCTGAAGTCCCGACAGTGCCGCGACAGCACCGAAGGTCTTGCTGACAGCACGCATTTCAAGCAGCGGCTCAGGCTTCGGCGGCGCCTGCGGGGCTTCGGTGGTCGGTCCGGGATTGGGTAGGCGTGCGGCCTGCACCGGCATGTCCTTGTATAATGGCGGCGGCCCTTCGCATACGACAGCGGACCGCATCGAAATCTCTTAGCAACTCGTGTGCCAGCGCGATTTCCGGGCAAATCAGGCATAAGACTTGCGAGATCGACGGCGAATGCGTCTGAGTCGTGCGTGTCCAAGAGAGAAAATCAGCTGTTTCACTGGAAGATGAGTGCCATTTTGTATACGTATATCGGTATCGGAGAAACATGATGGCGGATATTGGTGCACATATCGGAGGCAGACGCGTGAAAAACGGGCAAGAGTCCCTGGCGCCAAGCCCCGGCATAACGCTCGCCGAAAGCCTGCGCCAGAAGCTCGAAGGGGCGATCGCGGCGGGGCATCTCGAGCCGGGCAGCCGGCTCGACGAGCAGGAGATCGCCCAGCGCTTCGGGGTCTCGCGCACGCCGGTGCGGGAGGCGTTCCGCCTGATGGCCGCCAACAATCTGGTCGAGCTGCGCGGGCGGCAGGGGGCGACGGTCCGCAGCATCAAGGCGCAGGCGCTGATCGAGATGTTTCAGGTGATGGCGGAGCTCGAAGGGCTCTGCGCCCGCCTTGCCGCTCGGCGCGTCTCACAGGCTTGGGGTGGTGAAATTGGCGAGATTCATCAGCGGCTTGTAGCAGCAGGCTCAACCGGTGACATCAATGTCTTCTACGACATCAATCAGGAATTTCACGAGGCGATCTACGAAGCCTCCCGCAACACTTTCCTGGCCGAGCAGACCCGCAAGCTGCGCAATCAGGTGGCGGCGTATCGCCGCCGGGTGACGCGCATGCCGAACCGGATCGCCGATACGATCCGCGAGCACGAGGCGATCATGGAGGCGATCCTGGCCCATGATCCGGAGCGCGCACACAGCGCCATGCGGGATCATGTCAACCTGCTCGGCGACAACCTGCTGGACTTCCTGGCCGCCTTCGAATGACCCGGGGGCGCTTGGTATGCAAATTGCTAGACCTTGTATATCTAGCTTGCATCCTGGAGACCCGGAGTGGACCTTAAGCTGACGAACAAGACCGCCCTGATCACCGGCGCGTCGAAAGGAATTGGACTTGCGGTGGCCGAACTCTTCGCCGCGGAAGGGTGTCACCTGCATCTGGCCGCCCGCAACGGCGAGGCGATGCTCCAGGCCAAGCGGGAACTGGAATCCCGTCACGGCGTGAAGATCACGATCCACGCGCTCGACCTGTCGAGCACGGCTGCGATGGAGAAGCTCGCGGCGGAGGTCGGCGACATCGACATCCTCATCAACAATGCCGGTGACATCCCGGCCGGTTCGCTCGAGATCCTCGATGACGCGGCGTGGCGACGCGGCTTCGATCTCAAGGTGTTCGGCTACATCACGCTGTCGCGTCTCTATTATCCGCGCATGAAGGGCAAGGACGGCGTCATCATCAACATCATCGGCAATTCCGGCGAGAACTGGGATGCGAGCTACATCGCAGGCTCAACCGGCAACGCGGCGCTGATGTCCTTCACCAAGGCGCTCGGGGGCCGGAGCCTCGATCACGGCGTGCGCGTCGTCGCGGTCAATCCGGGACCGGTTGCGACCGACCGCATGCTCAAGATCATGAAGCGCAAGTCGATCGACATGCTCGGCGACGAGAGCCGCTGGGAGGAACTGTTCGACAAATACCCGGGCAAACGCCCCGCGACGTCGGAAGAGGTCGCCGATCTCGTTGCGTTCCTGTCCTCGCCGCGGTCCGGCTACATCACCGGCACCGTGGTGACGATCGACGGCGGCATCGCCGCGCGCGGCTCGGTGATCTGAGGCGCCGATGTCAGGACCTCAATCGGCAGCGATCGTCCGCAACCGCTATTTCGACGAGCTCTCGGCAACGCCGGGACTCTATTGGCTCGGCCAGAACACCAACCATATCGAGAGCCACCCCGCCGTGCGCGAGGCGATGCTGCGCTCGATCGAGGCTGGCGAGTTCAATGCCTATGCTCCGCCGCTTGGCTTCGAGGCACTGCGCGCCGCAATCGTTGCCGATCTCGGCACGCCGGGTGCGGAGGCGCTGGTGACCGAGGGCGGCGTCAACGCGCTGGCCATGATCTGTCGCGCGCGCTGCAAGCCCGGCACGACGCTGGTGACGACCGATCCGACCTGGAAATGGCCATGCCTGTTCGCGCGCCAGCAGGGCGCCGAGGTGATCGAGATTCCGATCTATGATCCGGCCTGCAACTACCGCCTGACGGCTGAGGCGCTAAAGGCGAATGTCGATGAGCGCACGGCGATCATCTATCTGGTCGATCCCAACAACCCGCTCGGCATCCGCTACACGCGCGAGGAGATCGAGAGCTTTGCAGCGATCGCGCGCGATTGCGGCGCGCTTTTGGTGCACGACTGTACTTACCGCGATTTCGCCGACGGCCACACGCCGGCGCTTCATGTGGCTCCGAAGGGCTCGGTCGTCTCGACCAGCTTTTCGAAATGGCTTGGGCTCGCGGGCTTGCGGATCGGCGCTCTCGTTGCCGCCCCGGATTTGTTCGAGGAACTGGCGCTGACGTCCACGAGCGTCCTCGGCACGAGCGTCATCGCCCAGCGCGCGGCGCAGGCGGGGCTTTCCGTCAAGGCCGAATGGATGAAGAAGGTCCGCGGCATTGACCGCGCAAACAAGGCGATGATCCAGGAAGCCGCTGCCGCGATCGAAGGATTGGCGCTGCCGATCATGCCATCGCACGGAAACTTTCTGGTGCTCGAAACCATCGCGGCGGGTATTCGCCCCGAGGCGCTGGTCGAATGCTATCGCCGCCAGGGCATCATGATCCGCCAGGGCACCTACCACACGCAGCGCTTCGGCGACCGTTTCGTGAAGATCAGCACCTCCGTGCCGCAGCCCTGGGCCGAGAAGTTCTGCACACTGTTGCCGGAGATGGTTGCGCAAGCGCGTACGCTCAACGATCTGCCGCCGCAATTCTAGGGACGATGCTGATGACGATAATCACGACCAAGGACGGCGTGAAGCTCTACGTAGAAGAAGCGGGCGAGGGCACGCCGATCCTCTTCATCCACGAATTCGGCGGCAATCACGCAAGCTGGGAGCCGCAGCTCCGCTTCTTCAGCCGGCGTCACCGCTGCATCACCTATGCCGCGCGCGGCTATCCGCCGTCTGATGTGCCTGACAGCGTGGAAGCCTATTCGCAGGCGATCGCCGCTGATGATGCGGTTGCCGTGCTCGACGCGCTCAAGATCGACAAGGCGCACATCGTCGGTCTCTCCATGGGCGGCTTCTGCACGGTGCATTTCGGTTTGCGTACGCCGGAGCGCGCCTTGTCGCTGACGGTGGCCGGTGCTGGTTACGGCTGCGAAAAAGAGTTCGAGGAGTATTTTCGCGGCGTCTCCCTCGAGGTTGCCGACAATTTCGAGAAGCAGGGCGCCAAGGAATTCTCCAAAGTCTATGCCCTCGGCGCGAGCCGGGTGCAGTTCCAGAACAAGGATCCGCGCGGCTGGCAGGAATTTGCTGATCGCCTCGCCACGCATTCCGACCGCGGAGCCGCCAACACCATGCGCGGCGTTCAGGCGCGGCGGCCGTCGTTCTACGATCTCGAGGACGGTCTGAAGACAATGATGGTGCCGACGCTGGTGATCGTCGGCGATGAGGATGATCACTGCCTCCAGCCTGGCATCTTCCTCAAGAAGACGATTCCGGCGTGCGGGCTCTCGGTGTTTCCCAAGACCGGGCACACTCTCAATCTGGAAGAGCCGGCGGCGTTCAACGCGCTGCTCGCCGAGTTCATCGCCCAGGTCGAGGCCGGACACTGGCTCCCGCGCGATCCACGCGCGCTGCCGGGCCAGATCATGCGCACGAAGTAGCGAAGCGATGACGACCCGACCTCTGATCGACGCCGATCGGCTCTGGACGCGCTTGATGGCGCTTGCCGAGATCGGGGCAACGCCCGCCGGCGGGGTCAACCGTCAGGCATTGAGCGACGGCGAGATCACGGCATGGCGTCGCGTCATCGGCTGGGGACTTGAAGCGGGTTTGACGCCATCGACGGATGCCGCGGGAAACCTGCTTCTGACGCTGGCCGGGCGCGACCGCACCGCGCCGCCGCTGCTGATCGGCAGTCATCTCGATAGCCAGCCGACCGGAGGGAAATTCGACGGCGCAGCCGGTGTGATGGCGGCGCTTGAAGCGGCGATCTCGCTGGCTGAACAAGGCGACAGGCCGGCGCGCGACGTCATCGTTGTTGCCTGGATGAACGAGGAGGGCTCGCGCTTTGCTCCGGGCATGATGGGCTCGGAGGCCTTTACCGGCGAGCGTGATATGGCGGCGATCCGCGCCGCGCGCGATGCAGAGGGCGTCAGCGTCGGTGAAGCGCTCGATCGTCTCCACGGGGCATTTCCCGATCTGCCGCACCGGCCGCTCGGCTTTGCCGTGGCGAGCTATCTCGAATTGCATATCGAGCAGGGGCCGCTGCTGGAGGCGGCCCGCCGCACGATCGGCGTCGTCACCGGCATCCAGGGCAAGAAGACCTTTCAAGTGATCGTCGAGGGTGCGGAGGGACACGCAGGCACGCTCGCGCAGCAGGAGAGGCGGGATGCGCTCGCGGCCTTTGCGCGGATCGCAACGGCGCTTCATGGTGAGATCGGCAGCATCGATGCCGACATCAAGTTCACTATTGGCCGCGTATCCGTCCAGCCCAACGCGCCTTCGGTGGTGCCGTCGCGTGTCAGCTTCAGCATCGATCTGCGCCATCCGGATAATTCGGTGCTTGACGCGGCGGGCGCGCGCATCACCGCGCTCTGCGGCCAGCATGCACCGCCGTGCCTGGTGATGGTGACGCCGCTGGTCGACGCGCCCTCGAACGCGTTCGATTCCCACCTGCGCGAGCTGATTTCACAGGCCGCACGCGACCAGGAATTTCCGGCCATGAGCATCCTGTCGGCCGCCGGTCACGACGCGCGCCATTTGGCCAAAGTCTGTCCGGCGGCGATGATCTTCATTCCTTGCCGGGACGGTGCGAGCCATGTGGAGCACGAATGGGCCGAGCCGGCTGATGTCGCCGCCGGCGCGTCCGTCCTGGCCCAAGTGTTGCGAGAGCTTGTATGACGGAAATTGCCCCAGAGGACTATCGCGATGCAATGGCACGTTTCGGTGCCGCGGTCAGCATCGTCACGACCGATGGTCCCGCAGGTCGCGCAGGCTTCACTGCGTCCGCCGTCTGTAGTGTCACCGATGATCCGCCGACGCTCCTGGTCTGCATGAATCGTGCATCCTCGGCGTATGCAAGCGTGGCCGGCAACAAATTGGTGTGTGTCAATGTGCTGTCAGCTCGGCAAGAGTCACTGTCACGGCTATTTGGCGGCAAGGTTCCCGTCGCGGAACGGTTCGCTGCGGCAGTGTGGTCGACGCTCGAAACGGGTGCACCCGTTCTCGCCGACTGCGCGGTTGCCTTCGACTGCCAGATCACTGATGTCGCCACGGTCGGCACGCACGATGTCTTGTTCTGCCGCGTCGTGGCGCTCCAGAAATCTGGCGAGACGGAGCACCTGATTTATCTAGGCCGCGCCTATCATTCTGTACGGACGGGCAGCTGAGCTTGCCCGCGGGACTTCTCAGATGCCGGCTGTTCGCGGGGCGGGGAACGGCGCGGGGTTCGCGAAGCGTTTGACGATGTTGGTGATCAATTGCGCTGCGACGCTGTCGTAATTGTCGATCGGCAGCGCGCCGATGAAGTTCATCGATCCGACCGAGAACACGGCGCCGCCGTTCGGGGTCTCGAAGAACGTCAGGTCGGACCGGATGATGGCCTCGCGCGCGGCCGGCCAGGTGTGATCGTAACGCTCCTCGTTGACCGGCTGGTAGGTCGGCTCGTTAAGCACCGCCCGCCCGACAATGATGGCGTGGGGCGGCGTGCCGAGGCGGACATCGGCGCGATCGAGCTCATGGCCCGCGGCGCCGCCGCCCATCAGCCCGCGCTCGCCGAGAATGCCGCCGGGCTTCGCCTTGCCTTCCATGCCCTCGCGCATGAAGGCGACGCGTGGATCGAGAATGCCGTCGAGGAAGGTGTAGGGGAAACCCATGTATTCGCCCTGCGTGCTGAAGCCGACACCGGCCAACAGCTGCGGCGGTCGGCCGAGGCGGCGCCAGAGGCCGCCATAGGAACCGTCGAAGGCGTGGTAGCTTTCGCCCGGCTCTGTCCCCCAGAGACGGATGCCGCCCTCGGCGCGCCGCAGCTCCAGGGCCCAGGGGCCGCTCGCATGCGGCACCACCTTCCAGTAGAAACCGTTGCCGCCGAGATAGACGAAGCGGCCGCCTTGCTCGAGATAGGTACTGAGCGCATCGAGCGTTTCGGTGGTGTGGTATTCCGGGTGCTGGCCGGTGAGCACGACGGAATATTTCGAAAGCAGCTCGGCACCTTCGGCGTGCACGTCGTGATCGGTGATCACCTCGAAGTCGATGCCCTTGCGCGTCAGCAGATCGGTGATGTAGCTGTCGGCCGAGATCCAATACAGGCCGGAGCCATAAGGGCTCGGGTCGATGAGATGGATCTGATTGACCCGCTTGTCGATCAGGGGCCGGCGCATCGTCGACATGCCGACGCCGCTGCCGTCGGAATGGAAATTGTAAGGTGAGACGCCGTATTCGGGATGGCCGTCGGGCGCTTGCGCCAGAGCGCCCCAGGCCCGCGACCGCTCGGTGATCAGCGCCTCGCGTCCCTTCTTCTGATACTGGCTGTAGACGGTGTAGCTGAATGTCGGCGCCAGGAAAGCGACCTTGGCCTGCGAGCCCGCGATCGCGGCGCGGACATAGAACACGATGTTGTCGCGTGCGCCGTCCTTCTCGAGATGCAAGGCATAGACGCCGCTCTGCCATTCCGTCGGCACGACGAAGCTGAGCGAGGGCGTCCAGCCGGCGTCGCCGATATCGTCATCGTGGAAATGAATAGCACCCCACTGCGCCGGCGCCTCGGTCCAGTGATGCAAGGCGCCGGTCCAGCGCGAGCCGGTCATGGCGCGCGTCGGCAGGTTGACGCAGCGTCCATGCGCTTTCGCCGGCCCGATATCGGTGGCGACGTCGGTGGGGATGCCGATCGACAGGTCCCATTCGGCAATGGTGCCGCCCGGTGTCGCGGCGCCACTGCGTTGCGTCGCCAGCATCGCGCCGACGTCACCGACGCCATCGACAATGCGCGGACGTTCGATCTTGCCGTTGAAGTGCTGATGGACGCCAACGCCTGAACGCTCTGCCGCGACGGCAGCCGCACCTGTCCCGGACAGCGGGGCGTTCCTGGTCGCGATGCTCTTCTCGGCGCGCTCGTCGTAATCGAGCCTCGCCTTGCGCGGCGCCTGCGCCAGTTGCAGCGTCCCGCTGGCCGGATCGTACCGGCAGGCGATATCGTGCCAGGCGCGCTCGGTGAGGGGGACGCTGAGGTCGACATCGACGACGCCCTCTGATGTCGCGAGCCTACAGAAAGCTCCCTTGGCGCCGATGCCAAGTGTCAATGCAGCATGGCCGTTGCTCCAGCTCAGGACAGCCTGCCGGCCTGCCGCGATCAGCGTCGGCCAAATCGTCGCCGCGAAGGCAATCGGCCGTTCGCCGCTGCCGAGATCGAGTGTGGGAATATCGATCCATGAACCTTTGGCGATTTGTTGCTCCGGCCCGTCATGCTCGCCCTCCAGCGCCGAGGAGACGGGAATCTCGCGATAGCCCGGGCCCTGCGGGTTCGGATCGCCGCAGATCACGCGGGCGATGCGGGCGCGGTAGCGTCCGCCGCCGCGGACGCCGATCATGAAATTGATCGTCTCGCCGGGGCGCACGCTCCAGCGGTCGACATAGCCGGTGATGGGAAGCATGAAAGTCTCTTTCGCAAGGCACGTTCGTCAGGCTCGGCGATCAGGCGCGCCGCACGTTCCAGAACAGCGGCAGGCCTCTGAGCACGCCGGTCAGCTCCTTCTTGTAGGCCGTCGGCTGGTAGAACACGCCGAGCGGCACATAAGGCACGTCGATGAACGCCTGGCGCTGCATCTCGATGCCGATCTTGGCCTGCGCCGCGGCGTCCGGAGCCACCAGCCAGGCATCGCGCAACTCCTCCAGCTTTGGACTCCTCGCCCAGCCGAAGGTGGCTTTGTCGCCGCTGCCGCGGATGAAGTTATGAGCTGACGGATTGAGTTGAGTGACGCCGGCCGAATAGGTGCAGAAGGCGTTGTAGCCGCCCTTGTCGGGCGTCTCGCGGCTGTTCATCCGCTTCAGCATGGAGCCCCAATCCATCACGATATAGTCGAGGTTGAGCCCAAGCCGCTTGAACAGTTCGCCGGCGACCTCGCTCATTTGGCCGATCACCGGGAAATCACCCGGCGCCATCAGTAACACCTTCTCGCCCTTATAGCCGGCATCCTTGATCGCCTTGGTCGCGGCCGCGAGGTCGCGCGGCCCGTTGAGTGCCTCCATGCCTTCCTCGCTCGCCATATTCGAACCGGGAGCGAAGAAGCCGACCTTGTCGCGCCACATGCTGCTGTCGTCGCCGGCGACGGCGCCCATGAAGTCGCGCTGGTTGATGGCGGACAGTACCGCACGGCGGATCGCCGCGTTATCGAACGGCGGCTGGGTGTGATTGAAGCGCAGCACGCCGACATTACCGATATTGTCGAGAAGCTCGACCTTCAACGCCTTGTTGGCGCGTAGCGTCGGAAGCAGATCGACGATCGGCTGGTCCCACCAGTCGATCTCGCCGCGTTGCAGGGCCGCGGCCGCGGTGGCCGGATCGGGCATCACCTGCCACTCGACGCGATCGAAATTCGCGATCTTCGGCCCGGCAAGCATGCTGGCCTGGCCATCCGGCCTTGGCACATAGCCGTCGAAACGCTGATAGACCAGACGCGCACCCGGCACGTGCTCGTCCGCCTTGAAACGGAAGGGTCCGCTGCCCACCAGCTCCTTGACGGGCATCGCACTGTCGGTCTGCGCCAGTCGCTCCGGCATGATGAAGGCGATGATGGCGCCGACCTTGCCGAGCGCGAGCGGCAACAAGGGAAACGGGGCCTTGAGCCGCCAACGCACGGTGCGATCGTCAGGCGCCGAAATTTCGTCGACGATGTTGAACAGCGAATTGCCGAAGGCGTCACGGGACGCCCAGCGCTTCATGCTGGCGACGACATCGCGGCCGCGCACCGGCTCGCCGTCATGGAATTTCAACCCGTCGCGAAGGGTCATCACCCAGATTTTGCCGCCGTCCTCGACGACATGGCCAGCGACCATTTGCGGCTGCGGGTCCAAATTTTCGTCGACGCCGTAGAGCGTATCGAACACCAGGAAGCCGTGATTGCGATTGACGAGGCCGGTGGTGATCATCGGATCGAGGATGGCGGCATCGGCTTGTGGCACGAAGCGCAGGGTCCGCGCGCCTTGCGCCCGGGCGATCTGCGGGGCGCCTAGTGATGAGCCGAGGACAGCGCCGAGACCGGCGCCCAGGCTCGAACGAAGCAGGTCTCGACGGTGCATCTGGACTCTCCTTGCGACAGCGGGGCTCTCTAGCGATGGGTCAATGGTTCAAGCCCGATGGGGGCAGCTTTGCTTCCACGGTTTTCAAGGTTTGGGCGAAGAGACCCAGCATCTCATCCACCTCGTGGGGTTTGATGATCAGGGGAGGGCAAAGGCCGATCGTGTCACCCATGGCGCGAATGATCAGGCCGTTCTCCAGCGCCCGCGCGTCGAACGCGCTGCCGACCTTCAGCGCGGGATCGAAGGCGGCCTTGGTCGCGGGGTCAGCGACGAGCTCGACACCGAACATCAGGCCTTCGCCGCGGACCTGACCAACAATGGAAGAATCGGCCGCGATCTTCTCAAGGCCGTCACGCAGCCGCGCGCCCATCGCACGCACGTGACCGACGACGTCCATGCTGTGATAAATGCGCAGGGTTTCCAGCGCGACGGCGGAGCCGACCGGATGGCCCGAATTGGTGAAGCCATGTCCGAACAGCTCGCCGGCTTTGTTGATGTCGGCCAGCGCATCTCGGATCGGGCGTGAGAGCAGCACGGCGGAGATCGGAAAGTAGGAGGACGATAGCCCCTTGGCGAGCGCCATCATGTCCGGCTGCATACCGACCGTCTGGCAGCCGAACCAGTTGCCGGTGCGGCCGAAACCGCAAACGACTTCGTCGGCCAGCACCAGGATGTCGTGTCGACGCAGCACCGCCTCGATCTTCGCAAAATAGCCTTTCGGCGGCACGACGACGCCTCCGCCCGCGTTGATCGGTTCGGCGATGAAGGCAGCGATCGTGTCCGGCCCCTCGGCTTCGATCATCGTTGCGAGATCGGCCGCAAGCCTGTCGGTGAAGGCGTCCAGCGTCTCGTGGGGTTGCGGGCCCCGATAGGGATCGGGGCAATGCGTGTGCAGGAATCCCGGAAGCGGCAGCCCGAACTCGCGGTGCATCCGCGGCAGGCCGCACATCGAGGCCGCCACGATGGTCGAGCCATGGAAGGCGCGATCGCGCGCGATGATCTTGCGCTTGCCGGGCTTGCCACGCGCCGCGTGGTAGACCCAGGCCAGCTTGACCATCGTCTCGGTCGCCTCAGATCCCGAGGTCGCGAAATAGGCTTGCGCATCCGGGATCGGCGAGAGGGCCACCAGCTCCTCTGCGAGATCGACCACCGCATCGGGAGTCTTGTGGTTGAAGGTGTGGTAGAAGCCGAACTTGTCGTAGGCGGCCATCGCGGCAGCCTTCAGCCGCTTGTCGGAAAAGCCGAGCGAGGTGCACCACAGGCCAGCCATCGCCTCGAGATAGCGCTTGCCGTCCGCGCCGTAGACATGAACGCCTTCGCCGTGCGTCATCACGAGCGGCCCGATTTCGGCATGCAGTGTCGGGTTGGTCTGGGAATGCAGGTGGAACAGCACATCCCGGGCTTCGGTCGAATTCGGTCGTCGCTCAAGCACGCTCAAAGGCCCTCTCCTGTGTCGACGCGTCATTGCGGCGGCGGGGCTTCTTATTGGTCAGGCCAATTTGGTATGACCAATTTCTTCTTGTCAAGGTGCAAAGAAACGGCAGATATGCGCGCTATGTCACCAGTTCCGCCCGTTGCACCGCTGAGAAGCTTCGAAGCCGTCGCCAGGCAGATCGCCTCGATGGTGCAGGGAAGCTATCGCATCGGCCAGCGTTTGCCTGCGGAGCGCGAGCTCGCCAAAACCTTCGGAGTCTCGCGACCGACGATCCGCGAAGCCCTTCTATCGTTGGCGATGTCCGGCATGCTCCAGGTCCGCAGCAACAGTGGCGCTTATGTCATCAGCCGGCAGGAGTTCGCGGACGTGCATGCGCTCGAAGGTGCAGGCCCCTTCGAGAATATCGAAGCACGCCAGATGATCGAGCCGCAGATCGCCGCGGCGGCCTCGCAGCGAGCCTCGAAGACGATCATCGTCCAGCTTGCCGATGCGCTTGCCATGATGCGCGAGGAGCATGCCCAGGGCCGCGAAGCCGATACGTCGGATCACCGTTTCCACGTCATCCTTGCGGAGGCCACGGGCAACAGTGCCATCGTGTCGATTTGCGACTCGCTCTGGCGCGCGCAAAGCGATTCCCGCATCTGGCAGGAAATCCACGCCCATATGCGCATGGAGGATTACCGGTCTGTCTGGCTCAGGGATCATGAGGCCATTTTTGAGGCTGTCTCCACCGGCAATGCGCGCAAAGCGAGCGCCGCGATGACACGGCACCTCGGCAATATCCGCGATGCGCTGATGGACGCCTCGAACGCGAAATCGATGGCACGCGACAAGGCCTAGCCGGTGGACCGTGCTCGATGATCACCTCAGCGTTCAGCGAGCGCTGGCCATAAGAATTCGCTATGGTGGCAGACCGCAGTCATGCTTCCCCCGCCGGTGGACGTAAATCTATTTTTTACCGTCGATCGCAGCAAAAAAATTGCAAGGGCAAGATCACAAAAACAGCTGTGTCGGCGGGTGCATGAATTTGTAGCAACGGAGCGGGGACATGGCGACCTACCTAAGCCGAAGAGGATTTTGTGTCGGCACGGCCCTGATCGGATTTCAGACGCTTTCATCCGGCGCCTTCGCGGCCCGAACCGAGGACGGCACAGTCAAGCTCGGCCTCGTCGCGCCGATGAGCGGTCCCAATGCTCGCTACGGCGCTTTTTCGCTGCGCGGCGCTCAACTCGCGGCGAAGGAGATCAACGGCGCAGGCGGCGTCGGTGGGCGCAAGATCAACATCCTGGCCGGCGACAGCCAGGGAACTCCGGTGGAAGGCGTCTCCGCGACCCGACGCTTGATCGATCAGGATCAGGTCGATTTCATCATTGGCGACGTCTCCAGCTCAGTGACGCTTGCGATGCAGCCGGTTGCGGAAGACGCCGGCGTTCTTCTGCTCAACGCCGCCTCCTCGAACCCGAAAATCACCTACAAGGCGGGCGTCGGCGGTTTCAAGTGGACGTATCGCAATTATCCCACCGATGAAAACCGCGCGCTGATCGTGCTGCAATATGCCGCCGAGAAGAAGGGCTTTACCAAATACGCGGTGCTATCGGTCGACACCGACTACGGGCGCGCAGCCATTGAGTTTACCAAGAAGTACCTGCCGCGCTTCAAGAGTCAGATATTGACGGAGGACTATTACAAGGAAGGCGAGGTGGATTTCCGCAGCGTGCTTTCCAAGATCCGCGACTCCGGCGCCCAGGCCATCATCATGTACGGCAACGCCGATTCCGCGCCCATCGTCGGGCGCCAGATGATGGAAGTCGGGATCGCAGGCAAGATTCCGCTGATCGGTAACGCCGAGTTCAATACGGCGAGCACCATCAAGGCGGCGCCGAAGGCGATGGAGGGGGCGATCGAAGCGGCGGCCTGGCTTCCGGCCTACGAGTCCGAGAAGAGCAAGGCCTTCGTCGACAAGTTCACCTCGGAGTTTCGCGAGGCGCCCAACAACCACGCCTATGTGCACTGGGAGACGGTGCATCTTCTGGCCAAGGCGATCGAGCAGGCCCAGAGCATTGATCGCGAGAAGGTCCGCGCCGCGCTTTCTGCCATTCACTATTCCAGCGCCGTCGGCGACGTGACCTTCGACGATCACAACCAGGCGCGCCTGCCGATGATTCTTCTCGAGATCGAAAATGGCAAGCCGGCGATCAAGGGCGCCTATTCGGCCGAGATCGACTATCCCAAATAGGACGGCACTTACATGTTCTATACGATCATCGAGCAAGTCGTTAACGGCATCGTTTCGGGATCGGTTTATGCGATCGTGGCCGTCGGCATGACCATGATCTTCGGCGTGCTGCGGGCCATCAATTTCGCGCATGGCGAATATTACATGCTCGGCACCTTCGGGGCGTGGTTCGCGATCGAGTATTTCGATCTGCCTTATCCGGTCGCGGTCGTGATCGGCGTGGTCGCCACCGCGTTGATCGCCGTCGTCGTCGGAAATGTCGTGATGCAGCGGATCGTGGGGGCGCCGGCCGAAGCCGGCGTTCTCGCAACCCTTGGCGTCGCGCTGATCTTGCAGAACACAATCATCCTGTTTTTCGGCGGCAGCTACAAATTCTTCTCCGGCGGCTATATCGAGCCGGTCACGCTGTTCGGGTTCACACTGGCCGAGCAGCGCATCCTGATCATCATCGTCGGCCTCTTCGTATTTATCGGCCTTGAGCTGATGGTGACCTATAGCCGGATGGGCAAGGCGATGCGCGCGGTGTCGCAGAACATCGAGTGTTGCGCGGTGGTCGGTATCGATGTCCGCCATGTGGCGCTCTGGACTTTCATCCTTGGGGCCGCTCTTGCAGGCCTTTCGGGTGTGCTGACCGCGCCGGTGAATGTCAGTGTTTACGGCGGCATGGGCGAGCTCATCACCTTCAAGACGCTGCCCATCATCATCATGGGCGGGCTTGGCAATGTTCGCGGCACGTTCGTCGCGGCGATGATCCTGGGGATCGCGGAGAGCCTGGTCGCGACCTATGTCGGGCTGCAATTCCGCGACACCGTCGGGTTCGCGACCCTGATGCTGGTGCTGATGTGGCGTCCGCATGGGCTCTTCTCCGCGCAGGCGCGCTTCTGACCGTGGCGGTTTTTGAAAATTGACTGAGATCGTCCGAGAGCAAAACATGACACCAGCCGAACTCTCAGTGCCGACGACGGGGTGGGATCTTCGTCTTCCGTTCGGCCTTGTCCTTGCTGCGCTGGCGTGTGCCGCTCCGCTCTTCCTCGGCAACTACCCGCTGCACGCGATCGTCATCGCGCTGATCTTCCTGCTGCCGGCGCACGGCCTCAATCTGTTGCTTGGCTATACCGGGCTTCTATCGCTCGCGCAGGCGGCGTTCTTCGGCATCGGCGCCTACACGTCCGCGCTCCTGGCGGTGCATTTCGGTACGCCCTTCTATGTTAATTTCCTGGCGGCCGGGCTCGTTGCGGGCGCCGTCGCGCTGCCACTCGGGATACCGGCGCTCAGACTGCGTGCCACATCGTTCGTGATGTGTACGCTCGGCTTCGTCATCATCGGACAGGCCATCGCCAAGAACTGGATCAGCCTGACGCGCGGCGACATGGGGTTGTCGGCCATTCCCAAACCCTACTTTGCGTTAGGGCCGGCGTCGTTCACCGTCTCCGGAACTGTGGGCTTCTACTATTTGGTGCTCGCGACCGCCGCGATCGCCACCCTGATTGCTTACTTGATCGTTCGATCGCCGGCCGGCCGGAACATGATCGCCATTCGCGAGAACGAAACGCTGGCCGAGTCCGTCGGCATCCCGACATGGCATTACAAGCTGGTTGTCTTCATGATCAGCGCCGCCTTTGCCGGCCTCGGCGGCAGCCTCTATGCGCATTACCTGACCGTGGTCAGTCCGCTCTCCTTCCAGATGTATTACTCGACGACGATGCTGATCATCGTTCTCGGCGGCGGAGCCGGGACGATCTCGGGTGTCATCTTCGGCAGCCTGATGTTCGTCGGTCTCACCGAAGCGCTACGCATCGCGCCCGAATTGCGCATGATCGCCTATGGCTTCTTCCTGCTTGGACTCGTGTTCTGGTTCCCGAGCGGATTCGCACCACTGATCGGCCGCTTCTGGTCATTCCTCGAGAGGCGAAAATGACCGGTCTGCCAATTCTCGAAATCACCGGCCTCTGCAAATCCTACGGTGCCGTCCGCGCCGTCGACGGCGTCGACGTCCATGTCGATCGTGGCGAGATTTGCGGGCTGATCGGGCCCAACGGCTCAGGAAAATCCACATTCTTCGACTGCGTGACTGGGCTCGCCAAACCGAATGCGGGAGCGGTGAAGCTGGACGGTCAGGACATCACCGGCTGGTCGCTCAACGACATCGCCCGCGAAGGCCGCATGCTGCGCTCGTTCCAGAAGACCGTGGTGTTCGGCGCTCTCGACGTCGAGGAAAATCTCGTCATCGCCGGCCAGATGTTCACCTTTCCGGGCATCTTGTCGACGTTCGGGATTGGAGCTACTGCCCGCAATCGGGTTGCGGCTCTGCGCGAACGGGCCCGCGAACTGATCAAAATTGCCGGTCTGTGGGACGTTCGCTTCCAGCCTGCGGGCAAGTTGTCCGGAGGGCAGCAGAAGCTGATCCAGTTCGCCTCGATGCTGATGCCGGAACCGAAGCTCATCCTGCTCGACGAGCCGATGGCCGGCATTAACCCGAAACTGATCGAGCGCGTCGTCGACAGCATCCGTCTTGCCAACACGACCTTCGGCGTCAGCTTCCTGATCATCGAGCACAACATCGACGTGGTGACCAGCCTCTGCAAGCGCGTGGTCGTGCTCGATCAGGGGCGGAAGCTCGCGGAGGGAACGCCTGACGACATCGTCCAGAACCAGGCAGTGCGGGAGGCCTATCTCGGTGGCTGAACCTTCTCTCTCGATCAAAGGGCTGCGCGCGGGCTACGGTTCGCTCGATATCCTCAATGGCGTCGATCTCGACGTGCCCCAGGGGCAGTTCGTCGCTCTGATGGGACCGAACGGCGCCGGCAAGTCGACCCTGCTCAAGACGCTCTACGGTATGACCACCGTCAAGGGCGGCAGCATCGACTGGCAGGGCAAGGACATCACTGCCTTGAAGTCCCGGGCGATCCTGGCCGAAGGCATCTCCTGGGTGCCGCAGGGACGCTGCAACTTTCCGGTCATGACGGTCGACGAAAACCTTCAAATGGCAGCCTATACGCTGCGCGACAGCAAGGTGAAGGCCGAACGCGACTATGTCTACGATCTGTTTCCTGTCTTGAAGACACGCCGCAACACGTTGGCGGGCAACATGTCCGGCGGCGAGCAGCAATTGCTCGAAGTCGCGATGGCCGTGCTGCAACGGCCCAAGATCCTGTTGGTCGACGAGCCATCAGTCGGTCTGTCACCGACGGCGATCGGCATCGTCTTCGATGAGCTGCTGCGCATCAACGCCGCCGGCCAGACCATTCTGCTCGTCGAGCAGAACACCAAGAAGGCGATGGCGGTGGCGCAGCGCGCCGTCATCCTGCGGCTCGGCAAAGTGATCTGGGATGGCCGGCCGGCGGATATCACCCATGACGAGCTTGGCGAGCTCTTTCTCACCGGCCGCATGCGCGGTGAAGCCGACGTCGAACATTGACACGGCGCCTGCTTGGCGGGCGCTGACCATTCGCAACGCAAAGGACGACCACAGTGACGATCTTCGTGCCGGCCGCGCGCGTCTCGCGCATCAAGATATCCCCGACCACGGCAGCTTCCGCGCGCGTCCGCGAATTGAAGGCGGCGGGTCGCGATATCATCGACATGGCGATCGGCGAGCCGGATTTCGACACGCCGGATCACGTCAAGGCCGCGGCGCATGAGGCGATCGACCGCGGAGAGACCAAATACACCGCTGTCAACGGCACGGTCGCCCTGCGCAAGGCCATCATTGCCGATTACAGGCGGCGGCTCGGGCTTGAGTATGCCGACAATGAAATCTGCGTCGGTGGCGGAGCCAAGCAGATCCTGTTTCTCGCGCTGATGGCGAGCGTGGACGAGGGGGCGGAAGTCATCATTCCCGCGCCCTATTGGGTTTCCTATCCCGATATGGTCATAGCCAATGACGGCAAGCCCGTCATCGTCAGGTGTTCCGAGAACCAGGGTTTCAAGCTGACGGCCGAAGCGCTCGAGGCCGCCATCACGCCAAGGACGCGCTGGCTGATTCTCAATGCGCCGTCGAACCCGACGGGCGCCGCTTATTCCCGCGCGGACCTGAGGGCACTCGGCGAGGTCCTGCTCCGTCATCCCAACGTGCTTGTGCTCTCGGACGATATCTATGACCAGATCTGGTACCGTGACGAACCCGCGACGACGCTCGCGGCCGCCGTGCCAGAACTCAAGGACCGGGTGCTTCTCGCCAACGGCGTGTCGAAGACCTACGCGATGACCGGATGGCGCATCGGGTACGCCGCCGGTCCTGCGCCGCTGATAGCCGCAATCAACAAGCTGCAATCGCAGATCTCGTCCTGTCCGTCGTCGATCAGCCAGGCAGCCGCCGCTCATGCGCTTGCGAGCGATCAGTCATTCGTTCGCGACAGCGTCAAGCTCTACAAGGAGCGCCGCGACTACGCCTGTGCGCGGCTGAACGCGATCCCCGGCCTTTCCTGTCTCGTTCCGGACGGCGCCTTCTACCTCTATCCCGGCTGCGCCGGCGTGATCGGCAAGACCACGCCGGACGGCAAGGTCATCGAGAACGATCTGGACTTCGTGCTCCATTTGCTCGACGGCGTTGGGGTCGCCGCCGTGCAGGGCGCGGCCTACGGGCTGTCACCGTATTTCCGTCTGTCGATCGCGACCTCTATGGAGGCGATCGAGGAAGCCTGCAACCGTATCGAGACGGCTTGTCGGGCGCTTCGTTGAGAATGTGTCTCAGTGCCTGAGAGAGCAGTCTGTCGAAATCGGCGGGTCCGGAAAGAATCTCATTGAAATCAATGATCTAGATAACGGATAGTGCCGGACGGGCTGGTGTTTTCACAAACGGTCGTGCGAGACAGATGAGCGTCGATTTCAGGAAGCTGAAGAGCTTCGTCAAGGTCGTCGATGCGGGCAGCGTCTCGCGCGCAGCCGGTCTGTTGCGCACGGCGCAGCCGGCGCTGTCGCAGCAAATCGTGGCCCTCGAAAGCCATTTCAAGCACAAGCTGCTCCTGCGCAGCAATCACGGCGTCGTCCCGACCGAAGCGGGCCTCATTCTCTATCGTCATGCCCAATTGCTGCTGAAGCAGATCGAGCAGGCGCAGATCGACATCGAGCAATCGACCAAGGCGCTGGCCGGGCGCGTCTCGATCGGGCTTGCGACTTATTCGGCATCAAGCACGCTGTCGCTGCCAATATTGAAAGAGATGTCCACGCTGCATCCGCAGATCATCGTCCATATCAACGACAGTTTCGGCCATGTGCTGAGTGAGCTCATCATGACTGGCAGGATGGACATGGCCATGATCTACGGCTCCGGCCCAATCAAGGGCGTCAAGCTCCAGCCGCTGTTTCGTGAGGAGCTCTATCTCGTATCCCGTTCGGAGCCGACGGCGAAGAAGCAGACGGATGAGCCGCTGCCGCTTTCGGCTCTTGCCGACGTCAAGCTGCTGCTGCCCAGCCAGGGCCATTTCCTGCGACGACTGATTGATGAATCCCTGGCACGGGCACGGGTGACGCCGAACGTCGTATCCGAGATCGAATCCGTTTCCTCGCTCGGCGCGGCCGTGACGGAGGGGCTTGGCTCGACCATCCTGCCGGCCTCGGTCGCAGCGAGTGCGTTGAGCTTTGGCGGCGTCGAGGTGCGGCGGCTGGTTCGCCCCGCGATCGAAGCGACGGTCTCCTTGTGCATCTCCGACCATCTGCCGCTGTCGGAGCCGGCGCTTGCCACGCGATCGGTGCTTCTGACCGTTGTCGAGAAGCTGATGCGCAGCCATCCGCAGGGCATCAAGGCTGTTTGAGTCTCAAATTGCGGCTCAAGCGCCCGCGCCATAAACAAAACCTATGGCGGCAGACGGGAGTTGTGGTGGTCGGTTGCAACCGCATTTCCTACGCTCGAAGACAATCGCTTCGAGGACACAGATGGCCAAGCTCGCATTCGATACCGGGGGAACTTTTACCGATTTCGCGCTGCTCGACGACAAGGGCGAACTGCATCTCCACAAGGTGCTGAGCACGCCGGCCAATCCGGCCGAGGCCGTGGTTCGCGGCGTCTCCGAGCTGCTCGCGCAATTCGGCGACGGCGTCGATCTGGAAGGGCTTCAGGTGCTCGGCGCCACCACCGTCGTCACCAACGCGGTGCTGGAGCGCAAGGGCGTCAAGACCGGCTTCATCTCGACCGCCGGCTTCCAGGACATGCTGCGCATCCGTAACGAGGGACGGTACGATCTCTACGATCTGAATTTGAAATATCCGGACCCCCTGGTGACGCGCGCCAACAGCTTTGGCGCCGTCGAGCGCATCTCCGCCGGTGGCGAAGTCGTCACCGCACTGGAAGAGGAGACGGTCCGCGAGATCGCCGGCCGGTTGCGCGAGGAAGGCATCAAATCCGTCGCCGTCTGCCTGCTGCACGCCTACAAATATCCGACCCACGAGCAGCGCATCGCGGCGCTGCTGCGCGAGGAAGATCCCGATATCTTCGTGTCCCTGTCCTCCGAGGTCTGCCCGGAGGTGCGCGAGTTCGACCGCGCCTCGACCACGGTCGTCAACGCCTACACGCGGCCGCAGATGTCGGGGCACGTCGCCCATCTCGAGCGCGAATTCGCCGCCAAAGGGATCAGCCGCCAGGTGCTCTGGATGACCTCGTCCGGCGGTCTCGTGCCGAGCAGCCGGGCCGCGGAGCTGCCGGTGCGCCTGATCGAATCGGGGCCGGCCGCAGGCGCGGTCGCTGCCGCCGAGTTCGGCCGCATCGCGGGCGAGGGCAGCGTGCTCTCCTTCGACATGGGCGGCACCACTGCAAAACTGTGCCTGATCCCGAACGGCGAGCCGACGGTCGGCACCGATCTCGAAGTCGCGCATCATCATCGCTTTCGCAAGGGCTCGGGCTTCCCTCTAAAAATCCAGTCGATCCGTATGATCGAGATCGGCGCCGGCGGCGGCTCGATCGCCGCGAAGAATCCGCTCGGCCTGCTCGATGTCGGGCCGCGCTCGGCCGGCGCGATGCCGGGACCGGCCGCCTATCAGCGTGGCGGAACCGAGCCGACCGTCACCGATGCCGATATCCTGCTCGGCTATATGGGCACCGAGTCCTTCATCGGCGGCTCGTTCGAGGTGTCGAAGGATGCCGCGCACACCGCGATGACTAAGCTTGCGGCCTCGCTTGACGTCAGCGTTCCCCGCTGCGCCTTCGGCATCCACGATCTCGTCAACGAATCCATGAGCAAGGCGGCGGCGGTTCATGCGACCGACCTTGGCGTCGATCCGCGCAGCCTGCCGATGGTCGCGTTCGGCGGCGCAGGGCCGGTGCATGCCTATGGCATCGCGCGCAAGCTCGGCATCAAGCGCATCATCTGCCCGACGGGCGCCGGCGTCACGTCGGCGATCGGCTTGCTGATTGCGCCGGTCGCGGTCGATCTGTCCGCGAGCTTCCCGATGCAGGTCGATAATTGGGATTTCGCGGCGATGGATCGCCTGCTCGGCGATCTCGCGACGCAGGGGGCGGACGTCGTCCGTGCCGCCGGCATTGCGCCGGAGGCGATCACCAACACCTACACCGTCGATATGCGTCACGTCGGCCAGGGCCATGAGATCACGGTCGCGTTGCCGGAGCGCGGTTTGCCGCCAAAGCAGTTCCATGAGCAACTGCTCGGCAATTTCTACAAGCTCTATCGCGAGCTGTTCGGCCGTACGGTCGCGGGCTCCTCGGTCGAGGTGATCACCTGGCGCTTGCGCTCCAGCGGCCAAAAGGATCAAGTCACCCGCCCGCACACAAGACACGCCGCCGAGGCCAGGAAAGGCGCACGCTCGGTCTATTTCAGCGAGCGCGGCGGCTTCGTCGAAACGCCGGTCTATGATCACTACAAGCTGCCGGTCGGCGAGGAGATCAAGGGGCCGGCCATTGTCGAGCAGCGAGAGTCCACCGCGGTCGTCGGACCGAGCGGCAGGGCCCACGTCGATATCAATGGCAATCTCGTGATCAACATCGCCTGAGGACGACGCCCTATGTCCGTTAACGCTGCCGATTTCAACGATCCCATCAATCTCCAGGTGATGTGGAATCGCCTGATCTTCATCGCCGATCAGGCCGACATCGTGCTCGGCCGCACCGCATTTTCGCCCATCGTACGCGAGAACCACGATTATGTGACCGTGCTGCTCGACAGCCGCGGCCGCGCGCTCGCACAATGCACCTGGTCGATACCGGTGTTCATCACCTCGCTGCCGGTCGCCGCACAAAAATACTTCCTGCCGAAATTCCCAGCCGGGACGCTCACGGAGGGCGATGTGCTCGCGACCAACGATCCGGAGATCGGCACCGGACATCTGCCTGACGTGACGATGATCACGCCGATCTTCAAAAAGGGGAAGGTCGTGGCCTATGCCGGCTCGATTGCCCATCTGCCCGACATTGGCGGCGCTCCCTTGCATTCCGAAGCCAGCGATATCTTCGAGGAGGGCATCCGCTTCCCGATCGTGAAGCTGCATAAGGCCGGCGTTCCCAACCAGGACGTGCTCGACATCATTGCCGCCTCCGTTCGCCTGCCGACCGAGGTGATGGGCGATCTCGAATCCATGGTCGCGGCCAATAATGTCATGGGCCGCGAATTGGTAAAATTCCTCGACGAGTATGACCTCGATAGCATCGACGAGCTGGCCGATGCGATCCACACGCGCTCCGAAGCGCAGACGCGGCGCGCGATCCGGCAATGGCCGAACGGGACCTATTCCGCCGAGGTGCTGCTCGACGGCTACGACACCGACGTGACGCTCAGGGCCTCCGTCATCGTCCGCGACGATTCCGTCCACGTTGACTATGCCGGGACGTCGGACCAGGTGCTTCACTCGATCAACTGCCGGACCAATTATCGCTACGCCCACTCGGTCTATGCGCTGAAATGCCTGCTCGACCCGGACACGCCGAACAACGAAGGCTGCATCAACCCGATCACGGATGAAGCGCCGCTCGGCTCCATCCTCAATCCGCAGCAATGGACGGCAGGCAATTCGCGCAACCTGATCGGGCACGTCATTCCCTCGCTGATCTTCAAGGCATTGGAGGGCGTGGTGCCGGACAAGGTGATGGGCGACAGCGGCGGCGCGCCGATCTGGGCCGCCAATTGCGTTGGCCGGCACGACGACGGCACGCAATACGGCTCGGTGCAGAATTTTCACGGCGGACAGGGCGCCCGCGCCGAGTTCGACGGTCTCGACACCTTGAGCTTCCCGTCCAATTGCAAGGTCACGGCGATCGAGATGTTCGAGATCGCAGTGCCCGCGCTCACCGAATGCAAGGAGCTGATTCCAGATTCCGGCGGCGCCGGCAGGAGCCGCGGCGGTCTCGGCCAGCGCGTCGTGCTGCGCAACCTCGGGCGCAATCCGATGAACATCTATCTGGCATCGGAGCGCGTGCGCCATCCCTGCTTCGGCGTCGTCGGTGGTAAATCCGGGAGTGCCGGCAAGGTCTTCAGGAACGGCGAGCCGCAATTTCCCAAGGGCAAAGTCGTCCTGAAGACGGGCGATCGCCTCGAAGTCGAGACGCCGGGCGGCGGCGGATGGGGACACACGTCCGAGCGCGCGGCGGCCGCGATCGAGCTCGACCTCGCCGAGGGCTTGATCACGCCCGCAGCCGCGAGGCAGATTTACGGCTATCAACGCCCAAGCGTGGCGGCGACCGCAGCTGAATAGAGGAACCATGGGCCTGCTTGACGGAAAGATCGCGCTCATCACTGGCGCGGGGACGGGGATCGGGCGCGAGACTGCGATCCTGCTCGCTCAGGAGGGCGCAACGGTCGTCGTGACCGGCCGCCGGACAGCCCCGCTTCAGGAGGTCGCCGGTGTGATCGAGAACGCGGGTGGCAAGGCTGTCGCACGGGCGTTCGACGTGGCGTCGCGCGATGCGATTCTGGAGGCTGTTGCCTGGGTGAAGTCAAATGTCGGACCGATCGACATTCTCGTGAACAATGCCGGCAGCGCCAGCAAGGTTTTGAACGCGCGCTTCATCAGTGAGGCGGAGTGGAACACCACGGTCAACGTCAATCTTACCGCCGTGTTCAACCTCACTCAGGCGGTGCTTGAGGACATGATTGCGAAGAATGAAGGCACGATCATCACCGTCTCTTCGCTGGCGGTCGTCAATCCGAACCTGCTCGGCGGCGCCGCTTACGGGGCGGCCAAGGCGGGCGTCAAGAACTTCATGACCTTCCTGCACAACACCTACCGCAACCAGGGCATTCGCGCGACGACGATCCTGCCGGGTGAGACCGATACCCCGATCATGGACAATCGCGCCCGGCCGCCGCTCGAGCGCGAGCGCGCCGTGATGCTCAATCCGCACGACGTCGCACGCGCGGTTTTGCTCTGCGCGTCCTTGCAGAAGGGGGCGGTAATCCCCGAGCTGCACATCTGCCCGACCTTCATGCGCGATACCTCCGCCGACATCGAGACGGCGCGCTGGGTCGGCGCGCCCGAAGGCCTCAGCGACAAGCCGAAGAACTGACAGAGAAGGATCTCCCATGAATGGAGCCAAATTGCGCGAGCGCCTCGTCAAAGGCGAGGCGGTCACCATGCTCACGCCGCATCATTCCTCGTCGGGACTGGCGGTTCGCTTGGTGGAGCTCGGCGCCGATGCCATCTTCGTCGATTGCGAGCACGGCACCTGGAGCTTTGAGGACGTGCGCGGGACAGCGCAGGCGATCCGCGGGGCAGGCGGCGCGGCCATTGTGCGTCCGCATTCCCATGAGCGGCCGCTTCTGATCCGCTATCTCAATGCCGGCGCCGATGGCCTGATGGTGCCGATGGTCGATACCGCGGACCAAGCACGCGCCATCGTCGATGCGGTGCGCTACGCGTGCCCCGCTGACCACGAGAAGCGGTTGATCATCGCCATGATTGAGACGCCCAAGGCGATCGACAACATCGATGAGCTGCTTGCGGTGGAAGGGATCGATGTCTTCTTCATCGGTCCCGGCGATTTGTCCCAGAACATGGGGTATCCGCCGGCTCCACCGTTCGGGCAAGCTCGGCCGCAGGCTGTCGTCGAGCGGGTGGCTTACGCGGTCAGGAAGATCAGGGCGGCGGGCAAGGTCGCCGGCACACTCGTGACGTCGGACGAATTGCCGTCCTGGCTCGAGCACGGCGTGCGGTATTTCTACATCCATTCCGATCCGTTCCTGCGCGTCGGACTGGCAGCCGTCAAAAAGATGCTCGCTCGGTGAGGGGACCCGGTTGGCGTTCGGTGGCTGAAGCCGGCTCTAACCTGCCCACGACGGATTGGAGCGAGAGCTTAGGCTTTTCAATCGCTTAGACGGTCATGTGGGCACGACGCGTGCACCGGGGACCGAGAAAAATCTATTGAACGCACATATCGGCGGTCGGTCCTTGGTGTGATCCGACCTCCGCTGAGGCGTGGGCGCTAACCTTCCTCCACCAACAAGACGTGCCTCTGGCTGCGATCCGAGCCCGCATCCGTACCGCCGATTGACAGGCAATTATTACATGTCTAAAAATATGCAAATTCATATAATTCACGAGATGCCTGAATGGACGTGCATCCGCTCAAGCTCAAGGTCAGGTCGTATGCCGCGGAGACGCCGTTCATACGGAGCCTTGTGCTTGACGTGGAGGACGGCGTCGTGCCGCGATGGCAGGCCGGCGCACATATTCGCGTGGCGCTCCTGAATGGAGGAGACCGGCCCTACTCGCTGATGGCTTTGCCGGGCCTGCCCGAGGGTACGCTGGCGCTCGGGGTGCTGCGCGAGGAGGCTTCGACTGGCGGCTCGCAGTTCATGCACGCGCTGAAGATCGGCGATGTCGTGACGGCAAGTGCGCCGGTGAACAATTTTCATCTGCATGAGGACGCAGCGCCCGCGCTGCTGTTTGCCGGCGGCATCGGTGTCACGCCGATCCTGTCGATGGCGGCGGAGCTTAACGCTCGCGCAAATCCGTTTCGCCTGCACTATGCGGGCCGCACGCAAGGACTGCTGGCGTTCCTGCCGCATCTCCAGGAGATTTGCGCTAAAAGTCTGTCCGTTCACTACGACGGCGACGAGTCCCGTCTGGACATCGCAACGGCGCTCGGCGATGCAGCCGCAAACTCCCACATCTATGTCTGCGGCCCCGCGGGCATGATCGAAGCGGTGAGGGCAGCCGCGCTTGCCGGGAGCATTCCGGCCGACCGCATCCACTACGAGCTCTTCAAGGCGGAGCAGCCGGGTTCGCCCGACCGGCCGTTCGAGGTCGAGATCAGATCGACCGGGCAGGTCGTCGGCGTCGCAGCCGGTCAGAGCATCATCCAGGCGCTGGAGGCGGCAGGTCTCGACGTCCTCTACGACTGCCAGCGTGGCGATTGCGGCATCTGCCAGTGCGGCGTGATCGAAGGGGTGCCGGACCATCGCGACGTCATCCTCAGCGACGACGAAAAGGCGTCCAACAAGGTCATGCAGATCTGCGTGTCACGCGCGAAATCGGAACGCCTGGTGCTGGACTTATGAGGGAGGCGAGGGACGCCATGACGAAATACGGACGGAAGGCCCACGCGATCGCGGCGCTGGTGCGCGAGGCCGAAGTGCATCGCGACGTCTATGTCGACCCCGAGATCTTCGAGCTCGAGATGGAGCATTTGTTCCCGAACAGCTGGGTCTATGTCGGGCATGCGAGCCAGTTGTCGAAGCCCGGCGATTTCATCACCGCCACGATCGGCCGGCAACCGGTGCTGGCGAGCCGCCATACCGACGGCTCCATCCACGTCTTCTACAATCGCTGTCCGCACAAGGGCACGAAGATCGCGTCCGAGCCCTGCGGCAACACCGGAAAGTTCTTCCGCTGTCCCTATCACGCCTGGTCTTTCAAGACCGACGGCTCCTTACTCGCGATTCCCCTGAAGAAGGGTTATGAGGGGACGGGTTTCGGCGACACGCAGGCGAATGAGGGGCTGTCGAAGATCAAGAATGTCGTCATCTACCGCGATTTCATTTTCGCGCGACTGAACGACAGCGGCGTGTCCTTCGAAGAGTATTTCGGCGAAAGCCTCTCGACCATCGACAACATGGCCGACCGCTCCCCGGAGGGGAAGGTGGCCGTCATGGCCACGCCGATCCGCTACATGCACACCTGCAACTGGAAGATGCTGGTCGAGAACCAGACCGACACCTGCCATCCGATGGTCGCGCATGAGAGCTCGGCCGGCACCGCGGTCAAGGTCTGGAAGCGCGAGCAGGGCGATTCCACGGAAACGCCGATGGCGGTGCAGCTCTACGGTCCCTTCATGAGCCCGTACGAGTTTTACGAGCAAAGCGGCATCAGGATCTGGCCGAACGGCCACGGCCATACCGGCGTCGCCAACTCCATCCATTCGAACTACTCGGATGTCACAGGCTATCTCGACCAGATGGTCGCGGCCTATGGCGAGACGCGGGCGCACGAGATCCTGGGAGAGGTCCGGCACAACACCGTGTATTTCCCGAACATCATGGTCAAAGGCGCCGTCCAGATCCTGCGCAACTTCATCCCGATCGCGGTCGACAAGACGCTGGTCGAGAGCTGGGTCTATCGCCTGGTCGGCGCGCCCGACAAGCTTTACGAGCGCGCGTTGATGTATAACCGCTTCATCAATGCGCCGACTTCAATCGTGGGCCATGACGATCTCGAGATGTATGAGCGGGCTCAGGAAGGGCTGAAGTCCAACGGCAATCAATGGGTCAATCTCCGCAGGCTCTACGAGAGCAACGAAGAGCAGGACGTCACCGCCGTCATCAACGGCACCTCCGAGCGCCAGATGCGGAACCAGTTTCATGCCTGGGCCAAGTTCATGACCATGGACATGGACAAGCACGCCGAGGCCGCCGAATGATCACCGAAAAGACGATCACCGATTTGATCTACCGGGAGGCCGATCTTCTCGACACGATGCAATGGCAGGAATGGCTCGATCTGTTTCACCCGGAAGGGCGTTACTGGATGCCGCTGGAATGGCAGCAGCAGGATCCGGTGCTCCAGCCGTCGTTGATGTATGAGGACCTGCTGCTGCTCAAAGTGCGGGTCGAGCGCCTGGCCGGCGAGCGGACCTTCAGCCAGAAGCCGAAGAGCCGTTGCCATCATCTTCTTCAGGCGCCGCAGATCGTGGCGTGTGACCCGACCGCAGGCGTCTTCAAGGCGCGGACGTCCTACATTTACACCGAGACGCGCGGCGATATGCTGGAGCGCTATTCGGGTTGGGCGTCGCACGAATTCGTAGAGGTCGGCGACGCCCTCAAGATCAAGCTCAAGCGCGTCGATCTCGTCAATTTCGATGCGCCGTTCGGAAACATTCAACTCTTCATGTGAGTATGCCTTGACCGCTACAGTCTACGCCCGCTTTCGTGAAACCGCGCTGCGCCGGGGCGAGGCGGGTTTCCTCAACGTGCTGCCGGAGACGGCCGGCATCTACGGCATTGCCGCAGGAGAGATCTCCTATCGCGCCATGCTTGATCGCGTGGAGCACTGGCGGGCTGCTTTCGCGAGCCGCGGCTATGGCGAAGGGCACAGGGTCGGGCTGCTGCTCCAGAACAGGCCGGTCTTCATCGAGCTGTGGTTCGCGCTGAACGCACTCGGCGTCTCCGTGGTGCCGATCAATCCGGATTTGCGGATCAGCGAGCTCGAATACATCATCTCGCATTCCGAGATGAGTGCGGCATTTGTTCTCGCCGGGCGGCGCGACGAGCTGGAGACGGCAGCCCGCCAGGCCGGCCGGCCGATTCCGGTCGTGACCGACCGCGACGATACCCCCGCGCCGCTCGGCGACGCACGACCCGCGACCGCGGGCGACGGCGATACCGAATGCGCGCTGCTCTATACGTCCGGGACGACCGGGCAGCCGAAGGGCTGCGTGCTCACCAACACCTATTTCCTGCACTCCGGAAACTGGTATCGCGATGTCGGCGGGCTGATCGATCTCAGGCACGAGGGCGAGCGCATGATCACGCCACTGCCGCTGTTCCACATGAATGCAATGGCGGTGTCGCTGATGGCGATGCTGTCGGTCGGCGGCAGCCTGACCATGCTCGATCGCTTCCATCCGCGGACCTGGTGGCAATCGGTGCGCGACAGCCGCGCCACCTGCCTGCATTATCTCGGCGTAATGCCCTCGATGCTGATGAGCGCGGCGCGATCGGAACAGGACCGCGCGCATTATGTGCGCTTCGGGTTCGGTGCCGGCGTCGACAAGCTCTTGCATGCGCCGTTCGAGGAGCGCTTTGGCTTTCCGCTGTTGGAGGCCTGGGCGATGACGGAGACGGGAAGTGGCGGCGTCATAGCCGCCAATGTCGAGCCGCGCAAGATCGGCACCAGTTGCTTCGGCCGCCCGGCAGCGGAGGTGGACGTTCGTATCGTCGATGACAGCGGACATGAGGCGCCGGTCGGGATGCCGGGCGAGCTGCTGGTGCGGCGGGCGGGCGCAGATCCGCGCTACGGCTTCTTCCGGGAATACCTGAAGAACCCGGAAGCAACCGCCGAGGCCTGGGACGGCGGCTGGCTGCACACCGGCGATATCGTGTCGCGCGATGCGGACGGCGATCTCCATTTCGTCGATCGCAAGAAGAACGTGATCCGCCGTTCCGGCGAGAACATTGCCGCAGTCGAGGTCGAGTCCGTCCTCAACCGCCATCCCGCGATCCGGCAGGCCGCGGTCGCGGCTACCCCCGATCAGGTGCGCGGCGACGAGGTCGCAGCCGTCATCATCGCGGACCGGGCAGGGGCAGACCGCGCGCTTGCCGAAGACATCGTCCGCTGGAGCCTGGAGCAGATGGCCTATTACAAGGCGCCGGGCTGGATCTGCTTTGTCGACAGCCTGCCGCTGACCGCAACCGAGAAAATCCAGCGCGTCGGGCTGAAGGATTTTGCCGCCAAGCTGATGTCTGATGGCGCGTTCTTCGACATGCGCGATCTCAAGAAGCGGCAGGTCTGATCATGAGCGAGATCCGTACGACACTGATCACTGGCGGCAATTCGGGGATCGGCGAAGCCTTGGCAAAAAAGCTGGTCGAGCGAGGGCAGCGCGTGGTCTCGGTCGGGCTGGAGAAGCCTACCTGGACCCATGATCTGCTTGCAGCCTATCGCGCTGATCTGACCTCCATGGAGGAGACGCGCGCGATCGCGCAGGAGATCGGCCGGGATCACGCCGTCGATAGTATCGTGCACAATGCGGGCGTCATCCTGCCGAACCTGCTGCCCGATGCGAAGCCGGAAGACATTTTGACACTCGCGCAGTTGCACCTCGGCACGCCAATGCTCCTGACCCAGGCGGCGCTGGAGGGGATGCGTTCGCGCCGCTTCGGGCGCATCGTGTTCGTCAGCTCGCGTGCCGCGATGGGCGCGGCGACGCGCTCGGCCTATTCGGCGACCAAGGCCGGCGTGCACGGGATGGCGCGGACCTGGGCGCTGGAGCTCGCCGCTGGTGGCATCACCGTGAATGTCGTCGCACCGGGGCCGATCCTGACCGACAATTTCTGGGGCATCATCCCGAAGGGCTCCGAGCAGCAGGAGCGGATGGCACGCAACGTTCCGGTCGGCCGGCTCGGCTCGCGCGAGGATGTGGCGCACGCGATCGAATTCTTCCTCGACGAGCGGTCCGATTTCGTGACCGGCCAGGTTCTCTATGTCTGCGGCGGCACCAGCCTCGTCGGGCTTGGTCCCTAGATCTGGTTCTGCCGGATATTCTCGACCATCTTGGCCAGCACGCGCGCGCAAACCTCGATGTCGTCGGGGTCGATGCCCACGATCAGCCGATCGTAATTGGTGGCCATGATCGGCCAGATCGTTCGCAGCAGCGCCTCGCCCTCCGGCGTCAATCCCACGACGCGGCGGCGCTGGTCCTCTTCCGCGATCTCGCGCTTGACGAGGCCCGATGACACCATGGACTCGACCATGCGGCTGGCGGTCGACTGCTCCGTGACGGCAAGAACGGCGATCTCGTTGACGGTGAGCGTCTTGTAGATGAACAGGACCGACAGCGTCCGGAACACGACATTGTTGACGCCGTGCTCGCTCAGATCGCGGTTTTGATCTAGATTCCAGCGATTGGCGAGCCGGTTGAACAGATACGGAATGTAGTTTTGCAGCTGGTCCTTCGTCCGCGGCGGACCCGATTTCCATCTGCTCTTGGATTCTTTGGCCATTATTTCTTGCGACTTTGCTTCTTGCTCTCGGAGCGAAGTTTCGAGGAGAGAGACCGCAGCACCGACAACGCGGTGTCGAGCTCGTGAATCGGGATGTTCTCAAGCCGCGCGCTGAGGTGCTTCTTGTGAACGGCGGCCGCCTTCCTGAACAGGACTTCGCCCTTCGGCGTAAGACGCACGATGAACGAGCGGCGGTCCTCGCTCGACATCTCCCTGCTGATGAGGTCGTCGGCGAGCAGGCGCTGCACCAGCCCCGAGACGTTGCCGCCGGATACCTTCAGGTTCTGCGACAATTGCCCGAGCGCAAGTCCGTCCCGGGTGCGATCAAGCTGAGCCAGCACGTCGAATTTTGCGAGCGACAGGCCAAACTCGGAGCTCAGCATCGCATTCAGCGACCCGAAGAGTTCGCCATGCAGAGACAGCAATTGAAGCCAAAGCCGGGTTTCAATCTGCCCGGGGACGGGAACAATGTTCTCTTTGAGTGCTGCCGGCATTGCATGACCATCGAGGACAAAATGTCTCGTCAATTGGAGGAATTACCGCGGATCTGTAGCTCCGATTAGCAACCTGAGAATCGTAGTCAAGCCGTCCGATCCTGACGTCTTGTGGGGCGAACGGCAATCCAATCCCGCGTCCCCCTCCGATGGAATCATGCAAAAGTCTTGATGGTCTGGATCACGCCGTCGAGGTCCTTGCCGGCGCTGTCTTTCAGTGCGGCCTCGCGCAGGCGGCGCGCCCAATCGGCAGCATCATCGCGCCGCTCGACCAGCTTGATAGCCGCCAGCGTCTTGTCGAATTTCGACAGCCCCCGGGCGTGGGTATCGGAATAGCCCTTCACCAGGCGTCGGCATTGCAGGATTTCGACACCGAGCTGGTAGTTGGTGCCGACCACCTCGGTCGCGGCCTTGAGCCATTCGTCGCGGTGAGCAGTCTCGACGGCGTGACGCAGCGAGCGGCGGCGCAGGCCACGCATCCCGCCCACGACATAAAGCGCCAAAAACCAGGGCAGCGAGTAGGTCCGCACCCGCCGGCCTTTGTTGACGCGGCGATCGAGCCAGCCGAGCAGGCGCGGCCGCGCGCCGAGCCAGCGACCGAATCCCACCGGCAGCATGCCCATGACCTCCTCCATGCGGGGATGCATGAATTCCGTGGTCTGGAGCACCTGGCCATCCGACAATTCCAGCTCGTCCTCGATGCGCGCGCGGCGACCGGCGCGCGTCTTGAGGTCGGCGACGCGGATGACGTCATCATAGGTCATGGCGTTGGCGAGGTATTTTGCCGCGGTCTGCGTGAAGCCATAGCCCCGGGCCGCACCGCCAGAGTTTAGGTCGGCCGTGTGCAGCGTCTTGAGGATGTCGAGATATTCGGCGCCGTAGGCGACGTCCTGGAAGTCGACCACCTTCGTCAGGCCGGCGCGGCCCATGGCCAGCGCGGGCTCCGGCAGCTCCTGCTTCAACCTTGCGACAAGCGCTGCGAGATCCGGGTCTGGCGTCGCGGGAGAGGGGATATTGTCGGCCTGCTTCGATGGCGCTGGCGCGGCAACCTCGGGAGCCCCTGTCTTGACCCGGTCAAAGGCCGCTTCAAAGGTTCGAATGCTTGCCTTCGCGCCTTTCTCGCCGGCGCGGATGACGTCGAGATAGCTGTCGCGGCTGAATGGCAGCACGCTGGCCGCGGCGAGCGCGCCGAACATCGCAGCCGAGATGACGCTGCCGTTCGCGATGGCGAGCGCGTTGAGGTCGAAGATGATCTCGGTCTTCGCGGCGATCCCGATCGCGCCGGTGACGGCGCCGTCGTCGGCAATGCCGTTGCCCGGCACGATCTTCTCGCCGATCGCAAGCGATCGGTGGTTGGACGCGATCAGCGTGGTGCGGTCCGGCGTCACGAGGCCACGCAGGATCGATCGCCCGGCCTCCATGAATTCCGCCGCCATCACCACATCGACGTCGCCGGGCGTCGGCATCAGCGACAGGATCGGCTTGCGGCCGTCGAGCGGCGGCATCGCCTCGATGTAATAGATCGTGGCGCCGGTGCGCTGGGCGACGCCGGGCACCGAGGTCGATTGCGCGACCCAGCCATGGTTCTCGGCGAGCTGCACGATCCAGTCGGTCAGGACGCCGCCGCCCTGGCCGCCCATCGCGACGATCGCGAGCGAGATCGGCCGCTCGGTTGCTTCACCCGCGGCAGGCAGCGTCAGTCGGACCGTCTCGTCTCTCATGCCAGCGCCTCGAGCGCGGGACGCCGGCGATCGCGCCGCCGCTGCAGCCAGCCGATCACGGCCATCGCAACCTTCGATTTGAAGGTGTCCCAGCGGGTCGGATTGTGAATGACGTCGGCGCGGTAGAACGAGGGGCAGAGCACAGCGGCCTCGGCGACCTCGCCGCAATTGCCGCATCCAACGCAGGAATTGTCGATCGCCGCGACCGGATCGTCGCGCAAGGGATCGTCCAGCTGCTTCACCGACAGCGACGGGCAGCCCGAGAGCCGGATGCAGGCATGGTCACCCGTGCAGACGTCCTCGTCGACGCCAAAGCGCTCCTTGACGGTGCGGATGCCGTCCTTGATCGCCTTGTTCATCAGCGGCTTCACGCGGCGCTGCTTGTTCAGCATGCATTCGGAGGAGGCGACGATGACCTTGGGGCCTTCGTCCTTGGTCGTCAGCGCTTCCCTCAGCGTGTCCCGCATCTTGCCGACGTCATAGGTGCGGTCGATCTGGCGGACCCACTGCCCGCCGATGCCCTTCACGGCCTTGACGATGGAATTGTTGGTGTCGCGCCGCTTGTTGGTCGCGCGCGACGACAGGATGTCCTGACCGCCGGTTGCCGAGGTGTAGTAATTGTCGACGATGAGGAAGACGCCGTCATGCTTGTTGAACACGGCATTGCCGATGCCGCTGGTCAATCCGTTGTGCCAGAAGCCGCCGTCACCCATCACCGCGATCGAGCGCTTGTCGGCCTTGACGTTGAAGGCCGAGGTTGAGGCCGGACCGAGACCGAAGCCCATGGTCGTTGCGCCGATGTTGAACGGCGGCAAGATCGAGAACAAATGGCAGCCGATGTCGGCCGAGACGTGGTGCTGGCCGAGCTCTTCTTCGACCAGCTTCATCGCGGCGAAGATCGGCCGCTCCGGGCAGCCGGTGCAAAGCCCGGGCGGCCGCGCCGGCACGACCTGCTTGAGCTTCTCGACCGCGGGGTGATTGAGCACGGACGCAGCGTCCGGCGCCGGCGGCCGGTTGCCAAGCAGCCGCGGCTCGGTCTTCTCCAGGAATTCGCGAACGCCTCCAAGCAAAACCTGCGCGGTGTAGTCGCCGCCCATCGGCAGCACGTCCTTGCCGTGGATGCGTGCATTGATGTCCCTGCGCCGCAGCACCGTGTTGATCGCCTGCTCCAGATATTCCGGCTGGCCTTCCTCGACGATGAGGATGGCCTCCTTGTCGAGGCAGAATTCCGCGACCTCGGTATCGATCACGGGGTAGGTGACGTTCATGACGTAGAGCGGGACTTGCGTGTTGCCGTAGGCATCCGACAGCCCGAGATATTGCAGCGCGCGGATGACATTGTTGTACATCCCGCCCTGCATGATGATGCCGACCTTGCCTTGCTTCGGTCCCATCCATTCATTGAGCTTGTTGTCGCGGATGAAGCCGATCGCGGCCGGCATCCGCGTCTTGATCTTCTCCTGCTCGTGCTCATAGGCCGCCGGCGGCAGCACGATGCGGTTGACGTCGCGCTTGGGATTGTTGAGCGCGTCCTTGATGGTGTGGGCCGGCTTGACGTTGTCCTTGCAGGCAAAACTTCCGTGCATGTGGCAGGCGCGAACACGCACCTCGAGCATCACGGGCGTGTTGGAGAACTCGGAGAGCTCAAAACCCTTCTCGATCAGATTGACGATGCATTCATGGTCGGGGCGTGGGTCGAGCAGCCAGATCTGCGATTTCATCGCAAACGCATGGGTGCGCTCCTGCATGATGGAGGAGCCTTCGCCATAGTCCTCGCCGACAATGATCATGGTGCCGCCGGTGACGCCGCCCGAGGCGAGATTGGCGAGTGCGTCCGAGGCGACGTTGGTGCCGACGGTCGATTTCCACGCGACCGCGCCGCGCAGGGGATACATCACCGAGGCCGACAGCATGGCCGCTGCCGCCGCTTCATTGGCGGAGCTCTGGAACACGACGCCGAGATCGTCGAGCACGTCCTTGGCGTCGGCGAGCACGTCCATCAGATGCGAGATCGGCGAGCCCTGGTAGCCGCCGACATAGGCGACGCCCGATTGCAGCAGCGACTTGGTGATGGCGAGGATGCCTTCGCCGCGAAATGTATCGCCATCGCCGAGCCGGAGATCCTCGACCTCGCGAGCAAAAGACCGTTCAGCCATTGCACCCTCCAGAAATATGCGATAGCATACGTTTACATGTGAAGTAAGTCAACGCCGCGCCATGCTATCACGCTTGCGGATCTCTGCTCCGAAAGCGATCATGAGCCAGCGACAGGGTAGGGCCAATGCTGAAGCTGCCTCGCTTTAGAGCCGCCGCCGTCCAGGCTTCACCTGTCTATCTCGACCCGAACGCGACGGCCGACAAAGCGGCTTCACTGGTCCGTGAGGCCGCGGCCAATGGCGCCAAGCTCGTCGCGTTCCCCGAGGTGTTCGTTCCCGGCTATCCCTACTGGAATTGGATCACCGATCCTATCACCGGGAGCGCGTGGTTCGAGAAGCTCGTCAAGGCGTCGGTGCTCGTGCCGGGTCCGGAGGTTGATGTCGTCCGGAAGGCCGCGCGCGATACGGGCTGCTATGTCGTGCTCGGCGTGAACGAGCGTAGCCCGGTTTCGCTCGGCGCGATCTACAACACGCTGGTTTTCATCGGGCCGGATGGCGCGCTGCTCGGCAAGCACCGCAAGCTGGTGCCGACCTGGGCAGAGAAGCTGACCTGGACCGGCGGTGACGGATCGAGCCTGCGCGTCTATGATACCGAGATCGGGCGTCTCGGAGGCCTGGCCTGCGGCGAGAACACCAACACGCTGGCGCGCTTTGCCCTGCTGGGGCAGGGCGAGCTCGTGCATGTCGCCAGCTACATCTCGCTTCCCGTCGCGCCCCCCGACTATGACATGGCGGAGGCGATCAAGTTGCGCGCAATTGCCCATTCCTTTGAAGGCAAGATTTTTACGATCGTCTCCTGTTCGACGGTGTCGGAGGAGATCATCACCGCCATGGAGACCATCGTTCCCGACGCACGCGCGCGCCTGCAACGTAAATCGAGCGCGTTCTCCGGCATCATCGGACCGGACGGTCGCGTGGTCGGAGATGCCCTGATCGACGATGAAGGCATCGTCTACGCCGACATCGACCTCGAGCGCTGCATCCAGCCGAAGCAGATGCATGACATCGTCGGGCACTACAACCGGTTCGACATTTTTGATCTGCGGGTCAACCGTCGTCCGCTGGCGCCGCTGGACCTCGCAGACAGTCAAGGCGAAGCTGCGGAGCAGGGCGGGTTCACGCCGATACCACTGAGATCGGATTAGGACTTGCAATAGGACTTTGGAGGACAGGATGCGCGAGAACGTCGTCGGCCGGGCCAATGTCGAAGACACGCCCGAGCTCAAGGCCTACTACAAGGATCTCGAAAAATACGAAGCCGGCGCCTTGTGGACGGTCGCCAACAAGATCGAGCCATGGGCGCCGCAATCGGCGTCCGTTCCCGTGCTCTGGCGCTACAGCGATCTGCGCGAGCACGTGCTGCGGTCGGTGGAACTGGTCTCGCCGGAGAAGGCGGGGCGCCGGGTGATCTACCTCAACAATCCCGGCCGCCGCGACGTCTCGGCCGCGGTCGGCTGGCTCTATTCGGGATTGCAGGTGATGCACCCCGGCGAGGTCGCAACGGCGCACGCGCACTCTGCTTCAGCCCTGCGCTTCATCATGGAAGGGGCGGGCGCCTACACCATCGTCGATGGTCACAAGATGACGCTGGGCGCGCGGGATTTCGTGCTCACGCCGAACGGCACCTGGCACGAGCACGGTGTCGAAGGCAACGGCTCGGTCTGCATCTGGCAGGACGGCCTCGACATCCCGCTGGTGAACGCATTGGAGGCGAACTTCTTCGCGGTCCATCCAAAGGTTCAGCAGGAGGAGTCGGGCTATCCCGTGGACGGCACGACCAAGACCTGGGGCAATCCCGGTCTTCGCCCGGCCGGCGCGACATGGTCGAAGGGCTATTCTCCCATGTTCAAATATGAGTGGGAGCCCACCTACGATTCCTTGCGCAAATATGCCGCCGCGACCGACGGCTCGCCCTTCGACGGTATTCTCATGAACTACGTCAATCCGATCACCGGCGGTCACGTGATGCAGACGATCGGCGCCAGCATGCAGCTGCTGCGGCCAGGCGAGAAGACGAAGTCGCATCGGCACACCGGCAGCTTCATCTATCAGGTCGCCAAGGGCCGCGGTTATTCCGTGATCGGCGGCAAGCGTTTCGAATGGGAGGAGCGCGACATCTTCTGCGTGCCGTCCTGGGCCTGGCACGAGCATGGCAATCTCTCTGGCAGCGAGGATGCCTGCCTGTTCTGCTTCAACGATTTGCCCGTGATCGAAAGTCTCGGCTTCTACCGCGAAGAGGCCTATGGCGACAATGCGGGTCATCAGCCCGTTGCCGCCTGACGTTCTATCGCTCGCGTCCAAAATTCACCTGAAAGAGTCGGATCAAGCTTCCATGCGCCTCGTCACCTACACTTTGGGCTCCAGCGGTGCCCGCCTCGGCGTTCTCGTCAACGGACTGGTCGTCGATGTCGAGCATCTCGGCGCGTCCAGCGGCGTGACATGGCCGAGCGACATGCTGTCGTTCATCGACAACAGCGTGACCCTGTTGCCCGCGCTCAAGGACGCACTGGAGGATGCAAATGGCCGCTTCCCAGCCGGCTCCGCCGTTCCGCTCGAGGACGTAAAGCTGCTGGCCCCGATCCCGCGCCCGCGGAAGAACATTTTTGGCATCGGGCTGAACTACCGCGCGCATGTCGCGGAGTCCGCCAAGAGCCTGGATACGGACAAGGATCTGCCGAAGCAGCCGGTCGTCTTCTCCAAGCCGCCGACATCCGTGGTCGGCCCGGGCGCGGCGATCCAGCATAACGCGAAGATGACGCAGCAGCTCGACTGGGAGGTCGAGCTCGCCGTCATCATCGGAAAGACCGCGACCCGCATCGCGACCAAGACAGCGATGGACCACGTCTTCGGCTATTCGGTGATGATCGACATTTCCGCGCGCGACAACCGCCGCGCCGGCCAGTGGATCTTCTCCAAGGGCATGGACACCTATGCGCCGTTCGGCCCCTGCATCGTGACCGCGGATGAAATCCCCGACCCGCATGATCTCCGGCTCTGGCTGACGAAGAACGGGGTCATGAAGCAGGACTCCAATACCAAATACATGATCTTCGACATCCCGGTGCTGATATCAGACATTTCATCGGGCATGACGCTTGAGCCTGGCGATATCATTGCCACGGGAACGCCGGAGGGCGTCGGCGCCGGCAGGACTCCCCAGGAATGGCTATGGCCGGGTGACGTGGTCGAAGCCGGGGTCGACGGCGTCGGTGTCATCAGGCACCCCGTCGTTGCGATCTGATGACGATGTTCTCGTTCGATCGCGCGCTGCGGTTCGGGGATTGCGATCCCTCAGGGATCGCGTACTTCCCGTCCTACCTGAACATCCTCAACGGCGTCGTCGAGGAGTTTTGGGCTGCGATCGGCTTTCCATGGCCGGAGTTGATCAATGTCCGGAAGATCGGGACACCCACGGTGCATTTGACCTGCGACTTTTCCCGACCCTCGATGTTCGGCGATCTCCTGACGTTCAAATTGCGCATCGGCCGGGTCGGCGGATCGTCGCTCTACTTGCAGCATGTCATTTCGGGCGCGGACGGCATGCGCTGGCGCGCTCGCCAGATCCTTGCTGCGACGTCGCTCGTCGATCACCACGCAATTCCGTGGCCCGACGACGTTCGCGCGGCCCTGGTGGCGCATCTGAGTGTCGATGCGGAAATTGAGGCAGCGCCATCATGATCTCCTTGTTCATGACGTTCTCCGATCCGGCAGGCGAACGGCGGGTTAGACCGGACGTACTGGACGCCGCCGCAGTGCTGGTCGGGGCGGTCCCGCAGATGACCGAGGGCCTGCTGTTCACGCCGCTGGAGCAGTCGGTGGATCATCCTTTCAAGGCTGACGGTCTCGGGCCAGTCTTCGCGCTCCAATTACGGTTTCCGGACCTGCTCGCTTGCGAAGCCGCGCTGGATCGCGGCGGAGCGCTCGCCAGCCTCGCGACCGGCGGCGGATTATCGAGCCTCAGCGGACTAGACGTCACGCACCAGGTGATGCTGACACGCGCGTTTCCCGTCGATGTCGCAGAACATCCGGCAGGAACGACAACGCCGTGCAGCTACCTCGTGCACTATCCCGGCCCAGCGGAGAACATGAACGCCTGGAATCTGCATTACCTGGAGCACCATCCGTCGATCATGCGGACGTTTCCAAACGTCCGCCAGATCGAAATCTACACGCGGATCGATTGGGTCGACCGGTTGCCGTCGCAGCGCGTCGAGCACATGCAGCGCAACAAGCTGGTGTTCGACAGCCCGGAAGCACTCGCGCACGCACTCAGCTCCGACGTGATCAAACGCATGCGCGCAGACTTCATCCAGTTCCCGCCATTCGCGGGCGGCAACAAGCATTTTCCGATGCTGACGCGGGTGGTCAGGCCGAAGCCCTAGAGAACCGAAAGCGTAGAAAAAGGGGCCGCGAGCCACAAATTCAGATTGATCGCCAAATGTCCGCTTTGGCGCCGATTTCGGACTCAAGTGGAGCGTCATGGCCCTTCCGAAACGGGCCAAGAGGCGACATCGGCCACTGAAGAAGTTGTCGCCTGCTCCCCGATCATGGCCCAAGCTATTCCCGTCCGCCCTAGTCGGGATCGTCGTATGACCCGCGCTCGCGGCGCTTGCCGATCAATCGGTTGTCGTTAGGATCGTCGAGGACATCTAGGTCCAGTTTGAGTTCTCGCCGCGCAATCAGGACAAAAAACAACAGCCAACATAAAAGTACGGCCACTCCTACGGCCACTTCTATGTAGCTACTGTGGCTACCTCCCAATAAGATTAGAAAACCGCCGCCCCATAAAAGACCCTCGCTACAAAGGTAAGCCACCATTCCTTCGGCCTCATCGTGAACCCAAGAGCCGAGCCGTGACTTAGGGTCGCTCAAGGCCCCCCAAGCTACTAAGGCAAAAAAAGCGCCCGCTGCAGCGACCAAGGCGATAAGTGCCGCCATCAACCAGGCTGGCCAAGCTGGCGATGCCGCGACACGATATTCTTGTTGCACCAGAGCGAAGACCACGCCGAACAGGAATAGCGATATCCCGCCAAAGACGAGTGCAGCGACGCGGTAGAGCGGGACATCTCGTGGTTTTTTCATAGGCGCAACATCGTTTGCGAGGTACGTCGCCCGTTTAGGAGGTGCTATTTAAACCGCAATAGGCCAAAAAGGAAAATTCATCTGCCGCGATCCACTGTCGGAAATGGGTCAATATGCGAAGAACCCAACCTGAGCAAATTTAGTCCGCCATGCCGTATTGAGCGGACATCAACGAAACGCGCCGTTGCTTCGGTGATGGGCCAGAAGCCGACTTATCCACCAAAGCCTTGGCGGTAGCCGTCAGTTGCCTTCAGCCAGTTGCTCATGGAAAAACCGCGCTACGCTCTCGTTAAATTCGCGATGAAACGCTGACCTATCAAATTCCGCGGGCTTGTCGGTGCAGATGCGAGGCAGCGCGGCCCTGAGTTGCGGCGAGCATGGCGCTAGGAATGCAAAGTGGCTGGCACGCACGCTGTGAACCTCCGGCTTTCCCGGTAGCGCACGTGCGACCCGCGCCGTGCCTTCCGGATCGATAATCCCGATTCCGACCTCCGCTCGCCAGAACTGCAGCGGAATCCTGATCGCGGCCAGATTGGATTGCGTGAAGAAACCTGGTATCGGATCGGCGATCACAGCGGCCCGAATGCGCGCATCCTGCGCCAAGGCGGGAATGTCGCCGCTTCTAAGTTGCTCGCAGAATTTCGACGCATCCGTGCAACCGCGCGCATAACGGCCGAAGTCCGGTGCGGCACCGATCAGTGCCAGACCAGTGTAGCCTCCCTTGGAGAATCCAAACAGTCCAATTTTCGACGGATCGACGACGGCCCTATCTTTCCAGTCTTGAAGCATGAAATCGAGCAGACGGACCATGTCTGTCGGACGCAACACGAAGGATGACAGATCGTCTTTTTTTGAGGAATCCTTCGCGTTGTCGCCCGGATGATTGATTGCCGCGACGACGAATCCGGCATCCGCTAGCGCAGCTGCCGTGTCATGGTGCCCGCCGAACCATCCGACATAACCGTGGGAGACGATGACCAGCGGCAGCTTTGCCCCAGTGACGGGGCAATCCTTCACACCGATTAGACCATAGTCGACGCCCACCCCCAGGTCGCCAAGCTCCACATCTTTCGGTTTGGCCTCGCATGGATACCAGATCGCGCCTGCCAAGTTAGGGCCATGGTAGAAAAGCTGGATGCCAGCGGCGTCGGCGGAAGAAGCCGAGCAAAGAAGCGCAACAACTAAAGACCGAAATACCTTGCGCAAGTAAGTCTCCCAAGCGTTGAAAGAGGGAACAAGCGAAGAAACGCCGGCTAAATTATGTCCGCGTCGGGTCAAAAGCGTTGGTCTAGCGCTCGGCTGCAAACTTCCGGTCTGCCCTAATGAACCGACCTAAAGCTGCACCGCGTCAATGGAAGCGATAGGCCAGAAGCTGACGTCCGCATTGGGATTCGGTGACAGTGCACTTAACTAGACGTGGGCAGAGCCGGGTTGAGTGCACTGTCACGTAATACGCACGCGCTGAGCTCGGACGTGATCAAGCGCATGCGTACAGTCTTCGTCCAGTTCCCGCCATTCTCAGGCGGCAACAAGCATTTTCCGATGCTGACGAGGACGGTTCAGTCCAAGTCTTAGAGAATCGAGAGCTCAAAAAATTAGGGCGTGAACCCGTATATCCAGTTTGGTCAGCGGACGTCCGTTCTGGCGCTCGTGCTCAAGGAGCGCTCTCCCATATGCTCATCGGCCACTGCTCGGCCAAGCTCGGCTATTCGGCGGCGTTCGCCGTTTTCGTCACTCGCTTCATACGGATGGCATCGCGACGCAGAAGCTCGGCAAGACTATCTGCGATGTTCCGACGGCCGAGAGCATCCAACATCGCAGTCTCGGCGTCGGTGGCGACCTCCGCAAAAAACGCGTTGATATTGGCGCTGATCCTGCATCGGGGCGCGACATCCTCCCGGCCGACAAGGAGCTTCTTGTCCTCCATCACTGCAAGATAGAGATCTCGCAATGTGATCTGCTCGGCCGTGCGGCCGAGGTGAAGACCGCCGCCTTTGCCGATCGCTGCTACGAGCATGCCCTCGCGAGTCAACGGGATCAGCAACTTGCGAATAAAGCTCGCGTTTGTGCCGAGGCCCTCCGCCAAAGTTCGACTCGTGCACCGGAAGCCATCTTGATCCGCGAGGGCCACGCTCAGCACCATCTGGAGTGCGGTCGAAAAGCGTAGATCAATCATGTGTTTACCTCGCCGCCGCAGTGCAGCCGCACACATTTCTGTGAGAATGTATCTGACATGGTTGCATTTATGATTTTAAATGTATCACATAAGGGTGCATTTGAGGAGGGTGGTTCTCCATCCACGCCTGACTCCGCAGGAGCACAAATTGTCTGCCGTCCAAATGAAAATCTCTGGCTCTCTCGAAATCCTGTTCAAGCCTACCCGGATTGGCGGTCTCGAACTGCGCAACCGTATCGCGATGGCCCCGATGACCCGCGCCATGTCGCCCGGAGGCGTGCCGGGTGAGAATGTCGCCCGCTACTATCGGCGGCGAGCCGAGGGCGGCGTCGGGCTCATCATGACTGAAGGCACCTTCATCCCTCATCCCAGCGCGGGGCACGATGAAAACGCGCCCCGCATCTACGGCGATGACGCTCTCGACGGATGGCGGCGAGTGGTTGAGCAAGTACACGACGCGGGAGGGCGGATCTTCGCGCAGCTCTGGCACGTCGGGCTGGTCCGCAAGCCGCAGGTCGACGGCGTGGGGCGTCTCTATGACGGTGGTCCCGGCAGCGACGACCGCTTCAGCCCTTCCGGCATCATTGGAGGGAACGGTCTGCCTTTCGAACGGGTCGGGCGGCCGGCGACCCTCAGCGAAATTCGTAGCGTGATAGAGGCCTACGGCGTAGGAGCGCGCACCGCAAAGGCGCTGGGCTTTGACGGCGTCGAAATTCACGGCGCCCATGGCTATCTCATCGATCAGTTCCTCTGGGATCAAACCAACCTGCGCGAGGACGCGTATGGCGGCGACATCGGCCGCCGAACCCGTTTCGCCGCCGAGGTCATTCAGGAGATCCGCGCGAATGTCGGGCCTGATTTCCCGGTGGTGCTGCGGCTGTCGACCTGGAAGCAGCAGGATTATAGCGCACGGCTCGCGGCCAGCCCGGACGAATGGGCTGCTATCGTTCGCCCCCTCGCGAGCGCTGGCGTCGATGCATTCCATCTGTCCCAACGTCGATATTGGGAAGGTGAGTTCGGCACGGACGCGAATCTCGCGACCTGGACGAAGCGGCTGACGGGAAAGCCGACCATCACTGTCGGCTCGATCACGCTCGACAACTCGATGGCCGAGATGATGCGCGGCGAGGGCAGCCTGCCCGAGAACAATCTCGCCCCGCTGCTTGCAGGGTTGGAGCGCGGCGACTTCGACCTCGTGGCGGTGGGAAGAGCGCTGATCGCCAACCCGGATTGGCCGCATCGCGTCCGAAACGGCACGCCTTTCGTCCCTTACAGCCTCAGCATGCTTCAGACCCTCGTCTGACGTCCCTCTCTCCCTAGCCCCGCAAGAGAACCATCATGTCCAATCAAAACTCCACACCCAACATCATCCTCGTGACCGGTGGTGGCCGTGGTCTCGGCCGCAACACGGCGATATCAGCTGCAAGAAGCGGCTTCGACGTCATCATCACATATCATAGCAACAGAGATGCAGCGGCCGAGGTCGTGAGCGAGATTGAAGGGCTCGGCCGCAAAGCGGTCGCCCTACGATTGGATACCACTGACATCGGTTCTTTCGACGCCTTTGCCGCCGCTCTGCGCAGCGAGCTCGGTCGGCTCGGACACGAGACCATCCACGCTCTCGTCAACAACGCCGGCATCGGGCTGGATGCTCCCTTCGCGACGACGTCGGAAGAGCTGTTTGATCGCCTTGTCAACGTTCATTTCAAGGGCGTGTTCTTCCTGACACAAAAGCTCCTGCCGATCATTGCCGATGGCGGTCGTATCGTGAACTTGTCGAGCGGCCTTGCGCGGGTCGCTCTGCCCGGCTTTGCCGTCTATGGGGCCCTGAAGGGTGCGATCGAGGTGCTCACGCGTTATCTCGCGAAGGAGCTTTCGGAGCGCAAAATAGCCGTGAACGTCGTCGCGCCCGGCGGAATCGAAACGGATTTCGGCGGAGGGGCGCTGCGCGACATCCCTGAGGTGAATGCTTTCATCGCGTCGCAGACAGCGCTGGGGCGCGCCGGAGTGCCCGACGATATCGGACCTGTCATCGCTGCGCTGCTGTCTCCGTCTCATCGTTGGATCAACGCTCAGCGTATCGAAGTGTCCGGGGGCTGGGCGCTCTGAGCCTCCGCGCAGCGCGAGACCTGGACCAGTAGGATAAGGGTGTGAGCCCGTAAATTCAGATTGATCGCCAGATGTGCGCTTTGGCGCTCGTTTCAGACTTAAGTCACACGTCACGGCGCTTCTGAAACGGGCCAGAAGCTGACTTAGAAGCGACGACTTGAATTGCCTCCTCGTCCTCAGTTGCGGACCGAGGACGGAGGACCGAGTTACTGGACCTCGGCGATCTTCGGTCCAGATGACGGCATCTGCGCGTTAGTTGCCGAGGGCCGGTTCGACGGCGATGCCGGGTCCGGCGATCGGACAGCGGCGTCGGGCGGCGCTCCCTGGGATGGTCGACGGGCAGCGGTGGTCGGAAGCACGATCACTTTTGCTCCGACTTTCACCCGCTCATAAAGGTCCACGACATCCTCATTGTTCAGCCGGATACAGCCGGACGAAACCCGTTTCCCGATCGTATCGGGCTTGTTGGTGCCGTGAATTCTATATTCGGTCTCGCCGAGATACATCGCCCGGGCGCCGAGCGGATTGCCGGGACCGCCTGCCATAAACCGCGGCAGATAAGGCTGACGCACAAGCATCTCTGTAGGCGGACGCCAATCCGGCCATTCTGTTTTACGGGCCACAGTCTGTTCACCGGACCATGCGAAACCTTCGCGGCCAACACCGATGCCGTAACGCATCGCTTGCGCGTCGTTCAGAACGAAATAAAGGAATGTGTTTTTGGTATCGATGATCACGGTACCTGGCGTCTGGTGGCTGGCATAGTCAACCACCTGCCGAACAAATGCTCCGGGACCGTCAGCGGCTTTTGGTGGTTCGACCAGAGGCGCCGGGGCCGGAATCGGAGCCGGAGCTGGCGCCGATGCATGAACCGGAGTTGCCACGTAAACCGGAGTTGACGATGCCTGGGCCTGGGGTACGGACGGCTTCCGTATCGGTTGCACGCTCGCAGGGCGAGACAGCAAACCGTACCCCAATGCGGCGACGGCCACGGCGCCAATTGCAACTCTCGCGACCATGGGTATCGCGAGCGTTTCTGCCTTTCGACGTTTGGCGCGCTTGCTCATATCTTTCCCCAGGTCACCATGCCCAAAAGAGGTAACCAGCAACATTTAAGAAACTTCGAAGCGATGCCGCTCAGACTGGAACTCGTTAACGGTGGTTAACGCCGAACTCTTGTTCGGCAACGTAAAAATTGGGAGTATCGCTTGATAATTTAGCAAGCGACGTGGACGACGCGCTTCTCATCGCGGAACGAGTCGGGGTCTGAATCGCCCGGCGGAGCGGACACACTCCGGTCTTTGATCAACGGCGGCTTCAGGTAGAACTCAACCTGAGCAAATCTGGTCCGCATGCCTCACTGAGCGGACCAGATGAGGTGCGCCGCTACTTCGCTGATGGGCGACGAGCTGACGCTCGGCGATTTCTCAAAACGCCTATTCATCGGCTCGGGCAGCATTTATTCTGTTGGCCGCACGCCCCAAGCCGACTGGATTGGAAGTTGAGCAGGCCATGACCGAAGACAGTGAGTTCGTCAATTGGTTGGCGAGCGGCTATCACGACAGTGATCTCTGATGGGATCATGAAAATTATGAGATCGAGGCCTTGCTTCGCTACAAGAAAAATGACGTCGTTTATCTGGTGTGGTTAGACGATGCCAAGCCCAATGGTGTCGATTTTATGCTTTGCAAGAATCACACGTCTCGCGCGAGAGAGACGCAATATTGCTTGATCCCATGCAAGTCGAAGGAGGACGCGAGGCAACTTTGGAAGATGTTTGGCGCTCGCGCAGGGTGGTTAGTGCCGGCGTTGCTCTCAGCACTTTCGCTTTGGCCTTGAGGCCAAGGCCAACAGCCGACATCGCTGATGCTTTACTCAATCGCTTCATCTGCGATGCCCCGCGTGGGCGGTATCGTTGCCCCCAAGCGCCTTCGCGGTCTTGCGGAAATTAGCGCGCGAATTTGTAGTGAGCCACGCCGCCGAAGTGACCGTAAGCAATGCCGAAGCAATCCAGATCGGGCCCAGCATAAAGATGGCTATCGCGCCCTGCCCACAGGCACCGCATGCAACCGAAAACAATATCGGAAAAAAACATAGCAGGATGACTACGGCAAATCCTGTACTGAGCCAAACTCCTCTCGCCGCCCATCGCGCACCAAAAAACCATGGAATGGCGGGAAAGCCGAAAGACAGAACAACCAAGAGGATCATCAGATCGTCGAACATGATTGGCTCTTGGTCGCTAACACGAGGCCGACGGTTCAAACGCATACGGCTGTGGAAGCCATCTTCTATCCATGCGAGGCGATGATGGTATCATGCCCCTGTTTTGCCCGACGGAGCAAATGCATTTCGTAAAATCCGCAGTCGTCGACCGTTAAGCCATTGATATCGCCGTCACCGGCTACTGTGCATGGGGTTGTTTTCGATGTTTATGTTGCGCGGCCCGTTGGGCCTGATCCTGGCCGGCTCTAGTGGCCGCCGAGATAAGCCGTGATCAGCCTGGGATCGTGGATCAGATCCTTGGCGGGGCCCGATTGCACGACCTCGCCCGTCTCAAGCACGTAACCGTAATCGGCCGTCTCCAGCGCGGCGCGGGCGTTTTGCTCGACCAGCAGGATCGACACGCCGAGATCGCGCAGCGAAGCAATGGTGCGAAAAATCTCGCGCACGATCAGCGGCGCGAGGCCGAGGCTCGGCTCATCGAGCATGAGCAGTTTCGGCTTGGCCATCAGCGCGCGCCCGAGCGCGAGCATCTGGCGCTCGCCGCCGGAGAGGGTGCCGGCGGCCTGGCGCTGACGCTCTTTCAGGCGCGGGAAGCGATCATAGACCTCGTCGAGTGTCTTCTGGACGCCGGAGCGGTCACGCAGGCTGTAGGAGCCAAGCAGAAGATTGTCGGCGACCGACATGTCGGAGAACAGCTCGCGCTTTTCCGGCACCAGACACAGCCTGCGCTCGACACGGTCCTCGACGGACATCTTTCCGATATCGCCGCCCTGAAACACCATGCGCCCGCGCGAGGCGAGCAATCCGATGGCGGCCATCAGCAGCGTGGTCTTGCCGGCGCCGTTCGGGCCGATGACAGTGACGATCTGGCCTTCTTCGACCGACAGCGACACGTTGCGGACTGCTTCGACATTGTCGTAGCAGACAGTCACGTCGGTCATGGAAAACATCTGGCTCACGCGACGCCTCCGAGATAGGCCTCTTGAACCCGCTCGTCGCTGCGGATCGCGGCGGGCGCGCCTTCGCAGAGTTTTGATCCGAAATCGAGCACCACGATGCGGTCGACCAGCGACATCACGAACTCCATGTCGTGCTCGACGATCAGGATGGTCAGATGGTCCGACCGCAGCGAGCGGAGCAGCTCCGCAAGCCGGAGCTTCTCCTGGCGGCGCAGGCCCGCGGCCGGCTCGTCGAGGACGAGCAGGGCGGGATCGGCGGCCAGCGCGCGCGCGATCTCCAGGATGCGCTGATTGCCGAGCGGCAGATTGCCTGCGAGCTCGAACGGCTTTTCGCCGAGCCCGACGCGCTCGAGCTGCATCAGCGCCTCATGCCGGACGCTGGCCTCCTCGCGCTGATTGAGGCGGAAGGCACCGGCGAACAGGCCCGCGCGCGTGCGGGCGTAGGTGCCGAGCATGACGTTTTCCAGCAGGCTCATGCGCGGCCTCAGCTTCACATGCTGGAAGGTCCGCGCGACACCGGCTTTGGCGATGCGGGATTGCGCGTCACGCGTGATCGGGCGCCCCGCAAAGACGATCTCGCCCTTGTTGACCCGGAGCGCGCCGGTCAGGCAGTTGAACATCGTGCTCTTGCCGGCACCGTTCGGCCCGATGACGGCGAGGATCTCGCCGGAGCGGACCTCGAAGCTGACATTGTTGACGGCAACCAGGCCGCCGAACCGGCGCTCGGCGCCATCGACCTTCAGAAGGAGTTCGCCCGGCGTCGGTTGCGCGCGGCGGGGCAGGGCGGGCGCCGGGTGTGGCCGTTCGCGCTTCACCTTCGGCAGATAGCGCGCAACGAAGGGCACGATGCCCTGCCGCGCCCATTGCAGGAACAGGATGAACAATGCGGAGAAGGCGACGATCTCGAGCTGCCCGGAGGCGCCCTTCGCGATCAGCGGCAGATAGTCCTGCACGCTGTTCTTGAGCAGGGTGACGACGGCCGCACCAACGACACCGCCGAGAAGGCTGCCGGCGCCGCCGACCATCGACATCATCAGATATTCGATGCCCATGCCGGCGTCGAACGGGCCCGGGCTGATGAAGCGGCTCATATGGGCGTAGAGCCACCCGGAAAGCGAGGCGAGGAAAGCCGCGATCACGAAGGTCACGAGCTTGATCCGGAAGGCGTTGATGCCGAGGCTCTCGACCAGCGTATTGCCGCCACGCAACGCGCGCATGGCGCGACCGAGCCGCGAGTCCAGCAAATTATAGCCGAGCAGGAGGACGGCAGCGACGATGCCCCAGATCAGGAAATAGATCTGCGAGCTCGAGACCAGCGCGAACGATCCGATGCTGATCGGCGGGATCGACGAGATGCCGTTGAAGCGGCCGAGCCCCTCGACATTGCCGAACAGGAAGCCGATGGCCAGGCCCCATGCGACGGTCGAGAGCGAGAGGAAATGGCCCTGGAGCCGCAAGGTGACGAGGCCGAGGACGGCCGCGACGCAGCAGGTCAGCACCACGCCGAACACGAGGCCGAGCCACGGCGAGTATCCGTTCAGCGCGGAGACCCAGGCGGTGGCATAGGCGGCGATGCCGACGAACGCTGCCTGCCCGAACGACACGATGCCGCCGACGCCGGTGAGGAGCGCAAGGCCAATGGCGACGAGCGAATAGATGCCGATATAATTCATCAGCGTGATGCTGAAGGGGCTCAGAACGAAGGGCGCGAGCGCAATGCACACCACCGCTGCGATCGCCGCAAGCTGAACGTGAAGGCGCGTCATTCCTCGATCTCCTCCTCGGAATGCAGCGAGGCGAGGGATCGCCAGATCAGGATCGGGATCAGCAGCGAGAACACGATGACGTCCTTCAGCGCACTGCTCTCGAAGGATGCGAAACTTTCGAGGATGCCGACGCCGACGGCGCCGATCGCAGCACCAGGATAGCTGGTCATGCCGCCGACGATGGCGCCGACGAAGGCCTTGAGGCCGATCAGAAAGCCGGAATCATAGAATACGGTGTTGACCGGCGCGATCAGGATTCCGGATACGCCGGCCATCAGCGAGCCCAGCAGATAGGCGATCGTGCCGGCGCGGGCGGGCCGTATCCCCATCAGGCGGGAGCCGGTCCGGTTCACGGCCGTGGCGCGCAGCGATTTTCCGACCAGCGTGAAGTCGAAGAACAGATAGAGCAGTCCGCTGAAGACGAGGGCTGCGAGCACGATCAGCATGGTCTGGCCCGAGACCAGCACCCCGGCGAACTCGGTCGAGAACGACGTCAGCGGTTCGGTTCTGACACCTTCAGGTCCGAAGACCAGCAGCCCCAGACCGACCAGTGCGTAATGCAGTGCGACGGAGACGGTCAGCAGCAACAGCACCGTTCCATCCGCGATAGGGCGGAACACGATCCGATCCAGAAGTGGAGCGATCGGCGTGATCAGCATCAGCGCAAGCACGAGCCTGACGGCAAGCGGCGGGTCGGCGCGCATCGTCAGCCAGGCGAGACCGACCACGGCCAACGGAAGCGCGAGATAGAAGAACAGCGCGCGTGGCAGCAGCCGAAATTCGCCGGCGCGCACGAGCGAGATGATCTCGATCAAAGTTGCAAGGCAGGCCAGGATGACGACCAGCGCTCCGGTGCCCGGAAAGCGCTTGGCGTCGAGGGCAGCCAGCGTCAGCGCGGTGAATGCGGCGATGTCGCCAAAGGGAATGAAGATGACCCGTGTCACCGTGAAGATGAGGACGGTCCCGATTGCCACCAGCGCATAGACTGCGCCGGTGGCGATCCCGTCGATCCCAAGGATGGCTGCGATGTCGCTCGTCATTGAGACGTCGTTTCCCCGTTCTGACTGCCAGTCTTCCGACTACGGCGCGTATTTCCAGGCGCCGCCCGTCAGGCGCACCACGACGAGCGAGCGCTCGTCGACGCCGGTCACCGCACCAGGCTTGAAGTTGTAGACGGCATGCACGCCCGGCAACTCCTTGGTGCTGAGGATCGCGTCCCGCAGCGCCGTGTGGAATTCCGCCGTTCCGGGCTTCGCAGTCTTCAGCGCGCGCTCCGCAGCATTGGCGAAAATCAGCCAGGCGTCGAAGGAATAGGCGGAGAAGCCGTCAGTGGTCGGGATGTTATGGGTCTTCTGGTAGACCGCGCGGAAATCCAGCGCGATCTTCTTGGCGAAGTGCTCATCGGGAAGCTGCTCGGCCACGATCACGGGGCCGGCGGAGACCTGAATGCCGTCGGCCGCTTTGCCACCGACGTTGACGAAGTCTGGATTGACCAGCGCCACCGTGCCGTAGGTGTTGCCCTTGAAGCCGCGGTCGGCGAGGCTGAGAAGAGGCAGCGCACCTTGGGTGCCCGAGCCGCCGTCCAGCACGGCGTCCGGCCGGGCGGCAAGCACCTTGAGGATCTGCGCGGTGACCGAGGTGTCGGTGCGGGCATATCGCTCGTTGGTCTGCATCTTGATGTCACCGGCGGCTTCGGCGGCCTTCGCGCCGTTGTAGACGAGATCGCCCCAGGCGTCGGTGAAGCCGATATAGCCGATGTTCTTCATGCCATCACGCTTCATGCGGTCGGCGACGATCTTGACGAGAAGGGAAGCAGGCTGCGGCACCGACACCACCCACTGCTCGGGCGAGTCCGGAAGCTTGCCGATCGGCGAGATCGCGATCATCGGCACTTTCAGCTCGCTCGCCACCGCCGCCATGGCGATGGTCGACGGTGCCGTCGCCGTGCCGATCAGGAGGTCCACCTTCTCCTCTTCGACGAGCTTGCGCGCGTTGCGGGTCGCTGCCGACGGGTCGGAGCCGTCGTCGAGCTGGATCAGGCGAATGGTCTCGCCGTTGATGGTCTTCTTGTATTCATAGGCGGCGTTGATGCCGCGCCCATAGGGGATTCCGATCGACGAACCGTTGCCGCTGAGCGACGTGACGAAGCCGATGGTGATGTCGGCCTGCGCAGCCGGGGCTGCGAAGACCCCGGCGGCAAGTGCGAGTAGGCTCACAGTCTTGCGCATTTACGTTATCCTCCGTTGGTGCTGGATAGGAATGCCTCGAAGCCGCCGCGCGGGAACCCCGAACGACGAACGAACCGATTGAAAGCGTTGCTGTAGCGCCGAAACCCGGGCGCGACCGAAGAGAGCTTGCTCGGCCGGGCGTCAGCAGCCATGGGGTTGCTTGCCGCTCGAACAACGGGCCCATCGGCGAATGCGGGCGGGCCTTTTCTGAAGCGATGAGAAGTCGTCGACGCCGCCGCGATGCGCGACCGGCGATGCTGCTGCTGCCGGCTGTTCGAGCACGGCGACTGTCCACACGATTGAGTTTCTCAAAATCGGTGCCCTGCAACGTCATTGTCGTGGCCACCGGTCCTTGACCGGCGAGGAATTACTTAAAGCCTAAAGTATTATTGGTGGGGCCGTCAACACGTGTCACGGCGCTGTCAGAAAAAAATGTTGTTGCATACAATTTCGTCGGAGTGCGGCGTTTCCTCGCCGCTCGGCGGTACGAAAAGGCCATGCTCGCCTGGCCGTGACGGCGCCCGTCGTCGGCGCCGCCGCGCGCATTTGACGCGTCAATTAGTTTATGGTTGAAATATATTTATCGGCAGCCGACGACCGATCCTCCGATCACCGCTTGAGGAGAAGGACGATGCGCATCTTCTGGCAGAGCTTCGTTGATGCGAGCGTCAACGCGCCCTACATGGCGCGGCTGTCGGAATACCTCAACAACATCGCTGCATCAGGTACGACGGTTCACGTCGAGGGCATTTCACCGCCGGACCGGGAGTTCGGACGGCTTGCGGAATTGCGCTGCGCCGTCCAGGCGATCGACAACGGCATCGCGGCCGAGGAGGGCGGATTCGATGCCTTTGTCATGGGGCATTTCCAGGATCCTGGACTCTACGAGCTGCGCTCGGCGCTCGACATTCCCGTGATCGGGACCGGCGAGGCGACGTTGCTGGCGGCCTCACAGCTCGGTCGGCGGCTCGGCCTTGTGACGCTCGATCCCGTCTTCGAGGTCTGGCACTACGAGCAGGCGGAGCGTTACGGCCTGCGCGATCGTGTGGTCCACGTGACCAATCTTGGCTGCAAGCCTGAGGATTTCGCCGATGCATTCGCCGGAGACCAGGCCGCGCAAGCCCGCATGATCGAGGATTTTGTCGCCTGCGCACGTCCGCTGGTCGAGCGCGGCGCCGATGTCGTGATCCCCGCCGGTGTGCTGCCGGGCCTCCTGATCGGGAGGGAGCACGGCCTGAAGGTCGGGCACGCGCCGGTGGTCAACTGTGCGGCCGTGGCTCTGAAGAGTGCCGAGATGTGGGTGCAGCTCCGGCAGCTCAATGGCACCGAGCCCAGCCGCGGGCCGAGCTTCAAACGGGCGAGCGCCCAGGCGCGCGCGGATTTCCGTGCGCTGCTTGCCCGTAACAACCGTTAGTCCTGGATAAGCTAGTCTTGGAGAACACGTCATGATGACCCCCGAAAAGATCCTGTACGAGACCGAGGTGACGGCGACCGGAGGTCGGGATGGCAAGGCCGCCAGCGTCGACGGTCTTTTGTCGGTGTCGCTGTCCTTGCCGAAATCGATGGGCGGCCCCGGTGGCGAAGGCACCAATCCCGAGCAGCTCTTTGCGGCCGGCTACGCCGCGTGCTTTCTCGGTGCGGTCAAGCTCGTCGCGCGCACCCGGAAGGTTGCGCCATCCGCCGAGCCCTCCGTGACCGCAAAGGTCGCGATGGGTCCGATTCCCGTGGGATATGCGCTCGCTGTCGAGCTGAGGGTCAATCTGCCCGGTGTTGAGAAATCGGTGGCCGAAGAGGTCGTCGCGGGCGCGCACGAGCGTTGCCCCTATTCGAACGCAACCCGTGGCAATATTGCCGTGAAACTGACGGTGGTCTGAGGCGGATGAACCAGGCGGGCGGTCGGTGACCAATACCTTACGCACACCGTATGATGGCGTCGTGATTGCGGCTCCCGTCACGATTCCCTATGTGCGCTACTCCATCGAAAGCGCGCAGTGGTGGATCGGCCGTGCGCTCAGCGCGATCGTCGCACAGGCCGGAATCAAGGTCTCCGACATCGACGGTCTGTGCGTCTCCAGTTTCACCATGGGGACCGATAGCGGGATCGGACTGACGCAGCATTTCGGGCTCTGCGTGCGATGGCTGGATACGATTCCGCTCGGTGGCGCGAGCGCGATCGCCGGATTACGAAAAGCGGCGCGCGCGGTTCAGGCCCATGACGCTGACATCGTGGCCTGCGTGGCAGGCGACACTAACCACGTCGATTCCTTCCGGCTGACGCTCGAAAATTTCTCGCGCTTCAACCAGGATGCCGTCTATCCCTACGGCGCGGGCGGCGCCAATGCGAGCTTCGCACTGATCGCACGTAACTATATGCGAACTTTTGGCGTCACACGCGAGGATGTTGGCAGGATCGCGGTCGCCCAACGCGCCAATGCGTTACGCAATCCGCACGCCCTGATGAAGGCACCGTTGACGCTCGAACAATATCTGGCGGCCCGGCCGATTTCTGATCCGATCCACCTGTTCGACTGCGTGATGCCCTGCGCCGGCGCCGAGGCGTTCCTCGTCATGCGCGAAGAGACTGCGGCATCGCTGGGCCTGCCGGCCGCACGACTTCTGTCGACGATCGAGCGGCACAATGCCTTTGCCGACGACCCGATGCAGGTGCGCGGCGGTTGGGCGATGGACATCGGCGAGCTCTATGCGATGGCCGGCGTGAAGCCTGACGATCTCGACGTCGTGCAGACCTATGACGACTATCCCGTCATCACGATGATGCAGTTCGAGGATCTCGGCTTCTGTAACAAGGGGGAGGGGGCTGAGTTCGTGCGCCAGCACGATCTCACCATTGACGGCGACTTTCCGCACAACACGTCGGGCGGGCAGCTCTCGGTCGGGCAGGCCGGCGCCGCCGGCGCCTATCTCGGTCTTGTCGAGGGGCTGCGGCAGGTTCTGGGGACTGCGGGCCCCACCCAGGTCAGGAATGCGAGCCTCGCCTTGGCCTCGGGGTTCGGTATGATCAACTATGACCGCGGTCTCGCCTCGGGTGCCGCGATCTTTGCAGGGCCTTCGCGATGATAGAGCCGATCAAGCCGCCCCGGCGCAAGAACCCGCTGCTGCGGACGCGGCTTCCTGCATCACCGCCGCGAGCGCGAAGCAGGACGTCGCACGGGTACACGCGGGGCGCCGCCGAAGGCCGCTTCTTGCTGCAACGCTGTGAGGCTTGCGGCGCCTTTGCTTATCCGGCGCGGGAGGCATGTCCGTCGTGCCTGTCGTTCGGCCTCTCATTCGTCGATGCGCCGCGCCGGGGCACGCTTCTTTGCGAGACGACGGCACGCGTGCCGAGCGACGTCTATTTCCGCGAACGGACGCCCTGGCGCATCGGCCTCGTCAAGATGGATTGCGGTCCGACGATCGTCACACATCTCCACGCCGATTGCGCGGAGGGTGCGCCGGTCCGCATGTCGTTTCAGCTCGACAAGAGCGGTCAGGCGGTGGCCTTTGCCCATCCCGAGGGGGAGACTCCCAACATGGCGGACGACAAGCAGTGGCGGGAAATGACGGCCGACCCGAAATTCCGGCGTGTGCTCGTGACCAACGGCCGCAGCGTGGTCGGCCAGGAGGCCGTCGCTGCCTTGAAGGGCGCAGGCGCCAAGACGGTGTTCGTCGGCGTTGCCGAACCATGGCGGCCTTTCGCTGGCGAGAAGCTGCTGCGCGGTCAGGACGGGATCGAGATCGTCACCCTTGACGCAGCTGACGAAAAATCTACGGCCGATCTCGCAGCCGACATCGGCGGCAAGGTCGATATCCTCATCAACACGACCGAATATGTGCGGCCGGGCGGCCTGCTCGACCGCAGGGGCACGAGCATCGCGCGGGACGAGATCGACCAGGCCTATCTCGGCTTCATCAACCTCGCGCAGGCTTTTGGTCCCGCGGTGCGGATGCGCGGCGCCGACGGCGTCAACAACAGCGTCGCATGGGTCAACATCCTCTCGGTCTATGCGCTGGCGAACTGGCCTGCCTTTGGCGCCTATTCGGCCTCGCAAGCGGCGTGCCTGTCGTTGTCGCACTGCCTTCGCGCCGAGCTCAGGCCCGGCGGCGTCAGGGTGATGAATCTGTTCACCGGCCCTGTCGACACCGAATGGTTCCAGACCGTGCCGCCGCCGAAGGTCGCGCCGCGCGCCATCGCGCAGGCGATCGTGGCGGGGCTGCGAGGCGGCCTCGAGGAGATGTATGTCGGAGATGTCGCCGAAGAGATCCGGCAACGTCTCGCGGCCAATCCGAAAGCGCTCGAGCGCGAGCTCGACAGGTGAGATGCAGATTTCAACCAAGCCGCAGGACGTGACGATGCAGAGCAACAATCTCCTGGAACTGGCGGGTGCGATTTCCTCCGGCGCGGTGCGCGTCGTCGATCTGACCTTTACGCTCAGTCCGGACTTTCCGGTCATCGTGCTGCCACCGGAGTTCGGCCAGGCAGCGCCGGTCCGCATCCAGGAAATCTCGCGATACGATGGCCGCGGCCCGGCCTGGTACTGGAACAACATCACGTTTGGCGAACACACCGGCACGCATTTCGACGCGCCGATTCACTGGTTCACCGGCAAGAACCTGCCGAACAATGCCGTCGACACCATGCCGGCCAAGGACATGATCGCGCCGGCCTGTGTCATCGACTGCTCCGCGCAGGCGGCCCAGGATCCCGATTTCCTGCTGACGGTCCCACTCGTCGAAGCCTGGGAAGCAAAGCATGGCCGGATCCCGGACCGGAACTGGGTGCTGCTGCGGACCGACTGGTCGAAGAAGGGCTGGCGCGACTACGCCAATCTCGGGGATGACGGCGCGCACACGCCGGGCCCCAACGCGGCTGTCATGAAATGGCTGGTCGAGGAGCGCGGCGTCATCGGGTTCGGCAACGAGACCATCGGTACGGATGCGGGGCAGGCCGGGCATTTCGAGCCGCCTTATCCCGCGCATCACTTCCTGCACGGCGCGGGCCGCTACGGCCTGCAATGCCTGTGCAATCTGGATCAGCTTCCGGCCACCGGGGCCATCATCGTGGCCTCGCCGCTGAAGATCCAGAACGGCTCCGGCAGTCCGCTTCGCGTCATCGCGCTGGTCTCGTCGACCTGAGGCGAAGGCATGGCGCTTGCCGATCAGAACAAGAAACCCTCACGAAAGACAGGTGCCATGAACTTGATCAAGAGCTTGCTGGCCTCCACTGCATTGCTTCTTGCCGTCCCGCACATCGCGCAGGCCGAAATCCTCGTCGGATTCGTCACCGGCCTCAGCGGGCCGGTATCGTCGATTGGAATTCCGAACGGCAAGGGGATCGCGGCGGGCCAGGCCTATATCGGCGAGATCAGCGGCGAGAAGATTCGGGTCATCCAGCTTGATGACGGCTCCGATCCGACGGCGTCGGCGCGCAACGCCCGCAAGCTCGTTGAGCAGGAGAAAGTCGATGTCCTCATCGGCACGTCCGGCGCACCCCAGACGCTCGCGATGGCGACTGCGGCCATCGAGATGAAGATTCCGATGATCGCGGTGTCCCCGATCGCGCCGGTGCCGCCGGGCGATGGCGGCCCCTGGGTGGTCCAGACCCCGCAACCGACGCCACTGCTGTTGCAGGGCATTGTCGACAATATGAAGGCGAAAGGATTGAAGAGCGTCGCGTTCATCGGTTTCTCCGACGCGTTAGGTGACCTCTTCTACGATTCCCTGGTGCAGGCCGCCAAGTCGGCGGACATCAAGGTGATCGCCAATGAGCGCTACGCCCGTTCGGACTCATCGGTCACAGCGCAGGTGCTGCGCGTCGTCGCCGCGCATCCCGATGCGATCATGCTGGGTGGAACGGGAACGCCCGGTGCGCTGCCGGTCATCGCCTTGTCCGAACGCGGCTACAAGGGGCCGCTCTACGGCAATCACGGCATGATCAGCGCCGATTTCCTCCGTCTTGCCGGCAAGGCCGCCAACGGCATCATCTGCCCGACCGGGCCGGTGACCGCGGCCGAGCAGCTTCCGGCCAGCAATCCGATCCAGAAAGTTGCGCTGGATTTCCGTGCGGCCTTCGAGAAGGCGAACGGCGAGGCGCCGACGGATTCATTCTCGTCCTATTCCTTCGACGGCTGGCTGGTGTTCGCAGATGCCGCCAAGCGCGCGATGGCAACCGGCGCCAAGCCGGGTTCGCCGGAATTTCGGACCGCGCTGCGTCAGGCGCTGTTCACGACCAAGGAGGTCGTCGGGACACAGGGTGTCTACACCTATACGCCGGCGGATCGGTATGGCGTCGACGGTCGCTCGCGCATCATGGTCCAGATCGAGGACGGCAAATACAAGCTGTTGCCCTGAGGCTGGAGTATGATTGTGATGGAGAACGAGATGCCGGCCTGGGCGCACGCAGTCGAGCTGTTTCCCCCGTCCGACCGGATTCTCTCCACCATTCTCACGCGGCAGGCCGAACGGAATGGCGATCGCGTCCTGCTCGTTGCGGGTGAGACGCGCTGGACCTTTGCGCAAGTAGCGGCGATCGCGGCCGCATCGGCCCAGGCGCTCGTCGATGCCGGGATCAAGCCTGGCGATCGGGTCGCGCTGATGTGCTCCAACCGTCCGGAGTTCTTGCAGGTCTATCTCGGCTGTGCCTGGCTCGGGGCCATCGCGGTCCCGATCAACACCGCGCTGCGCGGCTTCCAGCTCTCCCACATCTTCCGCAACTCGCGTCCTGCGCTCCTTGTCGTCGAGGCTCAGTTCGTTGTCGCGATCGAGAGTGTCGAGGCCGGTGTCGAGCTGCCGCCTCGGACCTGGATCATCGGAGCTGCCGAGGGGGCAATCGATGCCAGGCCTTCCGCGCTACCGTTGCCCGCTCTCGGCGCCGCGGCCCCGGCGGGCGCCGTCCGCCCCGGCGACACCGTCGCGATCCTCTACACATCGGGCACGACCGGACCTGCAAAGGGTGTGTGCTGTCCGCAGGCGCAGCTGTTCTGGTGGGCCATCTATTCGGCGCGGGCGCTCGGCGTTCGCGAGGGCGACGTGCTGTTCACGACACTGCCTTTGTTCCACACTAACGCGCTGAATGCGTTCTACCAGGCGCTCCTGAACGGATGCACCTACGTACTAGAGCCGAAATTCTCCGCCTCCGGCTTTTGGGCCGCCGCGCAACGGCACAATGCAACCGTCGGGTATCTGCTCGGCGCGATGGCGTCGATGCTTCTGGCACAGCCGAAGACTGCGAATGATTCCGCGCATCGTCTTCGCGTTGCGCTTGGCGGCGGCGTGCCGCCGCAAATCCACGGTCCGTTCCTGCAGCGGTTTGGCGTGCCGCTGGTCGACGGCTACGGATCGACTGAGACCAATTTCGTGTTCGCAGGCGCAATCCCCTCCGATCGTCCGGGGACGATGGGCTATCTGGCCGACGGGATCGAGGCGCAGATCGTCGACGAGAACGATTCTGCGCTTCCTGATGGAACGGCCGGCGAGCTGGTGCTTCGCGCCAAGGAGCCCTTCGCTTTCGCCAGCGGCTATTTCGGCATGCCGGACAAGACGGTCGAGGCCTGGCGCAATCTGTGGTTCCACTCGGGCGACCGGGTCGTTCGGGACCCTGACGGACACTATCGCTTCATCGACCGCATGAAGGATTCGATCCGCAGGCGTGGCGAGAACGTATCCTCGTGGGAGGTCGAGCAGACCATCCAGTCCCACCCCGCGGTCGCCGCCTGCGCGATCTACCCGCTGCCGTCGGAGTTGGGCGAGGACGAGGTTGCGGTTGCGATCCTGCTGGAGCCGGACCAATCGCTGGAGCCCGTCGACATCGTCAGGCATTGCGAAGGGCAGATCGCCTATTTCGCCATCCCGCGCTATGTGCGCATTCTGAGCCAGATGCCGCTGACGGAGAACGGCAAGATCAAGAAGGGCGTGTTGCGCGACGCCGGCGTCACCGCGGATATTTGGGATCGCGAGGCGGCCGGCGTGAAGTTGAGACGCTAGAGCATGGTCCGGACCCGAAGGGCCGCGTCAGCTCAGGGTTTTTGCAGCGCGTCCCTGACGGCACCCTTGAGGTCGTCGAGCTCGCCGATCAATCCGTCGAACCGGTCCGCCGGGAAATCCGCCAGCAGCTCGGCAAGCCATGCGCCGTGGCTCTTGGCCATTCGCCTGAAGGTCTTGCGGCCCTCGACCGTCATGCAGACAATCTGGACGCGGCGGTCGAGGTTCGACGGCGTGCGGGTGATGTATCCATCCTCGACCAGGCGATCCACGATCGGCGTGAGGTTCCCGGCCGAGACCATCAGGCGCTTCGGCAGCTCCCCCAGCACCAGCCCGCTCGGTTCGCGGTCGAGCTGGGCTAGAACGTCGAAGCGGGGCATCGTGAAATCGAACTCTTCGCGAAACCGGCGCCGCAGCTCCCCTTCGATCAGGGTCGTGCAGGCGAGCAGCCGGAGCCAGACCCGGGTTTGAGCCCTGTACTCGGCCTCCTGATCCGCCCCGTTCTTGGCTGAAACAGGGGTGGGCTCCTTCGCGAGTGCCAATCGAATCTCCCGGGCTTCGTGGCTTGTTGAAAGCTGGCGCAGCTCTCACGGACGATGGCAAGATAGTTCGTGCCAAAAGTAAATTCAAGGCTCAGCCCGAGGGTCCCGGAATCGGCTCCGCCGTGTGTCCAATTTGCATTGTGTCTAAAGATCGAGGCTGGGGGCTGCGGTCGTCGCCTGGGGGCTTTGCAGAACCCATCTTGACAAGGCCCGCGCCGACGAAATACTTTAGGCTTAAAATAATTCGGGTGAAGCTCAGCACACGGCGCGACGCGCGAAAGCGAGGGATCATGCGCATAGTCTGTATCGGCGGCGGTCCGGCCGGTCTCTATCTGGGCCTGCTGATGAAGCGGCGGCATCCAGAGCACGTCGTCACGGTCGTCGAGCGCAACAAGCCCTACGATACGTTCGGCTGGGGCGTGGTGTTCTCCGACGCCATGATGTCCGCGATGCGGATTGCCGATCCCGAGAGCGCGACCGAGATCGAGGATGCCTTCAACCATTGGGACGACATCGAGCTCGTCTTCAAGGGCACGCGCCAGCGCACGAGCGGCCACGGTTTCATCGGTATCGGGCGCAAGCATCTGCTCAACATCCTGCAACGGCGCTGCGAAGCGCTGGGTGTCGAGCTCGTCTTCGAGCGTGACGTCGAGTCCGATCTTGAATATCCCGACGCCGACCTGATCGTCGCCTGCGACGGCGTCAATTCCAGGATCCGCGCCCGCTATGCCGAGCAATTCAAGCCCGACATGGTGATCCGGCCGAACCGCTTCATCTGGCTCGGCACCAAGAAGGCGTTCGACGCCTTTACGTTCGATTTTCAGAAGACCGAGCACGGCTGGTTCCAGGCGCACATCTACAAGTTCGACGCCGAGACCTCGACCTTCATCGTCGAGACCACGGAAGAAGCCTACCAGGCCCACGGGCTTGGCGAGCTCGATCAGCAGGGCTCGATTGAGTTCTGCGAAAAAATCTTCGCCGAGACGCTCGATGGCGCGAAACTCCTGACCAACGCCCGGCATCTGCGCGGTTCGGCGTGGCTCAATTTCAGCCGGCTGATCTGCGGCAAATGGAGCGTGTTCAACGGCAAGTCGCATGTCGTGCTGATGGGCGATGCCGCGCACACAGCGCATTTCGCCATCGGATCCGGCACCAAGCTCGCGCTCGACGATGCCATCGAGCTCGCCAACCAGTTCGATCGCCATGGTCACGGTCGCGCCGGCATCGAAACCGTGCTGGAAGCCTACGAGGAGGTGCGCCGCGTCGATGTCGCGCGCATCCAGAACGCGGCACGCAACGCCATGGAATGGTTCGAGGTGGTCGGCCGGCGCTATGCCGATACGCTGGAGCCGCCGCAGTTCTTCTATTCGATGCTGACACGCTCACAGCGCATCAGCCACGAGAACCTTCGTCTGCGCGATCGCACCTGGCTGGAGGGCTTTGAGCGCTGGTTCGCTGCGCGCTCCGGCATAGTCGTCAAGGATGGCGAGCGGGTGCCGCCGCCGATGCTGACGCCGCACCGCGTGCGCGGCCTTGGGCTTGCGAACCGCATCATGGTCTCGCCGATGGCGATGTATTCGGCGCAGGCCGGGCTCATCGACGACTTCCACATTGCCCATCTCGGCGCGCGCGCCATGGGTGGCGCAGCGCTGGTCTTTGCCGAGATGACCTGCGTCTCGCCGGATGCGCGGATCACGCCGGGTTGCCTCGGACTCTGGAACGATGCGCAAGAGGCGCAGTGGCGCCGCCTGGTCGATCTCATTCACAGTGTCGGACACGCCAAGGTCGGCATTCAGCTCGGCCATGCCGGACGCAAGGGCGCGACTAGAGTGCCCTGGGAAGGAATCGATCAGCCGCTGGTATCAGGAGATTGGCCGCTGATGTCGGCGTCGGCGCTGCCCTATCTGCCCAACAGCCAACTGCCGCGCGCCATGAACCGCGACGACATGGACCGTGTGCGTGACGATTTCGTCGCGGCGACCCGCCGTGCGGCTGCGGCCGGCGTCGACTGGCTCGAATTCCATTGCGCCCACGGCTATCTGCTGTCGAGCTTCCTCTCGCCGCTGACCAACCGGCGCACCGACGAATACGGCGGTAGCCACGAAAACCGTGCGCGCTTTCCGCTCGAGGTGTTCAAGGCGATGCGCGACCTGTGGCCGTCCGATCGGCCGATGTCGGTGCGCCTGTCCTGCCATGACTGGACCGAGGGTGGCAACATTCCGGCCGACGCGGCGATCTTCGCTGCGATGTTCAAGGAGTCGGGAGCAGATCTGATTGATTGTTCGTCGGGGCAGGTCTGGAAGGAGGAGCGGCCGATCTATGGACGCCTGTTCCAGACGCCGTTCGCCGACCTGATCCGCAACGAGGTCGGCATCGAGACGATTGCAGTCGGCGCGATCTCCGAGGCCGATCACGCCAACTCGATTCTTGCGGCCGGCCGCGCCGATCTCTGCGCCATTGCGCGGCCGCATCTTGCCGATCCCGCCTGGACCTTGCATGAGGCTGCGCGCATCGGCATCACGGCAATCAACTGGCCGAAGCAATATCTGTCCGCCAAAGGACAGTACGAAGCCAATCTGGCGCGTGCAGCCGCTGCGGCCGCAGTGCAGTGAACGGAGGAGGGATCAGATGAGCTCCGTTGCCAAAGTCATCAAGCGCGAATGGTTGGACTGGCCGTTCTTCGAGCCGCGTCACCAGATCATCGGCGAGGCGCTCGATCGCTTCGTCCAGTCGGGAGCGATCGACAAGATCGACCACAGCGACGTCGACGTCGCCTGCCGCCGGCTCGTGCGCGCGATGGGCGAGGCGGGGGTGCTTGATTGCGCGGTCGCGGCACCCGACGGTGATGCGACGACAATCGATTCTCGCTCGATCTGCCTGTCGCGCGAGTCGCTCGCCTATGCCGATGGCCTCGCCGATTTCGCCTTCGCGATGCAGGGGCTCGGCTCCGGCGCGATCGCGCTCGGCGGCTCTGCGGAGCTGCGCAAGGCCGTGCTGCCGAAGGTTCGCTCCGGCGAATGGCTTGCGGCCTTCGCGCTGTCGGAGAAGGAGGCGGGATCGGACGTCGCGGCGATGTCCTGCACCGCGCGCGCCGACGGCAACGACTACGTCATCGACGGCGAGAAGACCTGGATCTCCAACGGCGGCATTGCCGACGTCTACACGCTGTTTGCGCGAACGGGCGAGGCGCCGGGCGCCCGCGGCATTTCGGCCTTTGTCGTCTTTCCCGATGATCCCGGGTTCAGCATTGCCGAGCGTATCGACGTCATCGCGCCGCATCCGCTGGCGACGTTGCGCTTTGCCAATTGCCGGATTCCGGCGAGCCGCCGCCTCGGCGCGCCGGGCGGCGGGTTCAAGCTCGCGATGCAGACGCTGGATATTTTTCGCGCATCGGTCGCGGCCGCTGCCCTCGGCTTCGCGCGGCGGGCGCTCGACGAAGCGCTGTCGCACGCGCGTAGCCGGCACATGTTCGGTGCGACGCTGGGCGATCTCCAGCTGACTCAGGCCGCGCTCGGCGACATGGCGACCGACACCGATGCTGCCGCGCTGCTGACCTACCGTGCGGCCTGGCGCCGCGACGTCCAGAAGCTGCCGACGACGCGCGAAGCTGCAATGGCGAAGCTGACCGCAACCGAGACCGCGCAGCGCGTCATCGACCGCGCCGTCCAGATGTTCGGCGGCCGCGGCGTGCGCAAGGGCGAGGTCGTCGAAAGCCTCTACCGCGAAATCCGGGCGTTGCGCATCTATGAGGGCGCGACCGAGGTTCAGAAACTGATTGTGGCGCGCGACCTCCTGAAGCCGCGCTGAGAGGATTGAGAATTCCGCATGAGTACGATGACAAAGCCAGAAGCCGCGGCGACCAACGGTCTGCAAGTGCTTCAGCCCAGCGGCTGGCCGCAGCCGAAGGGGTATGCCAACGGCATCATGGCCGAGGGACGCCTCGTCGTGACGGGTGGTGTCGTCGGCTGGGACGTTGCAGGCCGGTTTGGTGATGGATTCGTCGCGCAGGTCCGGCAGACGCTCGAAAACATCGTCGCGATCCTGGCCGAAGGCGGCGCGCGGCCGGACCATCTCGTGCGCCTGACCTGGTATGTCGTCGACATGGACGAATACATCACGAATCTGAAGGCGCTCGGCAAAGCCTATCGTGAGGTCTTGGGCACCCACTACCCCAGCATGGCGCTGGTGCAGGTCGTGCGCCTCGTCGAGCCATCCGCGCGCGTCGAGATCGAAGCGACGGCCGTCGTCCCGCGCTGACGACGGCGCGCGCGTCGGCTACGGGCCGAGATTACTGCGCGGCCGCTTGGGCAGACACGAAAGCCTGCTCCAAATGCGCGCGCATGCGGGTCGAGGCCTCCGTCAGATTGTTGGCGGCAACGGCTTCGATGATGGCGAGGTGCTCGCGGCACCATTCGCGGACACGGCGGCTGTCGAAATAGCTGCCGAATTCAAGCAGGCGCCGAAGCCGGTTCTGGTATTGAACCGCCTGCGCGAAGAATGCATTGCCGCAGAACTCGGCGCACATCTCATGAAATGTGGCATCCGTCTCGAACAGCTGTGTGCTGGAGACGGAGGCGATGTCGGGGTGCGAGACCAGATAAAGGTGCTCCAGGCGCATCCGTTCGATGGCGGCGAGATCCGGCTTGAATGTCGGCAATAGAAAGCCTGAAGGCTCCAGCGTCAGGCGAAATTCGTAGCTGGCGCGGAGCGAGACAAGGGAGTCCAGTGTCGGCAGGAACGTCCAGCCATGCCCCTGCTTGCGTGCGATCAGGCCATCTTCGGCGAGCCGCGAAAGGGTGCGCGCCAGGACCACACGATCGACATTGTACCGACGCGCGATCTCACTCTGCGTAATGGAGTTCGGAATGCGGTGTTCGAGGCGATCGCGAACGAGTTTTGCATAAAGCTCTTCGTCGATCGTCGAGGGGATTTCGATCTCGATCCGGTGCAGAGAATCGAACGGCTTGCGCAGGAAGAAGCCGTGATTTTTCCGCGTCTCCGCGATGCCACGCTCGGCCAGGAGGTCGAGTGCAGACCGGATTGGCGTCCGCGAGACACCGAGCAGGTCCGCAAGGTGCTGCTCGCGAAGATGATGCCCGGGCTCAAACTTGGCGTCCCGGATGACAACCAGAATCTGGTTGGCGAGACGAAAGCGGCTTTGTTGGGTTGACCGCGCCATGGGAGGGGGCTTTGGGATCCGTCCTAAAGTACGAGTTGCAACTTCTGATACAATAGCTTCGGGCGACGATCTGCGTCAAAAATCGTCTGACCAAAGCTTAGTCAGAAGATGCCCGCTGATAGGGCTTGACGCCGAATGCATCAAGGATTGTATAATAGTCAACAATAGAACAATCAAGCTACAGGGGTCACCCATGTCTCGTTTGCGCCTTGCCTGCGGAGCCCTGTTGCTTTGTCTGTCCGGCTCGGCGATGGCCGCCGACCTCTCGTCGGCCACGCTGGTGGAGAAGGGCGCGCTGACCTACGGCGTCGCCGGTACATTTGCGCCCTTCGAGTTTCAGAAGGACGGCAAGCTCTCGGGCTTCGACATCGACATGATCGGCCTCTTGAGCAAAAAGCTCGGCGCCGAGGCCAAGCCGATGAACATGGAATTCAAGGGGCTGATCGTCGCGCTGCAAGGTGGCCGCGTCGATCTCATCAATTCGGCGATGTATATCAACGAGCAGCGCGCCGCTCAGGTCGACTTCGTTCCCTATCTCAAGATCGGTACGCTCGTCGTAGTGCAGGCGGAGAATCCCGCCAAGATCACCGGCCGCGACGATTCCCTGTGCGGCAAGACCGTTGCCGTCACCCTTGGCGGTATCCAGGAAACCTACGCACGGCAGGACGACAAGCGCTGCCGCGACAAGGGGCTTGCCGCCATCAATGTGATGACGCTCCCCACCGCGCAGGATTCGGCGCTCACGCTGCGGCAGGGCCGTGCCGATGTCCTTTTCAATTCCACGCCCGGCGTGGTCGAGCTGATGGACAAGGTGCCGGGCGTCTACGCCGTGGCTGGCCCGGAGTTCGAGACCAGCACGCAGATCGGCATCGCGGTGCGCAAGGGCGACACTGCGATGAAGTCGGCGGTCGAGGCCGCGCTCAAGGAGATCGTCGCCGACGGCTCCTACAAGAAGTTGATCGCAACCTGGAAATTTCCTGCGTCAGTGTCGCTGTTTGACTAAGGGAGCCAGCCGGTGTCCGTCGAACTCGTCCTGAAATACCTCACCTCGCCAAACTTCCTGCACGGCGCCGAGATGACGCTGCTGCTGACGATCGCATCGCTCATCCTCGGCGTTCTGATCGGTCTCGTTCTTGCGCTGATTCAGGAGAGCCAGACCCGGATCGGCACCTTCGTGACGCTGGTCTATCTCTGGCTCTTCCGCGGCACGCCGGTGCTGTTCCAGATCATCTTCATCTACAATGTGTTGCCGTCGTTCGGCATCAAGCTCTCGGCATTCGTGTGCGCGGTGCTGGCGCTGTCGTTGAACGAGGGCGCCTACATGGCGGAGATCCTGCGCTCGGGCCTTCAGGCGGTGAAGAAAGGGCAGCGCACGGCCGGCCTCGCGCTCGGCATGACCGGAACCCAGATGATGCGCCACGTCGTGATTCCCCAAGCCGCGCGGATCGTGCTGCCGCCGATGGGGAACCAGATGATCGGCATGCTGAAGCTCAGCGCGCTCGTCTCCGTGATCGCCGTGGAGGAGCTGCTGCTGGTCGCAAACCAGACGGCGAGTGCCGACTTCCGCTACTTCGAGGCGTTGACCGCTGCCGGCATCTATTATCTCGCGATGACCACGGCCTTCATGGGGCTGCAAATCCTGTTGGAAGCCGTGCTCGATCCCAAGAAGCGGCAGCGGATGCGACGGCTTTCGCTGACCGAGCGGATGCTCGGGATGTCGAAGCTGGCGGTGCGGTAACACGCATGCAGCATCTTCTCGAGATCGTCGGCATCAACAAGAGCTTCGGCGCGACGCAGGTGCTGAAGGCCTGCACGCTGGCGGTCGATCCTTCCGAGACGGTCGTCCTGATCGGGCCATCAGGGTCGGGCAAGTCGACGCTCCTGCGTTGCGTCAACCTGCTGGAAACGGTGGACAGTGGCGACATCTTCTTCGAGGGCGAGAACATCACGAGCGCCCGGCGTACGGCTCATCTGTTGCGCCGTCAGATCGGCATGGTTTTCCAGAACTTCGAATTGTTCGCCCATCTTTCGGCAGCCGAGAATGTCATGCTGGCGCCGGTGAAAATTCTCGGAATCAGCCGAGCCGATGCCCATGACATCGCGGTCGACCTTCTGCGCAAGGTGCAGATCCCCGAGAAGGCGGACGCCTTCCCGGACGAGCTGTCCGGCGGCCAGCAGCAGCGCGTCGCGATTGCGCGTGCGCTTGCGATGCGGCCCAAGCTGATGCTGTACGATGAGCCGACCTCTGCGCTCGATCCGGAAATGATCCGCGAGGTGCTTGATGTCATGGCAACCCTCAGCGCCGAGGGCATGACGAGCATCGTCGTCACCCATGAGATGGGCTTCGCCCGGCGCGCCGCCGACCGGATCGTCTTCATGGAGCACGGCGAGATCATCGAGACTGCGTCGAGCGATCAGTTCTTTGGCGGCACGGTCAACGACCGGACGCGCCGTTTTCTTGATCAGATCCTTCACTGACCCCGATATCCGGAGCCCGTCGATGTCCAGTTCTCCCGATGTCGCCCGCATGAAGCGAGAGCTCGCAAGGCTCGTCGCGATCGACACGCAGAATCCTCCCGGCCACGAGGCTCCTGCCGCGCAATATCTGCGCGAGCTGCTTGCGACCGAGGGCTTCGAGGTATCGTTCCAGGAGTACAAGCCGGGACGCATCAACGTCGTCGCGCGGCTCGATAGCGGTGCCGGCCCGGTGTTCGCGTTCAACACCCATATGGATGTCGTGCCGGTTGGCGATGGCTGGTCCTCGGATCCCTTTGCCCTGACCGAGCGCGATGGACGGCTCTACGGCCGCGGCGCTTGCGACTGCAAGGGACCGCTGGCGGCGATGTTGGAGGCCATGCGCATGCTGGCGGCCGATCGCGCGGCGTGGTCGGGCACGCTGCTTGGTGTCTTCGTGGCCGATGAGGAGATTGCCAGCGAAGGGGCGAAATTCTACGCCGCGGGTCGCCCAAAGATTGATGCTGCGGTTGTCGGCGAGCCGACCTCCAATGCCATCTTCTCCGCGCACAAGGGCAGCCTGCGCCCGGTGGTGCGGGTGCACGGTGTATCAGCGCATTCCGGAACGCCGCATCTTGGCGAGAACGCGATCTACCGGGCCGGCGAATTGCTTGGGCTTGTCGCCGAGCATCACGACAAGGTGGTGCGTCACCACAGCCATCCGCTGGTCGGGGCGGCGAGCCTCACGGTCACCAGGATCAATGGTGGCCATGCCGATAACGTGTTGCCTGGCGCCTGCGACCTTCTGCTCGATCGCCGGATGGTGCCTGGAGAGGATGAGGAGGCCGTCAAGCGCGAGATCGATCAGCTTCTCGTGGTCGCGCGCGAGCGCTTCGGCCTGCGCGCCGAAATCGTCGACTACAAGGCGACGACGGGCGGGGCGACGGAAACGGCGGCGGATCGTCCGATCGTGCAGGCGAGCCTTGCTGCAAGCCGTGCCCACGGTGTGACAAAGCCGGGTCCGTTCGGCTTCCAGGGCGCTTGCGATCTCGTGCATTTCAGCAGCGTCGGTGCGCAGGGGACCGTGATCGGTCCGGGCGATCTTGCCGTTGCCCATAAGCCCGACGAGTTCGTGCCGGTCGACGAATTCATCACCGCCAGCCTGATCTATCGCGATGTGGCGAAAGCCATGCTGCGCAACTAGGACCTGAAACTTTGCGCGTCTCGTTGCATTTGGCCGATCTGCACTACGGCGGTGGGCTCGTTCTCCACACCGCATCGTCGGGCAGCATCGCCAGCCTGAAGGAGATTTACCTGCGGCTCGATGACGGTGACACCGTCGGCATCGGCGAGGTGCGGGCCAACATTGCCTACCTCAATGGCTATGATGAGAAGACCGTGGTGGAATTCGCGATCGCCGCCGTTCACGACGTCGACTGGAGGCGCGATCCGCTCGATCTGATCGCGATGATGACGCTTTGGGAGGCGCCCTACATCGCACCGGTCCGTACGTTGATCGATTGCGCGTTGCATGATCTCGTCGCGCGTCGGGAGCGCAAATCCGTTGCCGCCTGGCTTGGCGCGCCGCGACGGGATGTGACCTGCAAGACGAACCAGACCCTGTTCTGGTCCTCGTACGAAGACTTCCTCGCCCAAGCGCAGGCTTACGTCGATCGCGGCTACAGGGATCTCAAGGTGCGCATTGCCGTCGGAGACTTTGCGGAAGATCTGCGCCGTATCGCGGCCCTGCGTGAGCGTTTTGGCGGGCGGGTGAAAATCGCAGCCGACGCAAACGGACGCTGGACAGCCGATGAGGCGCTGGCAAAGCTTGATGCGCTCGCCGGGTACGATCTCGCCTATGTCGAGCAGCCCGTTCCGCCCGGCGACTGGGCGAGCATCGATGAACTTGCGCGGCGAAGCCCGATTCCCGTAATGCTCGACGAGAGCATCGCCACGACCAATGATGTCGCCCAGATATGCTCATATGAGGGGCGGGTGTTTGCGCACCTCAAGCTCGTGAAGCTCGGCGGCATTGCGCCAACCGTTGCGGCCGCGCGAAAACTGTCTGAGGCCGGCGTGCCCTTCATGATCGGTCAAATGAACGAGGGGGCCGCTGCCACCGCGGCGGCGCTGCACGTCGCCTGCGCGACACTGCCTGAATTCGCCGAGCTCTATGGAGCTGACGGGCTCGTCGATGATCCGGTTTCGGGCATCTTCTACACCGCTGGGGCGGTCCATGCGGAGCGTACCCCCGGCCTCGGCGTCGCCTTCGACGCCGCCACCACCAAGCTTATTGGAGACTACAGATATGGCTAGCGACGGCGTCGAGCAGGGCTCTGAATCAGCATTCCCGAAACAGGAGTACGACGGGCGGGTCGCGCGCGCACGCGCGCTCCTTGCAAAAGCCGGCATCGACGTCATGGTCGTTACCGGGCCCGAGAACATCTTCTACCTCACGGGCCAGCAGACGCCGGGCTATTACACGTTTCAGGCGCTGGTCCTGCCGGTGGAGGGCGAGCCTGCCTTCGTTGTCCGGCAGCTTGAATATTTCAACTTCATCGCAAACACCTTCATCGCCGACGCGCAAGTCTACCAGGACGGCGATCAGCCGGTGAATTTCCTGGTTGATGTCATCAAGGATCGCGGCTGGGCGTCGAAGCGCATCGCGATCGACAAGCGCGGCTGGTTCTTACCCGTCGCGACTTATGAAGCGCTCCAGGACAAGCTCGGGACAGTGCATGACGGTGCCGGGATCATCGAGCAACTCCGCATCGTGAAATCGGCGGCCGAGCTCGAGAAGATCGCCACCGCGGCATCCTATGTTGACGCCGGCATGCGTGCGGGCCTCGCGGCGGTGAAGCGTGGTGCAAGCGACAACGACCTGGTCTCCGCCATGGTCGGAACGTCGATCGCCGCAGGCTCCGAATATGTCGGCATGGAGCCGCTGGTCTCGGTCGGCCGCCGTTCCGGCGTGCCGCACGGCACCTGGCGGCGCGGACGGATCGGGGCGGACGATCCCGTGTTCCTGGAAATGGCAGCAAGCCATGACCGCTACCACGCCGCGCTGATGCGCAGCGCCTGGCTCGGCACCATGCCGCAAATCGCGATCGATATGGAGAAGACCTGTCAGGACGGGCTTTCCGCGGCGCTGGAGGCGATCAAGCCGGGCGCGATCTGCGAGGCGCCGCATCTGGCCTGTCAGCAGGTCATCGACCGTGCCGGCTACACCGAGAACTTCAGGAAGCGTGTGGGCTACAGCATCGGTATTGCCTTTGCGCCCGATTGGGGCGAAGGCGGCGTGCTCAGCCTCTACACCGGCGTCACCACTGAGCTGCGGCCGGGCATGACGTTCCATCTGCCGGTGGCCTTGCGGATTTTCGGCCAGTTCACGGTCGGCGTCAGCGAGACCGTGATGGTCACCGAAACCGGCTGCCGGCCGCTCAGCACGATCAATCGTCCGATCCTGCGCATCGCAGGCTGAATCACGGCATGCGGGATTTTGCCAGGACGCAGTGAATGCCCTTGTTGCCGTCGACCATCTGGGTGACCCGGAGGTCGGCGGCGATGGAGCAGAGCGTGTACGCATCCTGCGCGCTGAGGCCGCATTTCTCGCGGATCAGGGCGATCATATCGCGCAGCGCGGCCTTGGCCGCATCATCGAGATCTTCGTCGAATCCCATCGTGATCCAGTCGGATGCGGTTTCCGCGCGCGGCGAGGCGAGGCGTAGATCGCGCCTGATATGGAATTCGAAGGTGCCGGTGAGGGCGGCCTCGATCGCGGTCAGGCAGACTTCGCCGTCGCCCTGAAGCGCGTGGCCATCGCCCGCGGAGAACAGCGCGCCCGGCACGAACACGGGAAAATAGATCGTGGTGCCGACGCCGAGTTCCTTGTTGTCCATGTTGCCGCCAAAGGCCCGCGGCTCCTTTGAGGACAGCCGGCCCCAACCCGGCGGCGGCGCGACGCCGAAATTGCCGAAGAAGGGGGCGAGCGGAAGCTCCTGTCCCCACGGGAGTTTTGCGACGTTGCGCGCGCGGTCCAGCGGAATGTGGATGCGGCGAAACTCGGGAAAATCCTCCGGCAGCGTGCCGAGCGTCGGGACCTGGAGATTCCAGCCCCAGTTGCAGCGCAGTTCGATATTCAGAACGCGAACTTCGAGAACGTCGCCCGGCTCGGCGCCCTCGACGTGGATTGGTCCGGTGAGGAGGTGCGGCCCCGGACCGCGGAACGTGCTTGCCAGCACCTCCGCATGTCCGGGAACGACGTCGAAGCCGAGCGACGGATCTGGCAGATCATCCGGCTCGCCGGAGAGGGTCTCGATGGTCACGCGGTCTCCGGATGCAATCCGGAGTACCGGCTTCAGTTGTCCATCCCAAAGTCCCCACTGGACGTTTCCGGGCGTGGATCGAAGAACGAAGTCCATGATCTCCCCCTACATGACCCGCCGTCACCTCCCTGCGGTGCTCGCAACGATCGAAGAGCTCGAGGTCACGTGCTTGCCGAGCACGAGATAGACCAGGCCTGCGACCCCGATCCCGAACAGCCAGCTCAGATCGGCGCCGCCCAGCAGATTGATCGAGACCGGCCCCTGGAGCGCGCCAACCAGGCCGTCTTCCACCGACCATCCGGCAGCGAGACCTGCAAGGAAGGCGATCATGCCGGCCCAGTTGATGTCGCCATAGGCGCTGGTCTCCGGCGACCGATAGAGCTCGGCGACGTCGATCTTGCCCTTTCGCTTGATGAAGAAATCCGCGAGCACCACGCCGGCCCACGGGCTCATCCACAACAGCAGGCTGATCATCCAATTGTCGAACGCCTTGGCGAAGGACGGCGCGAAGATGAAGTACAGCGTGACCAGATAGCCGGCGACGCCCACGATGACGGTGAGCCAGAAGCGCGAGAGCTTCAGCCCCGCGCTGAGCGCCGCCAGTCCCGCCGAATAGACGTTGAGGATGTTGGTGGCGATCGGGCCGTGCAGCACCATCAGCAGGACCAGGATGCTGACCGGTCCGCCGAACACCGCGCTGACCATCTTGGCGGGATCGGTGTCCAGCGTCGTCGAGGCGATCGTCGCGCCGAGCGTGGCGAGCCAGACCGTCGGCACGAACATGCCGATATAGCTGTACCAGAACACGGACTTCGACGGCACGCTGCGCGGCACGAAGCGCGAATAGTCGGACGCCCAGGTGACCCAGGAAATGCCCCAGCCGACGCCGATCGCGGTCATCAGCAGCGTCAGCATCGCAAGATGCGCGCCGGGCGGCAGCGACGTCGTGAGCCCCCAATTGACGACGCCGGGGCGTGTCCACGCCAGGATGCTCATGAGCACCATGATGGCGATGGTCGGCGGCACCGTGTATTTCTCGAAGGTGCGGATGGCGTAGAAGCCGTAGACCCCGATCAGGACCTGCGCCGCCATCACCAGCGTGATGATGACGATCTCGATCAGCCAGGTGTCGGGAACGCCGAACTGGCCGAGGATGCCGATCGAGATCTTCACCGGGAAGTAGGTGTTCACACCGATCCAGCACAGCGTCATCAGGAACATCAGGATGCTGGGCAGGTAGGCGCCGCGGACGCCGAAGGCGGATCGGCTGAGCACCATCTGATTGACGCCGGTCTTGTGTCCCATCACCGTGAAGGCGGCGAAGATCGCGCAGCCGACGATGTTGCCGATGATGATGACCGCGATCGTTTCCATCAGTCCCAGCTTGAGGATGATGCCGAGCGCGCCGAGCGCCCAGTTGACCGGAGCGATGTTGGCGCCCGCCCAGATCCACATCTGCTGTGGTCCGGTCGAGTCCCGGTCTGCGTCGGGAATAGGCTCGATGCTGTGAATGTCAGCGCGAAGTTCAGTATCCGTCATGGCGTCCCCCAATACGAAGCACACTTCGCATCGGTTGCAGCATAAATCGTGCCACTGCCTGCCGGGTGCCGGCGGCAGGGATGATGCGACTGCCGGATGCGGTGTGCCTGCGCTGGATTGCACTTGAGTTTTCAAGCGCGAGCCGATCTCATGCGTCGAGGCATTTGCTTCGCTGCCGGGATGTCTGACGCGAAGGAGTCCGTCGCGGCGGCGAGCAGCGGTGCGATGACAAATTGGGCAACCCAACTCAAAAGCGCAGCAGTCGGCGACTATTCAAATAGGGCAGCAGCGCTGTCACGGGTGGGATTGCCGGCCACGATGCGCTGCATCATCTCGATGAACAGCGCCTGTTCCTTCTCGCTCAGATCACCCAGCGTCGCGCGGTGCGCCCGTCGCGCCGCGCCTTCGATCTTGACGAGCAGGGCGGCGCCGGCCGGCGTCAGGCGGCACAATCGCGCCCGGCGATCGTCCTTGTTGACGGCGCGTTCGACCAGGTTTCGCGCGGCGAGCCGCTTCAGTGCGCCGGTTGTCGTGGTCCGATCGAGGGCGATATCGGCCGCCAGGCTGGTCTGATCGGCCGTTTCGCGCGCCGCCAGCGCAGAGAGCAGGCTGTATTGCAGCGGCGTGACCTCGAACGCGCCGCATGCCTCCTGGAACAGCGCGACGTGAATCTGGTGCAGCCGTCGGATCAGATATCCGGGACGTTGGGACAATGGCCAGGGGCGATGCTTGGCCCCGCTGCGACGTGTCTTCGCTTGCCGCAATGCACGCTCTCCCGACTTGGAACTCCGTCGCGCTTAGCTCGATTCGAGTGCGCTCGCCACCACCAGATCATGGCACGAAGTTTGCTTTTGTAAAATACGAAGCATGCTTCGTAATTCGAGGGCGGGGCAACCGTCTGCGCGAGATAGAGGAGAGCGCCATGTCCGCCACGACCAGCTCCGTCACTGCCAGCTTCGATCTTGTGCTGCGAGGCGGTCGCGTGATCTGCCCGGCGTCCGGCGTGGACGGTATCAGGGACGTCGCCATCCGCAACGGCAAGATCGCGGCGGTCGCGCCGGACATCCTGCCGACCAGCGCGAAGGAGGTGGTCGATGTCGGCGGCAAGCTCGTGCTGCCCGGGCTGATCGACACCCATGCGCATGTCTATCAATATGTCTCCGGCCGCTTCGGCATGAATGCCGACATGGTCGGTGTGCAGTCGGGCGTGACGACGCTGGTCGATCAGGGTGGTCCGTCCTGCATGACGCTGCCAGGCTTTCGGCACTTCATTGCGGAGCCCGCGGCCTCGCGCGTCTATGCTTTTCTGTCGGCTTATCTCGTCGGTGGCCTCGAAGGGCACTACTATCCGAAGCTCTATAGCCCCGACGGTGTCGACATCGACGCGACCGTCAAATCGGCCACCGCCAATTTCGACCTCGTACGCGGCATCAAGGCACATGCGGAGATTGGCGGCTTCGCGCGCTGGGGCATTCGCGTCATCGAGATGGCGGCGGAGATCGGCAAGCGCGCCGATTTGCCGGTCTACGTGCATTTCGGCCAGCTCTGGGGATTGCCCGAGAGCGGCGCCAATGGCGAAGATGCGGACACGATCCTGACGCGCGTGATCCCGCTGCTGCGCGAGGGCGACATTCTCGCACATCCCTTCACGCGCCATCCCGGCGGCTTCGTCAACCGCGAGGGCGAGGTGCACCCAGTGATCCAGGCCGCACTCGATCGCGGCCTGAAGGTCGATGTCGGTCATGGCAGTCACTTCTCGTATCGGCTCGCGAAAAAGGCGATTGCCGCCGGCATCGTTCCGGCCACGCTGGGCGCCGACATTCACGGCTACAACACGCATGTGCCAGCTCCAGCCGGGACGCCCGATCAGCACGAGGACGACGAGAACCATCCCTTCGCGAGCCAGGCCAAGTTCAGCCTGGTCCAGGCGATGAGCTCGATGATGGCGCTCGGCCTGTCGCTCGAGCAGGTGGTGCCGATGGTCACGTCCAATGCGGCCAAAATGCTCGGCCGCAGTGGGGAGATCGGTGCCCTCAAGGTTGGCATGGACGCCGACATCTCTGTGCTCACGGAGCAGAACGGCCGCTTCGTCCTCAGGGACAACGAGAAGAACGAGGTGATCGCGGAGCGTCTGCTTCAGCCGGCCTTCTGCCTGCGCGCCGGTATGCGCTTTGACGCGGTCGCGCCGATCCTGCCGCAGGCTGTTGCGGCGTAGGCCGCACGGTGAAGGAGAACGCGGAGTTGCGCAACGAGCGGGAGTTTCCTTCTAGCAAGTCCGGGCAGGGCGTGGGCGCACGGCTGCCGCGGAAGGAGGACGACCGCTTGATGCGTGGCCGCGGCCAGTTCGTCGCCGATATCAGGCTTGCGGGCCTTCAGGACGTCGCGTTCGTGCGTAGCCCGCTGGCGCATGCGCGGATCCGTGGCATCCATGTGCCCGAGCGCTATCGCGGCAGCGTGTTCACGGCGGCCGATCTCGTTGGCATCAATCCGATCCGGGCAGTCTCCGCGCTGCCGGGTTTCAAGATTTCCGAGCAGCCGGTGCTCGCGACCGGCAAGGTGCGTCAGGTCGGCGAGCTCGTCGCGATGTGCGTCGCGCCGACGCGTGCCGAGGCGGAGGACATCGCAGCATCCGTGACGCTGGATCTGGAAGAGCTGCCCGCGGTCTACGACATGCTGAAGGCGCGCGAGGCGGGCTCGGCCCTGGTGCATGAGCATTGGGGCGACAATGTCTTCCTCGAAACCAACTACGAGGCCGACATTTCCTTAGCGCTCGACGCGCCGATCAAGGTGACGCGCGAGATATCGACCGCGCGGCAGTGTATGTCGCCGCTCGAAGGCCGCGGTGTGGTTGCGACCTTCGACCGGCGACTCGACCAGCTCACGCTGCATTCCGCAGCTCAGATGCCGCACATCACGCGCAGCGGGCTCGCCGAATGCCTCGGCATGGAGGAGGGCCAGATACGCGTGATTTCGCCCGATGTCGGCGGCGGCTTCGGCCACAAGGGAATTTTGTTGCCTGAAGAGGTCTGCCTGTCCTGGCTGACGATGCAGCGCGGCCATCCCGTGCGTTGGACCGAGGATCGCCGCGAGCATCTCGTCGCCAGCTCGAACTGCCGCGAGCATCATTACAAGATCACGCTCTATGCCGATCGCGACGGGACGTTGCGCGGCATCGATTGCGAGGCGACCGTGGATTCCGGGGCCTACTCGTCCTATCCGTTCTCGGCCTGTCTCGAAGCAGCCCAAGTCGCAAGCATCCTGCCCGGTCCCTACAAGATGCCGGCCTATCGATGCCGGACCTTCTCGGTCGCCACCAATAAATGCCCGATCCTGCCCTATCGCGGCGTGGCGCGGACCGGCGTGTGCTTTGCGCTCGAATTGATGCTCGACCTCGTGGCTGTCGAGGCCGGGCTCGAACCCGGCGAGGTGCGGCTGCGCAATCTGGTGCAGCCCGAGCAGATGCCGTTCGACAACATCACCAAGAAACATTTCGACAGCGGCGATTATCCGCAAGCCATGCGGCGCGCGCTGGCCGCGATCGATATCGATGCCATTCGTGCGCGCCAGCGTCAGATAGAAGTCGACGGCCGACGGATCGGCGTCGGCATCTCCATCTACTGCGAGCAGGCCGCGCACGGCACATCGGTCTATGCCGGCTGGGGCATTCCGATGGTGCCCGGCCACGAACAGGCATCGGCACGGTTGACGCCGGACGGCGGCCTCGAGCTGCGCGTCGGCGTGCATTCGCACGGGCAGGGCATGGAGACGACGCTCGCTCAGGTCGCGCATGAGATGCTGGGGGTCGACGTCGCAAAGATACGCATCATCCTCGGCGACACCGCGATGACACCCTATTCGACCGGCACCTGGGGCTCGCGCTCGATGGTCATGGCGGGCGGCGCGGTGGCAACCGCTTGCCGCGAACTCGGCGAACGTGCGAGGCGGATCGGCGCAAAATTGTTGCAGCATGATCCGGTCTCGGTCGTATTGCAGAATGGCGAAGTGCGCGGCGTCAATGGCAGCGTCAGCCTCCAGACCATCGCCCACACCTGGTATCGCCGTCCGCAGGATCTCCCGGCCGATGTCGATCCGGGCGGACTGGAAGTGACGCAAGGCTACAAGCCCGTGCGCGACAGCGGCACCTTCAGCTACGCCGCGCATGCGGCTGTCGTTGCGGTCGACCCTGATGTCGGCGAGGTCGAAATCCTCGACTATGTCATCGTCGAGGATGGCGGCGTGCTGGTCAATCCGCTGGTTGTCGACGGCCAGATCTATGGCGGACTCGCGCAAGGCATCGGCACCGCGCTCTACGAGGAAATGCCGTTCGATGCCTCCGGCCAGCCGTTGGCGACGACGCTTGCCGACTATCTGCTTCCCGGTGCGACCGAAGTTCCCGCGGCCCGTCTCGATCACATGGAGACGCCGTCGCCCTATACGCAGTTCGGCGTGAAGGGCATCGGCGAGGGCGGGGCGATCGCGCCGCCCGCCGCGATTGCCAACGCCGTCAACGATGCGCTGCGGCCGCTCGGTGTCGAGCTGATGCAGTCGCCGATCACGCCCCATCGCGTCGTCACCGCCGTGCTGGCCGCGCGCGCTGCCGAAAGGAGCGCGGCATGAAGCCTGCGCCCTTCGGCTATGAGCGTCCACGCGATCTCAATGCGGCGCTGTCGATGCTGGCTGCGGCCAGCGGATCGGCGAAGATCATCGCCGGTGGCCAATCGCTCGGCCCGATGCTCAATTTGCGGCTGGTGCAGCCCGAGCTGGTGGTCGACATCTCCGGCCTTGCCGAGCTCAAGCAGGCGGAGCTTCGCGACGGCGAGCTGGTGCTCGGCGCTTTGGTCACGCATGCCGACATCGAGGACGGGCGCACGGCCGACGTCACCCGCGGCGCCATGCGGGGTGTCGCGGCCAACATCGCCTATCGCGCCGTGCGCAACCGCGGCACCATCGGCGGCTCGCTCAGCCATGCCGATCCCGCCGCGGACTGGATTTCGGCGCTCGCCGCGTTGGGCGCGCGGGTCACGCTGCGCAGCCTGGCCGGGGCGCGCATCATGGCCATCGAGGCGTTCGTCGTCGGCGCTCTCGAATCGGCGCTGCACGCCGGCGAAATCGTCGAGGCGGTCCATGTGCCGCCACGGTCGGTCTCGGCGCATTGGGGTTATGCCAAGAGCTGCCGCAAGACCGGCGAGTTTGCCCACGCCATTGGCGCGGTGCTGGTCGATCCTGCCAGGGCTTCCGCCCGCGTCGTGATCGGTGCGATCGACACAGTGCCGATCGTTTTGACCGACGCGGCCGAGCTGTTCGGAGGACGGATTGCAGCCAACTACAAGCAGCGTTTCGATGCTCGCGTTGCCGATGCGCTGCTGGCGAAGGCGGGCATCAGTGACGCAGCGGAGCGCCATATCCATGTCAGCGTGTTGAAGCGTGCCGTCCACGAGGCCGCAGCATGAACACGATCGCCCTCAACGTCAACCGTCGCGCGGTGGAGGTGCTGGCCGAGCCGCGCACCAGCCTTGCTGACTTCGTGCGCGACAAGCTCGATCTGATCGGCACGCATCTTGGCTGCGAGCACGGCGTCTGCGGCGCCTGCACCGTGCTGCTCGACGGCGTGCCGGCGCGCTCCTGCATCACCTATGCAGTGGCCTGCGAGGGCGCCGACATCACCACGATCGAAGGCCTCGACGAGGACGAGGTCATGGTCGAGCTGCGCGGCGCCTTCACCCGCGAGCATGCCCTGCAATGTGGCTACTGCACCCCGGGGATGCTGGTCTCTGCCCGCGACCTGGTGCTGCGTCTGCCGGATGCCGACGAACGGCGAATCCGCGTCGGCCTGAGCGGCAATCTCTGCCGCTGCACCGGCTATGTCGGAATCGTGCGCGCGGTACAGTCCGTGATTGAGGCCCGGCGCGCGCGCAACATCGCGCCGCAAGCCGATGGTGGACGGACCATCCTTGGTCCTGTCGGATCGGGGCACGCGCTCGACTCGAACGAGCAGCCGCCGCCTGCGCGGCAGGATTTCGCGCCGGCATCGGACGGCGTCGCGCCGGGAGTCATTCCGGACTTCATCCCCGCAACCGTTCTGGAGCAGCGCTTCACGCTGCCTCATGCGCCGGCAAAAGTGTTTGCGATGTTCGACGATATCGCGGGCATCGCAGCCTGCCTTCCCGGCGTATCGCTGACGGCGCCGCCAAGCCCGGAGCGCGTCGAGGGCGCGATCCGCGTCAGGCTCGGGCCGATCGCGGCGGCCTTCGAAGGAGCCGCACGCGTCGAACGCGATCCCGCGACGCTCTCAGGCCGCATCATTGGTATCGGCACCGACCGGCGCAGCCATTCGGCGACGCAGGGGGAAATCCGCTATCGCCTGGTCCCGCTCGATGGCGGGGCTGCCACAACCGTCGAACTGTCGATCGGCTACACGCTCACGGGAATGCTGGCCCAAATCGGTCGTCCCGGCTTGGTGCGCGATCTCGCCAGACGTCTGGTTGCAGAGTTCGCCGGCAATCTCGATCGGCACATGTCGGGTGCGTCGCCGGGAGAGGCCGGCCCGGCGGAGCTCAGCTTCTGGTCGATTGTCTCCGGCGTCGTCCGTGCCCGCATCGCGCGCTTCTTTGGCCGCGGGGACGAGCCGGGATGACGGATCGGTGTGTGCGCACACCGCGGGAGTGACGAAACCTGGACTGCCATAGAGATTAACAGCGTGAGATTTGGAGAGACAACATGACACGAGCACTCGGACTGGTTCGGACAATCGCGCTGGCGACGGCCCTGTTCGGCGGAGCCGCAGGGGCGCAGACCATCAAGATCGGCGTCAACGAACCGCTCACCGGCGCGTTCGCGGCGTCGGGCACCTATGTCGTTAACGGCGCCAAGATCGCCGCCGACGAGATCAATGCCAAGGGCGGCATTTTGGGCAAGAAGATCGAGCTCGTGATCGAGGATAACAAGAGCAACCCGACCGAAGCGGCGGCCGTGGCTGAGAAGCTCATCACCAGCGACAAGGTGCCGGTCCTGATGGGCGCCTGGGGCTCGAGCCTGACGCTCGCCGTGATGCCGAAGCTGATGGAATATGAGACGGCGATGGTGGTGGAGACCTCGTCCTCGGGCAAGATCACGACGACCGGCAATCCCTTCATCTTCCGCATCTCGCCGCCCTCGGCGGTCGAGGCGGCTGCGTTCAAGGGCATCGTCGACAAGCTCGCCTTGAAGAAGGTCGACTTCCTCGTCATCAACAATGACTGGGGCCGCGGTACCGCCGAGGACTTCAGCAAGATGATGAAGGACAAGGGCATCAGCATCGGCCTTGTCGAAACCATGGATCAGGGCGCGCAGGACATGAGCGCTCAGCTTTCCAAGATCAAGAGCTCGGATTCCGAGACGGTCATCGTCACGACCGCGGTCGATCAGCTGACGCTGATCTTCAAGCAGGCCGCCGCGTTGGGCCTGAAGAAGCGCATCATCACCACCGGCGGCTCGCAGAATCCGGATCAAATCATTGCGCAGGCCGGTGCTGCCGCCAACGGCACCATGCATCTGACAACCTTCCTGCCTTGGTTCCCCGACAAGACGCCGAACCCGGAAGCGACCAACTATTTCATCTCGGAATGGAAGAAGCGCGGCTTCGAGTTCGCCGGTTGCACCGAGAGTTTTCGCGGCTATGACGGTATCCGCACTGTGGCGGCCGCGATCGAGAAGGCCGGCAAGGCCGAGCCGGCTGCGATCAAGGCGGCGTTCTGGGACATCAATATCAAGGGGCTCAACGGCGACATCGTGTTCCGCAAATCCGGTCCGGAAGGCAAGGAGAGCGGGCAGAGCCAGCCGAACGTGTATCTGATCGAGATCAACGACGGCAAGGTCGAGATGAAGACGCTCTAGAGCATGATCCGGAAAAGTGTGAAGCGGTTTTCCGAAAAGATCATGCTCAAACAATAACCTCGGCGATCATGGGCGAGGGCGGCACATCGCGGCCCTCGCTCATATGCGGCTCATTCGGAAACAGCCTTGAGCGAATTTCTTCAGCATCTGGTCAACATGCTTGTGCTCGGCGGCACCTATGCGCTGCTCGGCATCGGGCTCACGCTGATCTTCGGCATCATGAACGTCGTGAACTTCACGCACGGCGTGCTGTATACGTTCGGCGCCTACGTCATGTTCATCGTCGTGCAACAGCTCGGGCTGAACTTCTTCCTTGCACTGCCCGTCGCGGTGCTGGCCGGATGGCTGTTGGGCGCGGCCATCGAGCTGACATTGCTGCGGCCGCTGCGCGGTTCCGACATCGACACCACGATGCTGGTGATGATCGGCGCCTGGATCGCCATGCAGTCGGGCACGCTGTGGATCTGGGGCGGCGTCGCGAAATCGGTGACAACGCCGTTTCCGGAGTCGCCGCTCGTGCTGGGGCCGGTGTCCGTGTCCTGGCTCCGCTTGTTCGTGCTCGCCGCCGCGGCATTGTTGATCGTGGTGACGTACCTCCTGATCAACAAGACGAGCCTCGGCCGCGCGATGCGGGCGACGTTCCAGGACCACGACACGGCGTCGCTGATGGGCGTCAATGTCGACATGATCTACACCTCGACTTTCGCAATCGGGTCCAGCCTTGCCGCCGCGGCGGGGGCTCTGCTCGGTCCGGTTTACGTGATCTTCCCGCAGATGGGCGACCTTGCCGCCGTCAAGGCGTTCGCAATCGTCATTCTGGGGGGCCTCGGCAACATCACCGGCGCGGTGATCGGTGGCTTCATCCTGGCGTTGGCGGAGGAGCTTGGTGCCGGCTACGTCTCGTCCGGCTATCGTGACGCGATGGGCTTCCTGATCATCATCGCGGTCCTCATCTTCAAACCGACCGGCTTGTTCGCGCGCGCGGAGCGCGTCGGATGAGGATAGTCGTCACCATTCTCGCCGTCGCAGCCCTTGCCTCGGTGCCGCTCTGGCTGCGCGATCCCTACCTTCTGAACGCGCTGATCACGACCGGAATCTTCATCATCGGCGCGATGAGCCTCAATCTGCTGCTCGGCTTCACCGGGCAGCTCAGCCTCGGTCACATCGCCTTCTTCGGCATCGGGGCCTATGTCAGCGCGCTGACATCGCTCGGCTTCGACATCGGCCTGCCCGGCGGCGTGCGCCTGGTCCACGAGCCCTGGCCGCCGATCGTGGGACTTGTGTTTGCAATCCTGATTGCAGGACTGTGCGGCTATTTTGTCGGACTGCTCTCGTTCCGGGTTCGCGGCGCCTATTTCGTCATTGTCACGATCTCCTTTGACGAGGTCGTCCGGCTGGTCGCGTTGAATTGGGTCGAGCTGACGCAGGGACCGCTGGCGCTGACCAACATTCCCTCCATCGTGCTGCCTTTGTCCGGCTTCGGCGAGCTGACATTGCGGACCAAGCTACAGAACTATTATCTCGTGCTGGTGGTGGCTCTCGTTGCCTATCTCCTGATCGCACGCCTCGTTCATTCGCATTTCGGCCGTGCAATGCGCGGGTTGATGGAGAACGAGACGCTGGCGGTCTCCGTTGGCATCGACGTGACGAAGACGCTGACGCTGGCGGCGGTGATCTCGGCTGCGATCGCAGGCGCGGCCGGCAGTCTCTACGCGCACTATATCCGGATCATCGATCCGGAGGTGTTTGCCTTCATCAACACCGTCACCATGGTGATCATGGTCATCAGCGGCGGCAAGGGCTCGCTCGCAGGCCCCGTCGTCGGCGGCCTGATCTTCGGTCTGCTGCCGGTCGCGCTGCGTCCGATCATGGCGCCGGAAGCGCAGTGGATTGCCTATGGCGGTGTGCTGATGGCCATTCTGTTCGTGCTGCCGCGCGGCATCGTGCCGTCGCTCGCGCAGCGATTGGTGCGGAGACGGAGCGGGACGGCGGCGCTGGCGCCGGTGGCCCTCGCCGAGACAGCCGCCAAGGAGCAGGCGTGATGACGGCGCGCAGCGTTGCCATGACGATCGAGCAGGTCGCGGTCCGCTTCGGCGGGCTCGTCGCGATCTCCGACATGAGCTTCACCGTCGGAGAGGGCGAGATCGTCAGCCTGATCGGGCCGAACGGCGCCGGCAAGACCACCGCCTTCAATGTCATGACCGGTTTCCTGGAGCCGAGCGCAGGGCGTGTCACCTATCGCGACACCGCGCTCAACGGATTGAAGCCGCATCAGATCGCGGATCTCGGCCTGATCCGGACGTTTCAGCGCACCAGCGTGTTTCCCAACGACACCGTCTACGACAATCTCCTGATCGGGCTGCATCGCCAGGGCAGGGTGCGGCTGCTTGACGCGATCCTGGGGTTGCCGGGCGCGCGCGCTTCGGAGCGCAAGTTGCGGCAACGCGCGAGCGAGCTGATCGAATGGGTCGGTCTCGAACGCCGTGCCCACGATGCAGCCGGGTCGCTCTCCTATGGCGAGCAACGGCTGGTCGGCGTCGCGCTGGCGCTCGCAGCGGAGCCATCGATGCTGCTGCTCGACGAACCCGTCTCGGGCATGAATGCCTCCGAAACCCACCGGTTCGTTGAACTCATTCGCGACATCCGCAGCCGCGGCATCACGATCCTGCTGGTCGAGCATGACATGCCGATGGTGATGACCGTCTCTGATCGCATCGTGGTGCTCAATTACGGCCGCATCATCGCCGAGGGGAGCCCGGATGTGATCCGCAACGATCCGGCCGTGATCGAGGCCTATCTCGGACATGGAGCGGGGCGTGCTTGAGATCCGCGACATGGTGTGCGGCTATGGCGGCGTCACCGCGCTGCGCGGCATTTCGCTCGACGTGAAGGCCGGGCAGCTGGTCGCACTGATCGGCGCCAATGGTGCCGGCAAGAGCACGACGCTGCGCGCCATCTCCGGACTGGTGCCACCGCGCGCCGGGCAGATGCGTTTCGAGGGCATCGACATCACCGGGGCCAAGCCGCCGCGCGTGCTGGCGAGCGGGATCGCGCATTGTCCGGAAGGGCGGCGTGTGTTTCCGCACATGAGCGTGGAAGAAAATCTCGACATGGGGGCTTACCTCCGCAGTGGTTCGGGTGAAATCGCAGCCGATCGCGACCGCATCTATGTGGAATTTCCGCGGCTTGCCGAGCGGCGCCGGCAGGCGGCGGGCACGCTGTCCGGAGGCGAGCAGCAGATGCTCGCGATCGGACGGGCGCTGATGTCGCGGCCGCGGCTGATCATGTTCGACGAGCCGTCGCTCGGGCTTGCCCCCAATATCGTTGAGCGGACCTTTGCGATCATCCGCAGCATTCGCGATGCCGGCACCACGGTGCTGCTGGTCGAGCAGAATGCATTTGCCGCGCTCGAGATGTGCGACCACGCCTATCTGCTCGAGAACGGCCGCATCGTGCTGTCCGGGGCCGGCACGGATCTGATCGAGAACGCGCATGTGCGGAAGGCCTATCTCGGTGGATGATGCCGGTGTTCGTTCAGACGAGCCGGGATGGATTCCAGTCTGCGACCTCAGCCGGCTGAAGGCAGAGACGATCGTTCGTGTCGCCGGGCTCGACATGCTCTTGATCTGGAACGAGGGCGATGTCGTCGCCTGCGAACGCGCCTGTCCTCACGAACAGGCCGATCTCGGCCTTGGCCACGTTGCGGCAGGACGATTGTTCTGCCCACGCCATGCGGCATCGTTCGATTTGCGCGACGGGGCGATCACGTCGGGATGGCCGAGCCCACCGCTGCGGCTCTATCCGGTACGGGTCACGGGAGAGCAGGTCTTGGTTGATGCGGGGGCGGGACAGTCGGGGCGATGATGGCATTGTGCCTCTGTTTTGCCCGACGAGTCAAAGCGGTCCGCGGCGTAGATTTTCCTTAGGAAACAAGGGCGTTCTACTGTGCATGGGGTTGTTTTCGCACTTTTTAGTCCAGCAGCCGGCGAGCAGCGTCCACTAGAATACCATCAGGCCGACGCAGCGACTCGAGAATGGTGAAATGGTCCGCGCCTTCAATCGGGATCAGCTTGCCTGGCGCCTTGGCGGCCGCGCGCTTCTCATGGAAGTTGATTGAATCCAGCACGAGTGCCGGAAGCTCACTACTGCCATAGGCGATATCGAGCCGCTTGGGCGTCGCCGGCAGGTGAAGCGGCGAAAGCCTCGCAATCTCCTCGTCCGTCAGCTTCAGCGCGTTGTTCAGTCCGGTATCGCGGATCGGCGCGAGATCGTAGACGCCGGACATCGCCAGTCCGGCATGTACGCGCGGATGGTCCAGCGCCATCGCAACGAGGTGGGCGCCCGCCGACCAGCCCGACAGCACGACCGGCCCGGAGATTCCATAAGATGCGCCGTGCGCGGCGAGCCAGTCGAGCGCGCGCGGGATTTCGGCAACGATGTCGGTCAGCGAAAACTCGGGCGCCAGCGAATAGCCGGGAATGGCGACCGACCAGCCATGTGCGGCGACGCCTTCGACGAGCATGGCGAACAGCTCGCGCGAATTGCGCTGCCAATAGCCGCCATGCAGGAAGACCAGGCAGGGCGCATCAGGCTTCGCGGCAGGATAGAGATCGATCTTGTTGTTCGCCCGCACGCCGTAGGGCAGATCGAGGTGGGATTTCAGCGCACCCCGCAGCCGCTTCGACGCTTCGTTCCGTTCGGCGATCAGGGCCGCGCTGTTCTTGACCGCCGTGTTGTTGTCATAGGCGGCGTCGCGTTCGGCCTGGGAAAGCGCGGACCAGTTTGTACGGGGATCGAGGGGCCGTTGTGTTGGGCGGGGGTCGTCAACCATGGAGTCTCCGTGCCGTCACGCGGCGGCTTGATCCGTCGGCTCGATTGAGGCGTTGGACCATTCGCGCCAAATATGGACCGAGATGGAGATCAAGAAAAGTGCCACGCCTGAATGGCCCGTATCCCGGTCCTGCGTTGCTCAGACCTGAAACACTTGCCGCGGCGAGCGTGTCAGGCACTCATGCCCGGTCGCGGTCACCAGCACCGTCTCGCTGATCGCGATGCCGTCGGCGGAGACGTACATGTGGAACACCATGCCTTCTTCCAGCGTCCAATGGGCCGTGGGCAGGAAGATGTGCGAGAAGTCGCTGGTGCGCGGGGTATGGAGCGGATAGCAGCCGAGCGAATAGCCGGTGATGTTCGGGTAGTCGGGCCGCAGGCCATCGGCGAGCATAGCCTTTCGCGCCAGAGCATCGACGTCGGCGGCGTTGGCGCCGGGCTTGATCGCCTCGAATTGCCGGTCCTGGATCTCGATCAGCCGCCGCGCGAGATGCGAACGGTGTGGCTTGATTTCGCCGATCACCGCCGAGCGCATCAGCCGGGCGCTGTAGCCGTCGATATAGGGTAACAGCTCCATATGCAGGATATCGCCCTCGGCCAGCTTCTGCTTGGTCAGCCCGCCATGCAGGAACGCGTTGCCGACGCCGGCCGTAATGACGCCAGCGCGCGCGGCATCTGCGCCCTCCTGCATGAACACTTGATAGACGGCCGCCGCAGCGTCGCGGGCCGACTTGCCGGCGCCGGCAGCCTTGAGCGCCGCCGCGATACCGAGATCGCCGATCTCGCTGGCGCGCCTGAGCACGGCGATCTCTCTTGCGCTTTTCCTGGTGCGCAGCGTCGCCATGACGCCGGAGAAGTCCACGAAGCTTGCGCTCGGCAGTCGGGCTGTGAGCTGCTTGAAGCGGCGGAGCGGCATGCAATAGGAGTCTTCATCCAGGCCGATCCGTCCTTGAGCGCAGCCCAGCCGGGCGATCGTGTCGGCGAGCACCTGGATCGGGTCTTCCCAGTCGGCGAAGGCGACGGAGCGTGAAAGCCAAGAGCTCTCGGCGAACGGGCCAAGGTCGACAGCACGCAGGATCATGATCGGTTCGCCGTCGCGCGGCAGGAGGCATGCCCGGTACATGTTCTCCGATATCGAGAAGCCGGTGAGGTAGACGAGGAATTCGCTCTGGTCGATGATCAGGACATCGAGTTCGCGCGCAGCCATCTGTTCGCGCACGCGCGTAACGCGCGCTTCATATTCGTCGATCGGAAACAACATTGGAATTCACCCTCGGCATTCTCAGGCACAGATATCCAGAATGGCCAGCATGTAGATGCGGATCATGTCGATGAAGTCGACGATATCGACCCGCTCATCGGGCATCGTGTTGTAGCGGCCGCCGGGGCCGCAGACGATGCCCTCCATTCCGCCGAAATAGTGCAGATGCCCAGCATCGGTCCCGTAGAAGCAACTCGGGGCAACGGCGCCCGTCGGCTGTTCTTCTCCACGTACTGCGCGATAAGCGCGGTTGACGGCCGCGACGATCGGGCTCGTGCGTGCCACTTCGAATGGCGGCATGGTTGGAACGCCGGAGCGGTCTTCCGACATGATCTCGGCCTTGAGGCCGGGAAACCGTGCTTCGAGCGCATCGAGCTCGCGACGCATGTCGGCCATCGCGCCGGCCTCGGTCTGGCCCGGTGCATAGCGGCCCGAGCCCTTGATCCGCACGAAATCAGCGACCTGGGGCGTGCGCCATTCGTGCAGCTCGCGGCCGAGCGCGCCGTGGACCACGCCGACATGGACGCGATTGATCCGCTCATGTTCCGGCGAGAGGGCGCCCGAGAATTTCATCGCATTGAGGTGCGGAATAAGGTCGCACGCGGCTGTGATCGCATCGACCGCTTCTTCGCGCTTGGACAGATGACGGGTATTGCCGGTCAACTCGATGATGAACATGAACGCCGCGGCGTGCATCGTCATGGCCTTCAGATCGGTCGGCTCGGAGTTGATGAAATAGTCGGCGCGAAGTCCTTGCTCGACCAGCGAGTAGGTACCGACGCCGCCTTGCAGCTCGCCAACCACAAAGGTGAGGATGACGTCGCCGCTGAGTTTGACGCCGGCGTCAATCAGCGTCTTGACCGCGCAGAAGTAGGCGGCATCGCCGGCCTTCATGTTGGAAACGCCGATGCCGTAGATGAAGGCGTCGTCGACCTTGCCTGCCCAGGGGTCGACGGTCCAGCCCTCGGTCACCGGGTTGGTATCGAGATGACCGTTGAACATCAGGCTCTTGCCGCCGCCGCTGCCCTTCCAGCGGCCGACGGCGTTGACCCGGCCCTCATTGCCGAAGGGCGAGAGCTCGGTCTCGAGGCCGAGCTCGCGCATGCGGCCAGCCATGAAGGCTGCGAGCTGTTTCTCGCCGTCCGATTTGGAGTAACTCTTGTGCTGCACCATGCGTGACAGGAGATCGAGGGCGGCGGGCACGTCGATGCGTGCGAGAAGTTCTTTGGCATTGTGATGATCCATGGAAGGAGATCCTTGTCGTCAGCCGACCGGCACGGGGGAAGCAGCCATCAGTTCGCGGGTATAGGGATGAACGTGGTCCGCATCGAAATCTTCGAAGGGCAACAGGTCGACCACTTCACCCCGGCGCATCACCGCGATGCGGTGAGCGATCTGACGGATGAGGTTGAGATCGTGAGTGATGAAGAGAAAGGCGGCCCCAGTCGTCTCCCGCAGCGACAGAAGCAATTCGATGATCTGGGCCTGCACGGAGACATCCAGCGGCGCGGTGATCTCGTCGCAGATCACGAGTTTCGGCCGCGCAGCGAAGGCACGCGCGATGGCAATGCGCTGCTTCTCGCCGCCTGAAAGCTGATGTGGCCAGCGATGGGCGTAGGATGCAGGCAGGCGCACCTGGTCGAGCAGGCGGGGGATATCCGCAAGATCGCCGCCGTAGAGCTTGAGAGGACGCGACAGGATCTCGTCGATCCTGTGACGCGGATTGAGCGACGAATCCGGATGCTGGAAAATGATCTGCACGTCGCGGCGGTAGGCGGCGTTCATGTCGCGCATGCCGTTGATCTCGTGCTCCTCGAAGAAGATCTTGCCTGAGAAGCGTGCAAGCCCGGTCAGGGCGCGAGCCATCGAAGACTTGCCAGAGCCGGACTCGCCGACGAGACCAAGGATCTCGCCGCCGCGAACCTCGAGCCCGATCTTTTTCGTCGCCGGCGGCGGCGCGTCGCGGAACAGCCCGCCGCTGCCATATTGGACTTCGATGTCGGAGGCCGCGAGAAGGACCCGGTCAGGCGGCTTGTCATGGACAAGGCGGCGTTCCGGTCTCGGCACGGCGTCCACGAGTGCGCGCGTGTTGGCATGGCGCGGCGCGCGGAAGATGTCGGCCGCCGGTGCCTGCTCGACCAGGCGGCCGCGCTCCAGAACCGCGACCCGGTCGGCGACGCGCGTCACAAGTGCAAGATCGTGGGAAATATAGAGCGCGGCAACGCCTGTCTCCCGGCGTAGTCGCGCGAACAGTTCGAGGATGCGCGCGCCGGTGATGACGTCGAGTGCGGTGGTTGGCTCGTCGAAGAGGATGACGTCGGGCTGGCAACCAAAGGCGGTGGCAATGACGACGCGTTGCTTTTCCCCGCCGGAGATTTCATGCGGATAGCGTCTCATGACCGCAGCGGGATTGTTGAGATCGACGTGACCGAGCAGCTCGATGGCGAGCGAACCGGCGTCGCGCCGCTTCAGGCCGCGATGCCGTATCAACGCTTCCGTGATTTGCGTTCCGACGGTGAGCGTCGGATTGAGCGATGTCGAAGGATCCTGAAACACCATCCCGAGACGGCGTCCCCGGATCCCGGTCAGCTCGCGCGGGCTCAGGCGCTGAAGGTCGACATCGCCCAGCTGCAGCGAGCCTGCGACTTCGCGAGCGTTGTCGGGGAGATGGCGCATCAGTGCCCAAGCAAGCGAGCTCTTGCCTGAGCCGGATTCTCCAACGAGGCCCAGCACCTCGCCCGGCGCGATCTGGAGCGAAATGTCGTGCAGTACGCGCACCGGTCCAGCGGTCGTGATGTAATCGAGCGTGTAGTTCTTGATTGAGAGTGCGGAGGTCACCGCTCGTCCTTCGGATTGAGGGCGTCGCGAAGACCGTCGCCGACCAGGTTGAAGGCAATGGCGGTGAGCGCGATCGCGGCCGATGGCGCGATCAATCCCCACGGCGCCTGATGCATGTACTGGCGCGCGTCCGCCACCATGAGCCCCCATTCGGATGCGGGCGGTTGGGCGCCGACGCCGAGAAAGCTCAGCGTTGCGAACAGCATGACGGCAAACGAGACGCGAATGGTGGATTCGATCACGATCGGCGCCATGACGTTCGGCAACATCTCGCGGAAGATGATCCAGGGCGCTCCCTCGCCACGCGCTATGGCGGCCTTGACATAGTCTTGATTGCGCACGTTGAGCGCGGCCGATCGGGTCACCCGCGCCATGCCCGGCGCAAAGGCCACCGCGATGGCAATGACGGCATTGCCGGCGCCATTGCCGAGCGTTGAGACCAGCAACAGGGCCATCAGAAGGCCTGGGATTGCCATCACGGCGTCGTTGGTGCGCATGATGGCCTCGTCGGTTCGTCCGCCGAGATAGGCCGAGCCAACGCCGATGACCGCTCCGGCTGCGCTGCCGACGAAGGTGGCGATGAAAGCGAGCGGCACGGTCGAACGCGCGCCGACCATCAGGCGGCTCAGGATGTCGCGGCCGAATTGATCAGCGCCAAGCCAGTTCTGCCAGCCGGGTGGGCGAAACCGGCCGAGAAAATCGATCTTCTCCGGCGCATAGGGCGCCAATGCGGACCCGAACAGGCAGGTGGCCGCGATCAGCGCCAGGAGTACGACGCCGACAAAACCCTGTGGTCTTCGCATCAGGCGGATCAACAGCTCAGTCATAGCGGATCCGCCGGTCGAGAGACGCATAGGCCATGTCGGCGAATGTGTTGGTGAGGGCATAGGTCGCAGCCATGATCAACGCGCCCGCCTGGATCGACGGCAGGTCGCGCGTGGTGATGGCGACCATCAGCGCCCGCCCGATGCCGGGAAGGGCGAATATCTCCTCGATCACGATGATGCCGCCGAGCAGGTAGCCGACGTCGAGCGCGATGATGGTGACGACCGGCAACAGCGCGTTGCGGAGCGCGTGGCGAAACAGCACGGTGCGCTCCGGCAGGCCTCTCAAGCGCGCGGCGCGGATATAGTCCGATTTCAGCACGTCGAGCGTCTCGGAGCGCATCATGCGCATGACGTGCGCGACGAGGATGACCGAGACGGTGAGCACAGGCAGCGCCAGATGACGGATGCCGTCGCCGAAATCCTCCAGTGGGGAGACGTAGCCGGTCGCCGGCAGCCAATGCAACGTATCGGCCAGCAGAAGGGCAAGCAGCGTCGCGGTGACGAATTCCGGCAGCGAGACCCCGAGATAGGCAATGAGGCTGACGCCCGTGTCGGTGAGCCTGCCTTGCCGTAGCGCCGCTATCACGCCGAGCGGCACGGCAACAGCCAGCGTGACCAGGATGGCCGAGACGGCAAGCAGCAGCGAGCGCGACAGCGCTGCGAGCATTTCCGGACCGACCGGCAGGCTCGTGCGCATCGAGATGCCGAAATCGCCGGTGAAGACGTGGCCGGCCCAGCGCGCATATTGCAGCCAGGCCGGATCGCCGAGCCCGAGCTTTGCCCTGAGCGCGGCCAGCATTTCGGGCGTCGCATTTTCCCCGAGCAGCGATTGGGCAGCGTCCGCCGGCAGAATTTGCGTGATGGTGAACACCAGCATCGAGACCACGATGACGGTGTAGACCATCAGCATCAGACGACGCGCAAACCAGGCCAACGACACGAGCGTCTCCGGCGTCAGGCGCGCTTCGGCGCGCCGGCGCCGAGCGAGACCACGTCGAGGCGGAATACCGATCCGCGTGGGTGCAGCACGTAGCCGTCGACGTAGGAGCGCTGTGCCGCGAGCAGGTCGAAGAATGCCGAAATCACCGAGGGCACCTCGGCGTTCATCATGTCCTGTGCCTTGGCATAGAGCGCCGTGCGCTTCGCATCATCGGCCTCGACACGGGCTGCATCGATGACTTTGTCGAAGTCCGCGTTGTTCCAATGGGTCTCGTTCCAGGCTGCGTTCGACGTGTAGAGCAGGTTGAAGATGGCGTCGGCGGTCGGCTGCATGTTGTAGAAGCCGACGTAGAAATTGCCTTTCTTCCAGACCTGGTCGAGATAGGTGGCATGCGGCATGGTCTGCACGTTGATGCGGAAGCCAGCTGCGGCCGCCATCTCGCGGACCGCGACGCCGAGCTGCGTGCGGGTTGACGGCTTGTCGGATGCGACCAGCGTCAGATCGATGCCGTTGGGATAGCCCGCGTCGGCCAGGAGCTTCTTCGCCTTGGCGATGTCGGGCTTCTTCAGCGGAATGTTCTTGTAGAAGTGGTAGGCGGAGCTCAGCGGCGTGTCGTTGCCCGGCGTGCCATAGCCACCCGCAACGAAGCCCACGGTCGCCTCGCGATCAACCGCCAATGCCAGGGCCTGGCGAACGCGCACGTCGTTGAACGGTTTCTGGTCGCATCCGAGGTTGATATTCAGGAATTGGCCGGATGGGGTGCGTAGGGCCTTGACGCCATCGGCCTTGACGAGGCGCTCATATTCGCCCGGCGTGGTCGTGAGCAGCAAATCGATCTCACCGGAGATCATGGCGGACGCTTCGGCGGTGCGGTCCGGATAGACGAGCAACTCGATGCGGTCGAGGTAGGGCCGCGCCGGATCATAATAAGCCGGGTTACGTTCGACGACGATGCGGCGATCGGGCTCGTAGGACGCCAGCTTGAATGGGCCGGTACCGTTGGCGGTGGTCGAAAGGCTCGCGAGGTCGCTGGCGATGACCTTGGCCGGAACGATACGCGCGTTGAGATAGGTGAGTGCCACCGGCAGGTCGGCATAGGCGCCTGTGAGCGTCAACTTGACGGTCAGCGGATCGACCGCGGCGACTTCCTTGATCGGGCCGACATTGGTGCGGCCGGGAGAAGCGGTCTTCGGATCGAGGATGGCGTTGATGGTAGCGACGACATCGTCGGCGGTCAGTGGTGAGCCGTCATGAAACGTCACACCCGGGCGCAGCTTGAAAGTCCACTCGGTCAGCGTCGCATTGGGTTCCCAGGAAATCGCGAGGTCCGGCTCGACGGTCATGTCCGACTTCAGCCGGGTGAGGTTGGAGTAGAGCAGTTCGGTGACGAGATATTCCGGGTTCACGCGCGCCTGCATCGGATGGATGACCGACGCGGCCTGGTCGACCGACATCCGGAGCACGCCACCGCGTTTCGGGGCTTCGGCGAAGGCGATCCTGGGCAGACCGGCGAGGCCGATCGCGGTTCCCGCAAGGAAAAGTCGGCGACTGACGGACAGCATGGATTCGTGCTCCTTGAGTTAGCGGGCGGCGTTTGTTTCGGGAGACAGATCGGGACGGAATTCGGCGGCCAGATAGGCAAGGACCGATTTCGCCAGCGCGACAATGTCGGCGCGCGTGGTGAATTCGCCGGGCGCGTGAACGCGGCTCTCCGGCCGACCGAGGCCGGTCAGCAGGATCTCCTGCATTCCGGTCTGTTGCACCCAGCCGAAATCGGAACAGCTCGTCGCACCCCATTTGGCGAAATCGTCCGGTGCGTATCCGAACCCGACCGAGAGCGCCTCCTGCCAGCGCGGCCAGTGCGGGCCTGTCGGATCGGATGTCGGCATGAGGTGGCCGGTGAGAACCAATTCGACGGCAGCCCCAGGGGCCGCCGCAAGGACCGCGTTCTCGATTTCGGTACGCGCGGCCTGAAAGTCTTCCTCCGGCGCATAGCGCCGACAGACGAGAACCTCAAAGAGCGATGGAATCTGGCCGCCGCATTGGCCGCCATGGGCTGCGGAAATATCAAGCTGGGCTGCGAGCGGATGCGTCGCATGCGGCGGCGCGGGCAGGGCGGACGTCCGCGCGGCGATCGTCGGTTTCAATGCCGCGAGCGCATTGAGGATCGGCAGTGCGGCCTCGATGGCGTTGGCGCTTGAGCCCGCGGTCCCGGCTTCGCTTGCGTGAACTGTCTTGCCGTGGACGCGCACCAGAAGCGTGAAGAGGCCAAAGCAGCCGGCCCAGATGCGCGGCGCCGCGGCTCCATTGAAGTTGAGAACGTGGCCTTCGAGCAAACCTTGTTCCGCCAGATAGCGCACGCCGGGATAGAGTCCGCCTTCTTCGTCGGTGCAAAGCAGCAGCATCGGGTCGTAGCCGAGCGGCAGGCCGATCGCGTCGGCGGCACGCAGCGCGAGCAGCACGGCCGCGATGGTGCCCTTCATGTCGGCAGCGCCGAGGCCGATCAGGCGGTCGCCGTCGCGCGTCAACTGGAAAGGGTTGGAGATCCACCCGGGCGCTGCCGGCACGGTGTCGACATGAAAATACAGCCCGAGCACCGGCTTGTCGGAGCGGCGGCGGGCGATGAGATTGGTTCTGCGCCCTTGCGCCGGGCCGCCCGCTACGCGCCACAAATGTTCGGGGACATCGACGCGTTGGCAATCCAGGCCGAGCGCTGCAACAGCGCTCTCCATCAAGGCGGCAAACGCTTCGTACCCCGCGCCGGGCGGGAAAGTCGTGTCGATTGCCACCATCCGCGCAAGATCGTCGATCGCACATTCGGCTGTGCGCTCGATCTCGGCGAAACCGTCGGCCAGCGTCGGGCTGACCAGTCCAAGGCCTGGCGATGGAGAAACCATTTGCGGCGGCTCATTTCTATATTCTATAAAGAAATAGGCGAAGCCGATTGCTGTCAATTCCAAAGAATGAGGCAGGCGTGACCGGTAAGCAGGCAAAAGCAGCGGCGAGCGACCCATCGAGCCTGCCGGTTCCGTTGTACGAGCACGTCAAGCGACAGATCGCCGAGGCTATCCTGGTGGGCGAACTGTCTCCGGGCACGGTGCTTCCCGGTGAAGTTGCGCTTGCTGCGCGATACGGAGTTGCGGTAGGCACCATCCGCCGCGCACTCGCGGACCTGACGGCCGACGGCATGCTGGTGCGCCGGCGCAAGACCGGGACGGTGGTGACCGGCCGCGCACCGCAGCACAGTCTGCGCTTTTTCTTCCAGTATTTCCGGCTTCATGGCGAAGACGGCAGCCTCCAGCGTTCCGCGCCCGAAGTCTTGTCCGTGGTGCTGCGGCCGGCAGATGCAGAGGAGGCGATGCTCTTCACGGAAGCCGTGGGGGAGCCGCTGCTCTGTCTTCATCGCATCCGACGGGTTGGCCGCGTGCCGGTGATGCATTCGCGAATACGGCTCGTTGCACGCCGCGTGCCTGATTTCCCGCACAAGCCGGCGAGCGTGCCTGCGCTGCTCTACCTCCATCTGCTCGACACCTACGGCATTCGCATTGCAGCGATCCGCGAGAAGCTCCTGGCAGAGCTGGCCGACAAGGAGGACCGGCGTCTACTTGCGCTAGCTTCGCCGAGCGCCGTTCTGGTCATCCGCGAGGAGGCGTACGATCAAGCTGGTGCGCTTGCGATCCTGAGCGAGCACCGCACCACGACTGCGCATCATCACTACGTGAACGAGATCCGCTAATCTGTTTCGACCGGTGCCACGCACCCCTGACCCTTGCTATTGACCGACGATCGCGTCGATTTCTTCCTTCAGGAGGGCGCCGTAGTGTTCGAGGACGCCGGGCCCCAGCTTCGCGCAGAGCAGCGTGAAACTGAGCGCGGCGCCTGGTTTTTCGCCCGGCGTCATGATCGGCATGCCAACTCCGGCAATGCCGGGAATGAGTTCGCCCACGTCCACCGCGTAACCGCGGCGGCGGGTGTCGGCGATCAGCTGCCGAATCTTGTCCTCGGTGAGGTTGCGATAGGAGGCGTAGCGCCCGAGGTTGGCGCGGATGATGTAGTCCTGCTCGTCCTCATCGAGGAATGCGAGCATCGCGATCGAGCCTGGGCCTACGCCGAGGGGCACGAAGCCGCCGATCGATCCCGTCAGCGTTGGCACGATGCATTCGCCGTCGCGCCGGTCGAGACAGACGGAATCGTGGTTGAAGCAGGCCATCAGGTGGGTCGTGTCGCCGGTGCGGCGCCTGAGTCGTGACAGCGCAACCTCGCAGCGGCTGATGATGCCGGGGCCGCGAGCAGCGCGCACGCCATAGATCGCCATGCGTGCACCCAGCCTGTAGCGCCGTTTTTGGTTGTCGCGGGCAAGCAGCTTGTGACCGACCAGTGTGTTGAGGATGCGGTGACAGGTGGCGGTGTTGAGCCCGGAGCGAGCCGCCAAGTCCTTGAGCGATAGGCCCTCGACGCCGCCATCGGCGACGAGATCCAGCAGGATGACGGCCCGGTCGAGCAGCTGGGCCCCACCGGACGGCGGTTGGACGATCGCCGGCATAGAATCTCACATTATGAAAAAAGAGCTCTCGGTAACTTGTATATTGAGAAAGATGCGTCTCCAATGATGAAAATTAGGTCGCTTGAGAAGCATGCATATTCTTTGAGCGGCCCGATTTCTGCATTTGCAAAAAGCTGATGGCTGACGCGGCGTTGCAGTAGCAGCGCCGGGGGGCGCGATTTTTCCAGAGGGACAGGGATGACAGGCTTCAAAAGGATAATGGGCGTTTCCGCCCTTGCGCTCGCTGCCTTCTGTGTTGGTAGCGCCGCCGTGGCGGGCACGCTTGAGAACGTCAAGGCGCGCGGCAAGCTCGTCGTCGGCGTGAAGAATGATTACGTCCCGTATGGCTATCTGAACGATAAGGGCGACGTCGTCGGCTTCGAGGTCTCGCTTGCCAAGTACGTTGCCAAGGAGCTCCTTGGCTCGGAGGACAAGATCGAACTCGTGCCTGTCGTCGCTTCCAATCGCATCGAATTCCTGACCGCCGGCCGCATCGACGTGATCTTCGCCACGCTCGGCGTCACGGCCGAGCGCGCCAAGGTCATCGACTTCACGACGGAATACGTTTCCGCTGCCGGCCCGTCCGTGCTGGCGGCCAAGGAAGCGACGCTCTCCAAGTGGGAAGAGCTGAAGGGCAAGTCAGTCTGCGGCATCCAGGGCTCCTACTACAATAAGAAGATGACCGAGGAGTTCGGCATCACTCTCGTGGCCTTCAAGACCCAGCCGGAAGCCTATCGGGCGTTGAAAGACAATCGTTGCATCGGCTTCGTCTTTGACGACATGACGCTTCAGCAGAAGCTCAAGGAGCCCGATTGGGCGAGCTACAAGATCGCGGTCGCACCCTATGAATTCCAGCCGATGGCGGGCGGTCTCCGCAAGGGAGACGCGGAATTCCGCGAAGCCGTCGACAAGGCCATCGGGAAGGCCGAGGCCGAAGGCAAGCTGATCGCGTGGGAGACCGAGTTCGGCATGCCGCACTCCGACTACATTGCCGCGCGGGCGAAGGCTGCGGCTGCGAAGAACTGACGCACACGGAGCGGCCCTTGTTCGGTCTCGATTATTCCTGGCTCGCGGATCCTGCGTACCAGCAATGGCTGCTGACCGGTGTCATCAACACGCTGAAGCTGGCGACGCTCTCATCGAGTGTCGCCATCCTCATCGGCATGCTGGGGGCTTTCGGGCTCACGCTGCGGATTTTCTGGCTCGATGCCCTGATCGAGTTGTTTGTCGAGGTGTTCCGCAACACGCCGCCGCTGTTGCAGATGCTGTTTGCCTATTTCACCCTCTCATCTCTCGGCCTCAGGGTGACCGATCCGTCGACGGGATTATCGGTTCCGCTTCTCAGCGCCTTTGCCTGTGCTGCGATTTCGCTCAGTCTCTTCGGCGGAGCGCTGGCGATCGAAGCCTTCCGCTCGGGCATCGAAACCATGCCGCGGTCGATCATCGATGCGGCACGGTCACTTGGTTACGGTCGATGGGCCCGCTTCTGGCGCATTGAGGCACCGATCGCCACTCGCATCTGCCTGCCGGGACTGACGAACATCCTGACCAACCTCTTCAAAACGACGTCACAGGCATCCGTCATCACCGTGCCGGAACTGATGTATTACGCGGGACAGATCTACAATGACACGTTTCGCACACTGGAGGTTATGATTCTGGTCCTCCTCATCTACGTGGTGCTGGTGTCCATCCTCACATTTGCAATGGCGAGGCTCGAAGCCTTCATGGCCTTCCCGGGTTACGGGAGGGGGCATTGATCGCGGGCTCCATGCTCTCCTATGAGGGAAAGAAGCGCGCCGTTCTGCTGTCGATCGCCCTTGGCGTGGTGATCTGGATCGCGGTCGATGCCGCGGCAGGCGGCTCGGCGCATTGGAGCCGCGTGCTGGTGCGGCTTCCTCTGCTTCTCACCGGCTCGGCATCCGGCTGGCCGATCACGGGCGGCTTTGTCCTCAATATCATTCTCTCGATCGCCTCTATGGCACTGGCGACGGTGCTCGGTACGATCATGGGATTTGCGACGCTTGCCAGGTTCGGACCGATCCGGGTCCCATCCTTTCTGCTGATGAATTTCCTGCGCAATTCACCGTGGCTCGTTTTGCTCTTTGCAACGCTCTATTTCCTGCCGTTCGAGATGCACGTCTTCGGCACGACCATTCCGTTCCCGCCGTTCGTGAAGGCCGTGATTGGCCTTGCGCTGCCGACGGCGGCGAATTTCTCCGAGGTGATCCGGGGTGCCGTTCAGTCCATTCACAGCGGCCAGTGGGAAGCGGCGCGTTCGCTCGGCTATAGCGCCGGCCAGATCTATCGCCACGTGATCATGCCACAGGCGCTGCGGCGCATGATCCCAGGCTGGACGAATCTTTACGCGCTGCTGATGATTGCGACAGCGCTGGCCACGGTCACCGGTATCCAGGACGTGCTGACGATTCTGAACACTTTGCTCGCCGTGGAGAACGAGCGGGTGATCGTCTACTTCTATTTGACCGTCCTCTTCCTGTTCATCGCCTATTGCTATCCGATCGCGGCCCTCGCGCGTCGGCGGGAGCGCGCCGTGAAGGGAGAGAGCCTGTGAACCGCATCGACGCTCTGATAGAGCTCGACAACGTCCGCAAGTCCTTCGGTGACGTCCCTGTTCTCAAGGGCATTTCGATGTTCGTGCAGAAGGGCGAGGCAGTCTGCATTATCGGCCCCTCCGGGTCGGGCAAGTCCACCATTCTGCGCTGCATCAACGGCCTGATTCCCGTGGACGAAGGCTTTGTCCGCGTCGGCGCGCACCGGGTGCATGAAATGAAGTCCGAAAGGCAGATGCGGGCGCTGCGCCATCAGGTGGCGATGGTGTTCCAGCAGTACAATCTTTTTCCGCATCGCACGGCGCTGGAAAACATCATGATGGCGCCGATCCAGGTTCTCGGACACGATCGCGCCGAAGTCGAGGAGCGAGCCCGCAAGCTCCTGAAGAAAGTGCGGCTCTCGGAGAAGGCGGACAGCTATCCGGGGCAGCTTTCCGGCGGCCAGCAACAGCGCGTGGCAATCGCCCGCGCACTCGCGATGCAGCCGGACGTGATCCTGTTCGACGAGGTGACGGCTGCGCTCGATCCGGAAACGGTGAAGGACGTGCTCTTCGCGATCCGCGAACTGGTCGAGGAAGGCCTCACCTGCATTCTCGTGACTCATGAGATGAAGTTCGCCCGGGACGTCTCGCAACGCGTCTGTTTCACCGATCATGGTCTGATCGTGGAGAGTGCGCCTCCAGCAGAACTCTTTGACAATCCGCAAGACCCGCGCACTCGCGAATTCCTCGGTCAGGTTCTCTGATCGCACACGTGCAATGAAAGGTGAGCCGCAAGGCCCAATGTATCATGCCTCGTTTTGACGACATCTACGCCACGGACTTCAAGGAGACGCCTTACTGGTGGGAGGCTGCGGAACCGGAGACCGATCTCGATCCGCTGCCGCAGCGAGCCGACGTCGTGGTCATTGGCTCGGGCTATGCCGGGCTGAACGCGGCGACCCATCTGGCGCGCGCCGGGCGCTCCGTCGTCGTCATCGACGGCGATCGGATCGGGGAGGGAGCCTCGACGCGTTCGGGCGGCATGGTGTCGAGTGGCCAGAAGCTGGTGGTGAGTGGCGCGATCAAGGGGATCGATCCCGCGCTCTTCTCGCGCCTGATTGGCGAGAGCAACGAGAGCTTCGATTATCTCAAGATGCTGGTCAGGACGGAGAAGCTGGACGCGGGTCTTGCGCTCACCGGCCGCTTTTTCGGCGCCCACGCTGCGGGCGATTACGAAACCCTGAAGCGGCATGGCACGCTCCTGGCGGAAAAGACCGGCGTGACCGTGCATTTCCTCGATCGCGCGCATCAGCGATCGGCGATCGGTTCGGACTACTATCATGGCGGCATGGTGATCGACGAATATGGCGGTCTGCATCCGGGCAAGTATCACAAGGCGCTGCGCGACCGGGCGCGCGCCGCCGGCGTCATGCTGCGCTCGCATGCACGTGCAGGTGTCGTACAGGATGGTGCGAGCGGAGAGAAGGTCGTGCCGACCGCTCGAGGCAGCATTCGGGCTGCGCACGTCGTCGCAACCACGAACGGTTATACCGCCGCTGATGCGACACCGAGCCTTGCCAGCCGTATCGTGCCGGTCAAGAGCTATCAGATTGCCACCGTGCCGCTGCCGGCCGATCTCTTGGCCGAGCTCATTCCGCAGGCCCGCATGGTGTCCGACACGCGCCGTGATTTGATCTATACCAGGCCGTCGCCTGACGGGACCCGGCTTCTGTTCGGTTCACGCCCGGGCATCTTCGACATGCCTGACAAGCTGGCCGCGAAGCGGCTTTATGCGCGCATGCTGGCCATTTGGCCGCAGCTTGCGGGCGTGAAGATCACTCATGCCTGGAGCGGGCGCGTGGCCATGACCGTCGACAAGATCGCCCATCTCGGCGCCCGCGACGGCACGGATTTCGCGGCTGGTTGCAACGGCAACGGAGTCGCGCTGATGACCTTTCTCGGCTACCAGACAGCGCGTAAAATTCTCGGCGAGCAGAACATGCCTTCGGCCTTCGACCGCGAGACATTCACGGCCGTGCCCTTCTATTCGGGCAAGCCGTGGTTCATGCCGCTCTTTGCCGGCTGGTATCGCCTGCGCGATTTCCTCGATCGTCCGGGACGCTGATCCCGAGCGACCCGCTTGGCCTTCTGCGCGCTTGTTTCAAGGAGGACAATTTGTCCAGAATTATTCCCGATCTTGTTGTCGCGCCGCAGGAGCTGCCTGCGCGTGTGGATGTCGTTGTGATCGGCGGCGGCATCATCGGCGTATCGACCGCGCTTTCGCTGGTCGAACGTGGCGTCACCGTTGCCTTGTGCGAAAAGGGATTGATCGGTGCAGAGCAGTCATCGCGAAACTGGGGCTGGGTGCGCCAAATGGGGCGCGATCCGGCCGAGTTGCCGCTTGCGATCGAAAGTCTTCGGCTCTGGCGCGGCATGAACGAGCGTATCGGCGGCGAAACCGGCTTTCGGCAGGCCGGCATCGCCTATCTCTGCGACACGGATGCCGACGTTGCAATGTATGAAGAGTGGTTGAAGCACGCCGCGGCGCTCGACCTCGATTCCCGCCTGGTAAAGGGCGAGGCGTTGAAGACGCTCATTCCCGGTGCTGCGAAGCATTTCCGTGCCGCCTTGCATACGCCGAGCGACGGCAAGGCCGAACCGTTTACCGCAGCTCCAGCAATCGCGCGCGGCGCGGCCGCCAAGGGCGCGCATATTCTCACCAACTGTGCAGTCCGTTCCATCGAGCGATCGGCGGGCAGGGTGAGCGGCTGTGTCACCGAGCGCGGCGAGATCCGCTGTTCGTCCGTCGTTCTGGCGGGAGGGGCTTGGTCGCGCCTCTTCGCCGGCAACATGGGCATCGATCTTCCGGTCCTGAAGATCCTGGGCAGCGTCGCCCGCGTCTCCTCGGTCGACGGTGTTCCGGATTTTGCCGTTGGTGCAGGCAACTTCGCCTTCCGACGCCGTCTGGATGGCGGGTTCACCGTCGCCCAGCGCAACGCGAACATCGCCCCGATCACACCGGACAGTTTCCGTTTGTTCTGCGACTATACGCCGACGCTCATCAAGAGCTGGAACGAACTGACGCTTCGCATCGGCGGTCAGTTCGTTCGCGAGCTGAAAATGGCCCGCAGCTGGAGGAGTGACGAGGTTACACCTTTCGAGCAGGTCCGCATTCTCGATCCCGATCCGTCGCTGCGGTTCGTTCATGGCGGCGTCGCCCATCTGTGCGAGGCCTTCCCGGCGTTCCGCGACGCCAAGATCCTGCAAATGTGGGCTGGCCTCATGGATGTTACGCCGGATGCCGTTCCGGTTATCGCGCCGGTCGGCTCCGTTCCAGGCTTCTATCTTGCGACCGGCTTCTCAGGGCACGGTTTCGGTATCGGCCCCGGCGCCGGCGCCCTGATGGCCGATCTCGTGACCGGTTCGAAGCCTTGCGTCGATCCGGCCCCCTTCCGGATGGAGCGCTTCAAGCGCCTCAAGAAGGCCGCCTGATTTTTGATGCCCACGTCCGACAGGATGAAGTCGGCGCTTCCGTCTCGAGCATTCGCCGCGGCTTAATCCACGTCGAACCTGACGCCCTGGGCGAGCGGCAGGGTGCGGCCAAAGTTGATGGTGTTGGTGGCGCGACGCATATAGGCCTTCCACGCATCCGACCCGGATTCACGTCCGCCGCCGGTTTCCTTCTCGCCGCCGAATGCGCCGCCGATCTCGGCGCCCGAAGGGCCGATGTTCACGTTGGCGATGCCGCAATCGGAGCCGCGCGCCGACAGGAAGGCTTCGGCCTCGCGCAGATCGTTGGTGAAGATCGATGACGACAGGCCTTGCGGGACGGCATTGTGCAATTCGATCACGGCGTCGAAGTCGCTGTATTTGATGACATAGAGGATCGGCGCAAAAGTCTCGCGTTCGACCGGTCCGGTCTGTCCGCCGATCTCGACCAGCGCCGGGCGGACGTAGAAGGCCGCGTCTGCACCCGCGACGGTGACGCGATCACCGCCGACAATGGCCGCACCCGCGATCTTGGCATCGCGCAACGCGCGTTGCATCGCTTCATAAGCGAGGCCGTCGATGAGGGGGCCGACCAGGTTGCCGGTGAGGGGATTGCCGACCGAGACCGACGCATAGACCTTTTTCAGCCGCGGCACGAAGCTGTCATAGATGCTCTCATGAACGAAGAGGCGGCGCAGTGTGGTGCAGCGTTGTCCGGCCGTGCCCATGGCCGCGAAGGCAACGCCGCGCAGCGTCAGGTCGAGGTCGGCGGTCGGGGTGACCACCGCGGCATTGTTGCCGCCGAGCTCCAGAATGGCGCGGGCGAAGCGTTGGGCGAGCTTCGGAGCGACGGCGCGTCCCATCGCGGTCGAGCCGGTCGCCGAGACCAGGGGAACCCTGGTGTTATTGACGAGGGCCTCGCCGATCTCGCGTCCTCCGATCAGTACGGCCGACAGCCCCTCGGGCGCCAAGCCGCCGTCGGCCTTGAATCGCTTCAACGCGCGTCCGAACAGCGCATCCGTCGCCAGCGCGGTGAGAGGAGTCTTTTCCGAGGGTTTCCAGACGATGCTGTTGCCGCAGACCAGTGCCAGCGCGGCATTCCAGGCCCAGACCGCAACCGGAAAATTGAACGCCGAGATGATTCCGGTGACGCCAAGCGGATGCCAGGTCTCCGCCATGCGATGCTCGTGGCGTTCGGTGGCGATCGTCAAGCCGTAGAGCTGGCGGGAAAGCCCCACCGCGTAGTCGCAAATGTCGATCATCTCCTGGACCTCGCCGAGACCTTCGGACTCGATCTTGCCGGCCTCGATGGACACGAGCCGGCCGAGCGCGCGCTTGTTGGCGCGAAGCTCTTCGCCGAGCAGCCGCACGAGTTCGCCGCGCTTGGGAGCAGGGACCATGCGCCATTGCAGGAACGCTGCGTGAGCCTTGTCGATGACCAAGGTCGCCCCGGCGGCATCGATTTCTCTGACATGGGCCACGGTCTCGCCGGTGATGGGGGTTTTCGCCGCCAGTGTGCCATTGCTGTAGCTGCCGGCGTCAACACCGAGTTCAACCAACAGCGCGTCGACCTCGGCCCTGAGCGAGAGGTTGCCGGTCTGATTGGATAAGGTGGCGGACATGAGGGGCTCTTTCCGGGGGGCTGGCTGTCAGCCACAGCGCCGTCAGGGGATTCGTCCGACGGCGTCATGCCACCTCATAGAAAGGACAATGATCAGGCATTTTCAAACGATAGAAGCTCAACAAGTCATTCCAATGGTGAATGACAGGGGGTTAGGCGCTGAGGGCTGCGATAAGCCGGCACACCCCACCCTTTCAGGGGGCGGCCATCACCGGTCCGGTGCCGTTTCCAGCAGAAGCCATTCCCGGAAAGCAACAAGTGGCGGATGGGATGCGCGATCGGTCGGCCAGACCAGATAGTAGGCCTCGGCGTTTTTCATCGGCAGATCGAGGGCGCGCACCAGCTTGCCGGTGCTCAGCTCCTCCTCGATCAGGAATTCAGGGAGCAGCGCGATGCCGAGCCCGGAAATCGCCGCCTGCGATGCGGTGGCGAACTGATCCAGCAGCATGCCGTGCACGGCATGGGCGTCCACGTTGTGCAGCGTGAGCCATTGCTCCCATGCGTCCGGGCGCGTCGTCAAATGCAGGAGAGGGGCCTTCCGGAGATCGCTTGCGTCCTTGAAATCATATTGCTCTCGCAGTTCTGCACTACAGGCGGGGACCACGGTCTCCGACCGGAGCAACGCCAGCTCACCCCCTTGCCATTCCGGACGCCCGAAATGGATCGCGGCATCGACGGGCTCCAGCCTGAAGTCGAAGCTCGACAACCGCGTAACCAGGTTGATGGTGATGCCGGGATTACCGGCGAGAAATTTGGGCAGCCGCGGCGCCAGCCATCGCGTGCCAAAGGTCGGAAGGATTGCGAGGGTCAGCGTGCCACCGAACGGATTGGCACGCAGATTGAGCGAGGCGGTGCTGATTTTGCGCAACGCATCGCGTATCTCGCGGGCATAGGCGTCGCCGCCCACGGTCAGGCGGATGGTCTGCCGCTCGCGATGAAACAGCTCGACCTCGAGCTGCTCCTCCAGCGCCTTGACCTGGCGGCTCACCGCGCTTTGCGTCAGCGACAGCTCCCTGGCTGCGGCTGTGATGCTCCCGGTCCGCGCCGCCGCTTCAAAGGCGGCCAGCAGGGGCAGTGAGGGTAAGAAGCGGCGAGGGCCTTGCACATCATTCTCCAGCCGAATGAGGTCTTGACCAAACATGACTTGGCCCGCCGCCGCTGGCAACGCTAGATTGCTGCTCGGCCTCGCAGTCCAGGTCTTCGGCACCCCTGCAATGTCGGCACCTCACTTGCCGAATTGGAATGAACCAGTCAACGCGCTTCGGACAACTCGACCCTGCGGGCGGATATCAACGAGGACGTCGGAGCCGATGCTAGACAACGCCAGATCCCACGGTCTTTGGGAATTGACCGCGCCGCCGCCGCCTGAAACCGCCGGACTGAACGGGTTGATCAATGTCGATACGGCCATCGTTGGCGGTGGTTATACCGGTCTGTCGGCCGCGCTCCATCTCGCTGAGGCGGGCGCCAATGTCGCGCTGCTCGAGGCGGTGGAGATCGGCTTTGGCGGGGCCGGCCGAAACGTCGGTCTGGTCAATGCCGGCATGTGGGTGATGCCGGACGTCCTTGGCGAGGTGCTCGGTGGTGACTACGGCGAGCGTCTGCTCGAATTGTTGGGCGACGCCCCGAAATTGGTGTTCGATCTGATCGAGCGTCACCGCATTGAATGCGAGTTGGAGCGTGCCGGCACGCTCCATTGCGCCGTCGGGCTCAAGGGGTTGAGGGAACTGGAGCAACGCGCAGCGCAGTGGATCTGTCGCGGCGCGCCGGTTAAGTTGCTGAACGCTGCCGACACCGCCGCGAAAATTGGCTCGTCGGCCTATGCAGGATCGTTGTGGGATCGGCGCGCGGGGACGATCCAGCCGCTGGCCTATGCGCGGGGCCTTGCCCGCAGCGCCTTGAATGCTGGCGCGAAGATATTCACCCACAGCGCGGTCACCTCGGCCGAGCGGATTGATGGAAAGTGGAAGCTGCACACCGCGGGCGGTCACGTCATTGCCGATCGCGTCATCGTGGCGACCGATGCCTATGCGACGGGACCCTGGTCCGAAGTCAGAACGGAGCAGATCCATCTACCCTATTTCAACTTCGCCACCCAGCCGCTGTCCGACAACATTCGCGCATCCATTCTTCCCGAACGGCAAGGCGCCTGGGACACCAATGAGGTGCTGAGTTCGTTTCGCTTCGATCGCGCCGGCCGCCTCGTGTTCGGAAGCTGCGGCGCGCTCCGAGGAGCCGGTGTTGCCGTTCATCGGTCCTGGGCAAAACGCGCGCTCAAGAAGCTTTTCCCGCAAATCGGCGACGTCAGGTTCGAAGCGGAATGGTACGGCTTGATCGGCATGACCGACGATCACCTGCCGCGCTTCCACAAGCTCGCCGAAAACGTGTTCGGCTTCAGCGGCTATAACGGGCGCGGCATTGCGCCCGGCACGACGTTCGGGCGTTTGCTCGCCCTCTACGCGCTCGGACAACTCGACGAGAAAGACCTGCCGCTTCCTGCATCGTTGCCGATCAAGCCCAATTTCCGGAGCGCGAGGACGGCGCTTTACGAGGTCGGGGCGCAGCTTGTCCATCTGATCGAGGCGCGGCTGTAGTCCGGAATTCCGAAGCGTGACAAAATGATCCTATCGGAAATAAGTTGACGATAGGAAACTTTTGATCAAGGATGGATCTGCGGTCTGGTCCAAACCCGTTTCGTCAATCTGCGATCCAGACGTCAGCAGGGCAGAGGCATGACGGACGGCGCCGTTTACGCTCTGGAGACTCGCGGCCTTAGCCGCGCGTTCGGCGGCTTCTTCGCCGTTAACGGCGTGAACTTCCGTCTTGCCCGCAACAGCATGCACGCCGTGATCGGCCCGAACGGGGCCGGCAAGACCACCCTGTTCAATCTTCTGACGAAATTCCTTCCACCTTCGGCCGGCACGATCCTGCACGATGGCGAGGACGTCACCCGCCTCAGCATGCCGGCGATGGCCAAGCGCAGCGTGGTGCGCTCCTTCCAGATCTCCGCGGTTTTCGCCGGATTGACCGTGCGCGAGAATATCGAGCTCGCGCTGCTGCGCGAGCACGGCCTCGCCTGGAATCTGCTTGGCCGCATTGCGCGTCATCGTGGCGTGCTGGAGCGCGCCGATGCGTCGCTCGAACGCTTCGGCCTGTCTGAATATGCCGGGACGATGGCGGGCAGTCTTTCCTATGGCCGCAAGCGTGTGCTCGAACTGGCGACGACGCTTGCGCTGGAGCCGAGCGTGCTGCTGCTCGACGAGCCGATGGCGGGGCTCGGTCATGAAGATATCGGGCGAGTGACGCAATTGATCCGCGAGGCCGGCAAGGGCCGCACGGTATTGCTGGTCGAGCACAACATGAATGTGGTCGCCGAGCTCGCCGACAGCATCACCGTGATGGTGCGCGGCGAAGTGCTGGCGCAGGGAAGCTATGCTGAAGTGTCCTCGCGCGCCGACGTGATGGCTGCCTATACAGGGCAGACGCATGAGTGAGAGTCTCGCGGTCGGCAATCTCCAGGCCTGGTACGGTGAGTCCAAAGTCCTGCATGGAATGGATTTCAGCGTCCGCATCGGCGAGGTGGTGACGCTGCTCGGCCGCAATGGCGCCGGAAAGACCACGACACTGAAGTCAATCATGGGGCTGCTGGACAAGCGCTCGGGCTCGATCGCGCTCGACGGTGACGAGCTCATCGCTGCCGCGCCCTACGACATCGCGCGCAAGGGCATCGCCTTCTGCCCGGAGGAACGCGGCATCTTCGCGAGCCTCAGTGTGCGCGAAAACCTGCTGCTGCCGCCGAAGGTCGCCGCCGGCGGCATGACGGTCGCGCAGATCCTCACGCTGTTTCCAAATCTGAAGGAGCGACTCGACAGCCAGGGCACCAAGCTGTCCGGCGGTGAGCAGCAGATGCTGGCGCTCGGGCGCATTCTGCACACCGGCGCGCGCATCCTGCTGCTCGACGAGCCGACCGAGGGGCTCGCTCCCGTGATCATCCGTCAGATCGGCCGGACGATCACCGAACTGAAGGCGCTCGGCTTCACCATCCTGCTGGTCGAGCAGAATGTCGGCTTTGCCGCCGGCCTCGCCGACCGGCACTACGTCGTGGAGCTCGGCCGCGTCGTCGAGGAAATTCCGGGCGCTGAGTTCGAAGGCAGATCGGGCGCGCTCAAGAGCTATCTCGGACTTTAAAGGGCATCATGACCACGATCTTCGGTGTCCCTTCCGCAGTGCTCTATGGCCAGCTTCTGCTCGGGCTGATCAACGGCGCCTTCTACGCCATGCTGAGCCTAGGGCTGGCGGTGATCTTCGGCATGATGAACATCGTGAACTTCGCGCATGGCGCGCAGTACATGATGGGCGCGATGGGTGCGTGGCTGCTGATGAATTATCTCGGCATCGGCTATTGGTGGGCGCTGATCCTGGCACCGCTCATCGTCGGTGCGATCAGCATTGTGATCGAGGTGCTGCTGCTGCGGCGCCTTTACAAGCTCGATCATCTCTATGGCATGCTGCTCACCTTCGGTCTCGCGCTGATGGTGCAGGGCGCATTCAGCAACTGGTTCGGATCTTCCGGCCAGCCCTATTCGATTCCACAGGCGCTGACGGGAGGCCGCAATCTCGGCTTCATGTTCCTGCCGAATTACCGGGCCTGGGTGATCGCAGCCTCGGTCGTGATCTGCCTCGGCACCTGGTACGTCATCGAGCGTACCAAGCTTGGCGCCTATCTGCGCGCGGCGACCGAAAACCCGATGCTGGTTCAGGCCTTCGGCATCCGCGTCCCGCGCATGATCACGCTGACCTACGGCGCCGGTGTCGGGCTCGCCGCGCTGGCGGGCGTGCTGGCCGCGCCAGTTTACCAAGTCAGTCCGCTGATGGGCGCGGATCTATTGATTGTTGTCTTTGCGGTGGTGGTGATCGGCGGCATGGGGTCGATCATGGGCGCGATCGTGACCGGCTTCCTCGTCGGTGTCATCGAGGGCCTGACCAAAGCCTTCTATCCCGAAGCCTCGACGACGGTCGTCTTCGCGGTCATGGCGGTGGTGCTGCTGATCCGCCCGGCGGGATTGTTCGGCTCCAAGCTCGAGGCGGCGCAGGGGCAACCGCAGTCCAGCCTGTCGGCGACTGCGCCGTCAACGCTTACACAGACGCTGATCTTTTTGGCGCTAGCCTGTTGTCTCGCGGCCGCGCCGCTCGTCGTCTACCCCGGCTTCATGATGAAGGCGATGATCTTCGCGCTGTTCGCCTGCGCCTTCAACCTGGTCGCCGGATACGGACGGCTGGTTTCCTTCGGCCACTCGATGTTCCTGGGTTCGGCCGGCTATGTCTGCGGCCATGCCGCCAAGATATGGGGACTACCTCCGGAGTTTGCGATCCTGGCCGGGACTGCAACGGCGGCGATGCTCGGTTTCGTCACCGGCTGGCTCGCCATTCGGCGCAGCGGCATCTACTTTGCGATGGTGACGCTCGCCTTCGCGCAGATGATCTATTTCGTGGCGCTCCAGGCGCGCTTCACCGGCGGCGAAGACGGGTTGCAGGCCGTTCCGCGTGGCATGCTGTTTGGCCTGATCGACCTTTCGCAGCCGGCAAATCTCTACGGCTTCGTACTGGTGATATTCCTCGGCGGCTTCTTCCTGATCATGCGGCTGGTGGGATCGCCGTTCGGGCGCGTACTGAAGGCGATCAGCGATCACGACGCTCGCGCCCAGTCGCTAGGCTTCGAGACCGCCCGCTACAAGCTCGTGGCCTTCGTGCTCTCGGCCGCACTGGCGGGGCTTGCGGGTTCGACCAAGGCGATCGTCAGCCAGCTCGCCAGCCTCACCGACGTGCACTGGTCGATGTCGGGCGAAGTGCTGCTGATGACGTTTCTCGGCGGCGTCGGCACGCTCTACGGCCCACTCGTCGGTGCCTTCATCGTCGTCGCCATGCAGAACTACCTGGCGGCATTCGGGCAATGGGTCACCGTCATTCATGGCCTGATCTTCGTGATCTGCGTGCTCGCCTTCCGGCGTGGCATGGTCGGCGAACTGATCGAGCTCTGGCATCGCCTGCGCCGGACAGCGGCTGCGCCCGCCGCGCTCCGCGAGGTGGCGGTCGCGCAGCGGGAGTGAACCGAGACATTTCGAAACACGCTTCGCCGTCCGGCGAAGCGGGACAGGACCGGGCCAAGCCCGCTCGCAAGAGCGGATCTGATAACAGGGAATAGATCATGCAACAGACGCCTTCCAAACTCCTGCGCGGGATCGCGGCCGCGTTCTGCCTCGGCTCGTTCGCCGTCGCTGGCCACGCTGCGGCCCAGGTCAGCGACGATGTGGTCAAGATCGGCGTGCTGACCGACATGTCCGGCCAGTACTCCGACCTGAACGGGCCGGGCTCGCTCCTGGCGGCGCAGATGGCGGCAGCGGACTTTGGCGGCAAGGTTCTCGGCAAGCCCATCGAGATCATCGGCGCCGATCACCAGCAGAAGGCCGACATCGGCATCGGCATCGCCCGGCGCTGGATCGAGAACGAGAAGGTCGACGCGATCTCGGACGTCACCAACAGTGCCATCGCGCTTGCAGTGCAGCAGTTGACGCGCGAGACCAACCGCGTCGCGCTGTTCTCGTCGCCGGGCACCACGGATTTGACCGGCAAGCAGTGTTCGCCGACTGGCTTTCAGTGGGTCTACGACAACTATTCCAACGCGGTCGGACCGATGAAGGCCCTGATCGACAAGGGCAACGACACCTTCTTCATCATCACCGCCGATTTCGCCTTTGGACATTCGCTGGAGAAGATCGCGAGCGAGGCGATCAAGGCCAATGGCGGCAAGGTGCTGGGCTCCGTCCGCCACCCCTTCGGCGCGAACGATCTCTCGGCGTTCCTCCTGCCGGCGCAGGCATCGAAGGCGAAGGTCATCGTTCTCGCCACCGCCGGCAAGGATATGACGACCGCGATCAAGCAGGCCAATGAGTTCGGCATCATCGCGGGTGGTCAGGCCGTCTCCGCGCCGGTGGTGTTCATCACCGACGTCCACGCGCTAGGTCTGTCGACCGCGCAGGGGATCTCGTTCATCGAGGGCTTTTATTGGGACCAGAACGATGAGACGCGCGCTTTCGCCAAGAGCTTCTTCGAGGTGCGTAAGGCCATGCCGACCGCGCCGCAGGCCGGCGTCTACTCCTCGATCCGGCACTATCTCAAGGCGATCCAGGCTGCCGGGACCGATGAGGCGAAGGCGGTGGCTGCCAAGATGCGCGAGCTGCCTGTCGACGACTTCTTCGCCAAGGGCGGCAAGGTGCGCGAGGACGGCCGCATGGTCCACGACATGCTGCTGGTCCAGGTCAAGAAACCCTCCGAATCGAAGCAGCCATGGGACTACTATAATGTCGTGGCGACCGTCCCCGGCGAGCAGGCCTTCCAGTCTCTTGCCCAGAGCGAATGCCCGCTCGTAAAGAAGTAAGGCGAAGCCCCGGCAGCGCCGCGCCGCCGGGGCCGCACATGCGCAAAAAAGGGAGAGAACCGCGATGAAGAAGACTGCGACGCGACCGTCGCTGAGGGAGACCGCGGCCGCCGAGATCGTGCCAGCGCGTTTCTCGGCCGACGTCGCGCCGGCCGAGACAAGCGACGATCTCGGTCAGAGGCTGAAGCGCGTGCGGATCGACAAGGGTTGGACCTTGAAAGAGGTGAGCGAACGAACGGGGGTCGCGCGTTCGACCCTGTCGAAGATCGAGAACGGCCAGATGTCGCCGACCTATGACGTGCTCCAGAAGATCACGCGCGGGGTCGATCTCGACATTGTCGAGCTGTTCGACCAGCGCCGCCAGAGCGCGCCCTTTGGCCGCCGCAGCGTCACCCGTAGCGGCGAGGGCAAGCCGCACCTCACCGATACCTACGACTACGAAGTGCTGGCGACCGACCTTTCGCAAAAACACATCCTGCCGTTCAAGGCACGGATCCGGGCGCGCAGCCTGGACGATTTTCCGGGCTGGGTGCGTCACGAGGGCGAGGAGTTCTTGTGTGTTATGTCCGGGACCGTCCGGGTGTTCACCGAATTCTATGCTCCCGTCACGCTCGAGGTCGGTGACAGCACCTATTTCGACAGCAAGATGGGCCACGCCATCGTGTCGTTGAGCAAGGAGGATGCCGAGGTCATCTGGATTTGCACCGGCATCAGCGCACTTTCATGATGAGGACGGGATGATATCGATGCTGCGCAGTTACTCCGCTGCCGACGTCCATGCCGCGCTTGCCTTTCCCAGGCTGATCGAGGCATTGCGCGAAGCTTTCAGGCGCGATGGCGAGCCGATGCCGTTGCGGCAGGCCTACGAGGTCGGCGTCGACGGCGCGCCCGCCAGTCTCCTGACGATGCCGGCCTGGGTCCGCGGCGAGGCGCTCGGCGTCAAGCTCGTCACTGTGTTTCCGCAGAATGCCGAACGCGGTCTCGGAGCGGTGTCGTCGCTCTATTTTCTGCTCGACGGCCAGACCGGCCAGCCGCGCGCCATGATCGACGGCGAAGCCCTGACCAACCGGCGCACTGCGGCCGCCTCGGCGCTGGCATCCGACTATCTGTCGCGCGCCGACAGCCGCACACTGCTTGTCGTCGGAACCGGCCATCTCGCACCTCACCTCGTCGCAGCCCATTGCGCCATACGTCCGATCGAGAAGGTGCTGGTCTGGGGACGCAATTCTCAGCGTGCGCTGGCCCTGGCCGATACGCTTGTCCGGCAGGGCATCAACGCGACCGGTGCGGCCGATCTTGCCGAGGCCTTGCCGCAGGCTGACATCGTCAGCTGCGCCACGACCTCGACCGAGCCTTTGGTCAAAGGGGTGCTGCTGCGGCCGGGAACCCATGTCGACCTCGTCGGTGCGTTCAGGCCGCAGATGCGTGAAAGCGACGATGACGCCGTGTTGCGTAGCCGCGTCTTCGTCGATACCTACGCCGGAGCACTCGCCGAGGCGGGAGACCTGCTGCAACCCATCGCCGCCGGAAGCTGGAGCGCCGACAGGATCAGCGGCGATCTCCATGAACTGACAAAGGGCACGAAACCGGGCCGCCTTGACCGCAACGAGATCACTCTGTTCAAGTCGGTCGGTGCGGCGATCGAGGATCTCACGGCTGCAAGCCTGCTGGCCAATCCGAGTTCCCTCGTGCGATCTCCCGAGCGAGGGCGCGCGACAACCAAGGCCTGACGATGTCCGAGCAGGAAAAGCCTGGCTTCTGCACGCTGTGCCGCTCTCGCTGCGGCACGCTCAACGTGATCGAGAATGACAGGCTTGTCGCTGTGCGGCCGAATCCGGCTCATCCAACCGGCAAGGCGTTGTGCCCAAAGGGCAGGGCTGCTCCAGAGATCGCGCACTCAGCCCGTCGCCTGAAGACGCCGTTGCGACGCACCGCGCCGAAGGGCGCCACCGATCCGGGTTTCGTGCCGATCTCCTGGGAAGAGGCGCTGAGCGAGATCGCGGAACGGCTCGGGCGCTACCGCGAGGAGACAGGGCCGGAATCCGTCGCGTTCGCAGTGACCTCCGGTTCCTCCTCCTCGACATCAGACAGCCTGGACTGGATCCAGCGCTTCATCCGCGGCTTCGGCAGTCCGAACAATTGCTTCTCCACCGAGATCTGCAACTGGCACAAGGACCATGCCCACGCTTTCACTTTTGGCTGCGGGTTGCCGACGGCAGATTATCGCAATTCCGAGCTGATCCTGCTCTGGGGCCACAACCCCGCCAATGTCTGGCTTGCCCAGGCTGAGGCGATCAGCGCCGCGCGGGCGAGGGGGGCGAAGCTTGCGGTGATTGATCCGCGCCGGACTGGCTCGGCGCGCGACGCCGATCTGTGGCTGCGGATCCGCCCCGGCACCGACGCCGCGCTGGCGCTCGGCCTTGCGCGCTGGCTGATCGCCAACCGCGCCTACGACGCGGAGTTCGTACGGCAATGGACCAATGCGGCCTTTCTGGTCCGCAACAGCGACGGCTGCTTTCTGCGCGCCGGCGATGTTGGGCTCCAAGGGGATGGCTTCCTGGTCTGGGACGAGGCCGCGGGCCGCGCGGTGCTCGCCGAGGATAGGCTCGCTGTGGCTGCGCTCGAAGGAAGCTTCGAAGTCATCGGTCCCGACGGTCCGATCGCCTGCCGCACCGGTTTCGATCACTATGTCGCGGCGGCCGAGCCTTACGATGCCGCAACGGTCGAGCGCATCACCGGGATTCCGGCGGCGCAGGTTGAGCAGCTCGCGGCCACGATCTCGGCGGCGGCGTCGGTCTGCTATCACGGCTGGACCGGGCTCGGACAGCACACCAATGCCTCGCAGACCGAACGCGCCGTCGCCACGCTCTATGCGCTGACCGGTTGCTTCGATGCGCCGGGCGGCAATGTCAGGATGCCGAGCCTACCGGCGCCCTCGCTGCATTCGATCGAGATGATACCGCCGGAGACGCGAGCGCGCACGCTCGGGCTTGCGGAGCGTCCGCTCGGTCCGCCGACCGACGGCTGGATCACCTCCAGCGATTTCTACGACGCGGCGCTGACCGGCAAGCCCTACCGCGTGCGCGCACTGTTCGCGTTCGGCTCCAACCTTCTGGTCTCGCATCCGGCGCCCGAGCGCGGACGGGAAGCGCTGAAAGCACTCGATTTCCAGGTCCATTGCGATCTGTTCCTGAACCCGACTGCCGAGATGGCCGACATCGTGCTGCCGGTGTCGAGTCCCTGGGAGCACGAGGCGCTGCGCCTAGGCTTCGAGATTTCGCCTGAGGCGCAGGAATTGGTGCAGCTGCGCCCGCAGATGATCCCGCGGCAGGGCGAGGCCCGTTCGGATATGTGGATCGTGTTCCAGCTCGCCAAACGGCTCGGCATGGGCGAGCTGTTTTTTGACGGCGATGTCGAGAAGGGCTTTGAGCATCTGCTCGCCCCGCTCGGACTCGACCTCGAAGCGCTCCGCGCGAGGCCGGAAGGCATTCGCGTGCCGCTCAAGCATGTCCATCGCAAATATGAGACGACTGGCTTCGCCACGCAGACCGGCAAGGCCGAACTCTATTCGGAACTGCTGCATCGCCATGGCTATCCCGCGGTACCGCGCTTCATCGAGCCGGCCGAGCAACGCGACGAGGCGTTTCCGCTGACGCTGTTCTCCGCCAATAGCGGCTATTTCTGCCATAGCCAGCATCGCGGCATCAACGCGCTGCGTCGCAAGCGCGCGGAGCCGACGGCCGAGATTCACCCCGAGCTCGCCCGTCGCAGGCAAATCCAGGAAGGTGACTGGATGCGCGTGCGCAGCCGCATCGGCACGATCCGGATGCGGGCCGTCTTCAACGATGCGCTCGCGCAGGACGTGGTGGCAAGCGACTATGGCTGGTGGCAGGCGGCACCCGATCTTGGCCTGCCGGGCTATCTGCCGGACAAGGCACGGCCGGTCGGCGCGAGCTTCAACGCCATCATCGCGGAAAATGGCCGCGATCCCCTGAGCGGAGCGCTGGCGCTGCGCTCCTTTGCCTGCGATGTCGCGCCTGACGAGAGTACGTCCTGGCAAGGCTGGCGCTCATTCGCCGTCGCGGAGCGCCGCGAGGAATGTTCCGATGTGGTCGCGCTGACATTGCGGCCCGTCGACGGCGGCTCGCTTCCGGCTTTCCGGCCGGGTCAATATGTCAGCCTCCGAATAGGCGAGGTGATCCGCTCCTATTCGCTCACCGGAGCCGCAGTCGCGTCGCCCGAGGCCTACGACATCGGCGTCAGGCATATCGAGGGCGGGCAGGTCTCGACGGCGATCAGGCACGCGCTCTCGCCTGGCGACGTCGTCGAATTGCAGTCACCGAAGGGCGGCTTCGTGCTGCCGCTACGCAACGAATTTCCGGTCGTTCTGATCGCCGGCGGCATCGGCATCACGCCATTCCTGTCCTATCTCGAAACGCTGGAGGGAACTACCGACGAGCCGCGCGTCACGCTGCATTACGGCTGCCGGGATGACCAGAGCCGGCCATTCCAGCGTCGGCTCGAGGCGCTGCGGCAGAGGCTGCCGAACCTGACCCTGGTCACATATTTGAGCCGGCCGCGAAGCGGTGACCGGTTTGACCGGCAGGGCAGGTTCACGGTGTCGGATATCGATCCGGAATTGCTGAACAAGCGTGCGCGCTTCTACATGTGCGCATCCGATGCGATGATGGAAGAGGTGAGCGCAGGTCTCCAGGCTCGTGGCGTGCCTACATTCGAGATCTTCAGGGAACGTTTCCGTTCGCCGGCGCCACCTATGCTCGAGGGCCTCGTGCAGCGCCGGATTCATTTCGCCCGCTCTGGCCGAACGCTGACATGGTCGCCGCAGGCGCCGCTGACCAGCATTCTCGCGGCGGCCGAAAGCGCCGGGCTTACGCTTCCGAGCGGCTGCCGTGTCGGACAATGCGAAAGCTGCGCTGTGCCGATGAAGAGCGGCGAAGTCCGCCATCTCATCGATTGCGCGGATCTGGATGAGGGGCATTGCCTGACATGCCAGGCGGTTCCGCTCTCCGATCTCGTCATCGACGCATGACGGGGTAGCGGAAGCAGGGTCAGCTAGCGATCAATCGCCTCTTGCGTGCGTAGAGAGAGTCAGCCCGCCTTTAGCGGGCTGTCACATGGCGCAACGCCCGACAAGTGCACAAGCATTGATCAAGAAAAGCAAATTAGTGCGGCTTGCTAACGAAATATGCCTCCGACTATGCTGCGTCGCAGCGCGATATTCTTCCTCGCGGTGCTAGGCGCGACAACGGAGGCACGATGATGTGCTCTGCCCTCAAGGTGCTCTCGTGGTGCGGCGTAATGGCCGGCCTCATTGCTGGAGGGCTGGTCGCCCCCGCGCCGTCGGCCCGAGCGGCCGGCGTCTTGAAGGTGGCGATGACCGCGGGCGATTTGCCGGTCACGACGGGCAATCCAGATCAAGGTTTTGAAGGCTTTCGCTTCGTCGGCTGGAATCTGTACGACGCCTTGATCAACTGGGACTTGTCCAAGAGCGACAGGGCGTCGGACATCAAGCCTGGCCTTGCAACCGAGTGGCATATCGATCCGGCCAACCACAAGCGCTGGATATTCACCCTGCGACAGGGCGTGAAGTGGCATGATGGCTGCGATTTCACGGCCGACGACGTCGTCTGGAACTTCCAGCGCATCAGTGACCAAAAGGCGCCGCAGTTTTTCACGCAGCAGTTCGCGCTGTCCCGCGCCTACCTGACCAACTTCGAGAGCATCGAGAAGATCGACGACCACAGCGTCGCTATCACCACGAAATTCGTCGAATCCCTGTTTCCGTATGACATGTCATACGTACTGATGATTAGCCGCTGCCGGGCGCAGGCGCTGAATTACGACTGGACGGCCTACGCCAATCAGCCCTCCGGCACCGGCCCATATCGCTTCGTCAGTATGACCGCGCATGAACGCATGGAGCTGGTGCCGAACAACGATTACTGGGACAAGGCGCGCGTGCCGAAGCAGGACCGGCTGGTGCTGCTGCCGATGCCGGAGGCTGCGACCCGCACCGCGGCGCTGCTCTCCGATCAGGTGAACTTTATCGAAGCGCCGGCGCCGGATGCGATCCCGGTGTTGAAGCGTGCCAATATGCAGATTGTCTCCAACGTCTATCCGCACAACTGGCCGTACATTTTGAACTTCACCCGGGGTCCCTTCACGGATCTTCGCGTCCGCCAGGCGGCGAATTACGCCATCAACCGCGACGACGTGGTGGACCTCGTCGGCGGCATGGCGACACCCGAATATGCCGAGGTGCCGCCGTCCCTGCCGTATTACGGCAATCCGGTGATCTACAAATTCGACAAGGCGAAGGCGCGCGCGCTCTTGAAGGAGGCCAACTGCCTGCCCTGCAAGGTGACGCTGGCGATCTCGACCTCCGGCTCCGGCCAGATGCAGTCGCTGCCAATGAACGAACTGGTCAAGCAGCAATTGGAAGATTCCGGGTTCGAGGTCACGCTCAATGTGATGGATTGGAACGCGCTGCTGGACGTCAGCCGCTCCGGCGTTCCGAAATACCCGAATATCGACGGGATGAACGCCTCGCGCGGCCTGCTGGATCCGGTGAGCGCGATCATCAAACCGGTTGCCACGGCCTATTGGTCGCCGGCCGGCAGCAATTGGGGCCATTTCGGCACGCCGGAAGCCGACGCGCTGGTCAAGCAGATCTTCGAAGAGTTCGAGCCCGAGAAGCGGCTGGCTCTGCTGACTAGGCTGCACGAATACGAATCCGAACAAGCGCTGATGATCTTCGTCGTGCACGACCTCAATCCGCGCGCGCTGTCGCCGAAGGTGCATGGCTTCGTGCAGGCGCAGAACTGGTTCCAGGACCTGACGCCGATCTCGGTCGATCCGTAAAGTAGAGGAGCGGGAATGCTCGGCTACGTCATCCGCCGTATCCTGTTCGCGATCCCGATCGCACTCGGCGTCAGCGTCGTCTGCTTTTCCCTGGTCTATCTGGCGCCGGGCGACCCGTTGCAGACGGTGCTGCCGCCGGACGCGACGGCCGAGACCGTCGCGATCGTCAAGCACGCCTATGGCTTCGACCGGCCGATCCCTGTGCAATACGCGATCTGGCTCTGGCACGTTCTGCATGGTGACTTCGGTCGCTCGATCGCCAGCCAGCGCGCGGTCACGCTGGAGGTGTTCGGCGCGCTCAGCAACACGGCGATGTTGGTGCTGTTCGCCGCGCCGATCTCGTTCCTCGTCGGCTACGGCATGGGAGCGCTGGCCGGCTGCTTCCCCGGGCGGCCCACGGACCGCATTGTCACGGGCGTGGCGGTGATCGGCGTCAGCCTGCCGAACTACTGGCTGGGGCTGGTGCTCGTCATCATCTTCGCGGTCGAGTTGATGGTGTTGCCCGCGAGCGGAATGGGGCAGTCCGGCTCGGCTGCCTTCACACTATGGCACTGGAGCGACGCGAAATTCCTGGTGCTGCCGGTGACCACGCTGGCGATGATCCCGATCGGCATCATCGCACGCACGACGCGCGCAGCCGTGGCGGAGGTTCGCAGCCAGGATTTCGTTACGACGCTGCGCGCCATGGGGCTGGGCGAGGGCGCGGTGATCCGGCATGTGCTCAAGAATGCCTCGCCACAGGTGCTGGCGGTGTTGGGGCTGCAATTCGGCTATCTGATGGGCGGCTCCATTCTGGTGGAGACCGTGTTCACCTGGCCCGGCAGCGGCTTTCTGCTGTTCAAGGCGATCATCAACCGCGACATCCCGGTGCTGCAGGGCTCGATCCTCGCGCTCTCGCTGATCTTCGTCGCCACCAATCTGGTGGTGGACCTATTGCAAGCGGTCATGGACCCGAGGATCCGCCGAGCATGAACGAGAGAGCGGTGGTGGCGCAGGGCGCAATCCCGGCGGATTCAGAGATCGACGGCGCGCACGCGATTGCGGTACGCGGCTATTGGCAGTCGGTGCTGCGTCGGCTGCGCTATGACTGGGTGACCATCATTTTCGGCCTTGTGGTGCTGGCGATCGTCCTCGCGGCGATCGCGGCTCCGCTGATTGCGCCGTTCGATCCGTACCAGCAGAGTATCGTCGGCCGGCTCAAGCCGTTCGGCTGGCGCGGCCATCCCTGGGGCACCGATGAGTTGGGCCGCGACATGATGAGCCGGCTGATCTATGGCGGCCGTATCTCGCTGGTGATGGGCCTGGCGCCGGTTTTGATCGCAACATTGGTCGGCGGCATGCTGGGCGTGATCGGCGGCTTCGCCGGGCGCGTGGCCAATACCGCCATCATGCGCACCATGGACGTGTTCTATGCCTTTCCGTCTATCCTGCTGGCGGTCGCGATCTCCGGCGCGATGGGCGGCGGCATGATCAACGGCATCATTTCCTTGAGCCTGGTGTTCACGCCGGCGATGTGTCGCGTCGCGGAGACAGCGACCGCGCAGGTGAAGAACCTGGACTACATCGAGGCCGCCCGCGCCAGCGGTGCCGGCACGCTGACAATCATCCGCCACCACGTGCTGGGCAACGTGCTGGGCCCCGTGTTCATCTATGCCTCCAGCCTCGTCAGCGTCAGTATCCTGCTCGCTTCGGGCCTGTCCTTCCTGGGCCTGGGCGTGCAGCCGCCTGAGCCGGACTGGGGCCTGATGCTCTCGACCTTGCGCCAGTCGCTTTATGTCAACCCGCTGGGCTGCGCGCTGCCGGGCATTGCGATCTTCATCACCTCGATCTGCTTCAATCTCGTCAGCGACGGCGTGCGCGGCGCAATGGACGTGCGCGGATGAGCACCGCCGTCGAGATGCTGCCCTACGTGGATCCGCGCGACCGCGGCGGCGCCGCGCAGCCGATGCTGATCGCGCGCGAGCTGCAGCGCCATTTCCGGGTGAAGGGGGCCGGCAAGGGCGCGGTGGTGCGCGCCGTGGATGGCGTCTCGTTCACGCTGTTCAAGGGTGAAACCCTTGGCGTGGTCGGCGAGTCCGGTTGCGGTAAGTCAACGCTGGCGCGGCTCTTGCTGCATCTGGTGGTGCCGGACTCCGGCGAACTGGTGTTCGACGGCGACGCCGTGGGCGAACGCGGCGGCGTCAACGTGGCTGATTTGCGCCGTCAGGTGCAGATGGTGTTCCAGGACAGCTACTCCTCGCTCAACCCGCGCATGCCGGTGCAGGATTCCATCGCCTTCGGCCCGATGGTGAACGGCCGCAGCAAGACCGAGGCGCGCCGGATCGCCCACGAGATCCTGGTCAAGGTGGGTCTTCGGCCGGATCTGTTCGGCCCGCGCTACCCGCACGAGCTGTCCGGCGGCCAGAAGCAGCGCGTCAACATCGCCCGCGCGCTCGCGGTCGGCCCGCGCATGGTGATCCTCGACGAAGCCGTCTCCGCGCTGGACAAGTCGGTCGAGGCCCAGGTGCTCAATTTGCTGCGACAGCTCAAGCGCACTTTGAACCTCACCTATCTGTTCATCAGCCACGACCTCAACGTGGTGCGCTATATCAGCGACCGCGTCCTGGTGATGTATCTGGGACAGGTGGTTGAGCTTGGTCCGGCGGCCGAGGTATTTGCCCGAGCGCGCCACCCTTACACAAGGGCGCTGCTGGGCTCTCGCCTGTCGATGGACGCCGGACGGCGGATCGAAGCGCCGCCTCTGGTGGGCGACCCGCCGAGTCCGATCGACCCGCCCTCGGGCTGCCGTTTCCGCACCCGATGTCCGCATGCGGAGTCCGTGTGCGAAGCGCGGATGCCGACACTGGGACACTGGGAGGACCGCTCCTCTCATGTCGCGGCGTGTCATATGACGACGCCGGATTCCGGTCACAGCCTGGCGGGGTCCGCCTGATGGACGGTCACACCGAGGCGGCCGCGCCGCTGCTGGACGTGCGGGATCTGACCGTGAAGTTCGTGAGCCGCGAGGCGACGGTGACCGCCGTCAACGGAGCCACGTTCAGCCTGCGCGCAGGCGAAGTGCTGTGTCTTTTGGGCGAGTCTGGCTCGGGCAAGTCCGTCACGCTGCGCGCACTGATGCGGCTATTGCCGAAGCAAGCGCAGGTGGCAGGTCGGGTCGAACTCGGCGGACAGGATGTTCTTGCGTTGCAGGGAAAGGCGTTAGGGGCCTTTCGCGGCGGGGAGGTCGCGATGGTGTTCCAGGAGCCGATGACCGCGCTGGACCCGGTCTATACCATCGGGCAGCACCTGGTGGAGATGATCCGTCGACACAAGGGCGGCACCAAGGTCGAGGCCCGCGCCCGCGCGATCGAGCTGCTGGATCTGGTCAAGATCCCATCTGCCGCGCGCCGGTTCGATGCCTATCCGCATGAATTGTCGGGAGGGCTGCGGCAGCGCGCGATGATCGCGATCGCGCTGTCCTGCGGGCCGCGGCTCTTGCTGGCAGACGAGCCGACCACGGCGCTCGACGCGACGGTGCAGATCCAGGTGCTGATCCTGCTGCGCCGCCTGCAGCAGGAACTGGGGATGGGCACCATCTTCGTCACCCACGATCTGGGTGTGGCGGCGGAGATCGCGGATCGCGTGGCGGTGATGTATGCCGGGCGGGTGATCGAGGAGGGGCCGGTCGCAGACGTCTTGCGCGCGCCGGCGCATCCTTACACCGCAGGTCTGTTAGCCTCCACCGTGCACGACCAGGCGCCGGATCAGGATATCGCCGCGATCCCGGGGAGTCCGCCTGATTTGCGGCGGCTGCCGGGCGGTTGCAGCTTCGCGCCGCGTTGCGGTCTCGCCACCGAGGCATGTCGCCAGGCTTTCCCCGACCCGGTCTACCCGGCGCCGGGCCGGATGGCTCGCTGCCTGCGCGTCGCGGGCGTGTTGCCAGGTTTGCTAAGAGAGCCCGTATGAAAGGCGACAGTGCATGAGTGAGAAAACGAAGTTCGTGAACGATATGGTCGCCTCGATCGCGACCTGGCATGGCGTGCAGCCGCCGAACGAGGTGGCCCTGCGGATGCTCGGCGACCTGGAGAAGCTGATCCGCGACTTCGAGGCGCTGCGCGGCACCATGCGCTTCGAGGATGAGCCCGCGAGCTTCGAGGCAGCGCTGGTTGAAGCGGCATCGATCGGGGTGCGCGCATGATGGCGGCAAGGCTTGATGTTGCCGACCTGTCGCTGGTCGAGGCGGCGGATGCGGTGCGCAAGGGCGAGGTGAGTGCGGTATCGCTGCTGGAGGCGTGCCTCGCCAATCTCGACTCCCATGAGGAGGCGGTCAACGCCACGATCTGGGTGGACAAAGAGGCCGCATTCGCTGCTGCCCGTGCCGCCGATGCCAAGCGCGCCGCGGGCGGACCGATCGGGCCGTTACACGGGCTGCCGCTGGCGCACAAGGACATGTACTATCAGGCCGGCCGTCTCTCCAGTTGCGGCTCGGTCATTCGCCGCGATTTCGTGCCCGACTACAGCGCGACCGTGATCGAGCGGCTCAGCGCTGCCGGCGCTTATGCGTTTGCGGGCCTCAACATGGCGGAGTTCGCACAGAACGGCACCGGCCACAACCGTCACCATGGCGACTGCCACAATCCTTGGAATCTTTCGTATATCACCGGCGGCTCCTCCAGTGGATCTGGCGCGGCGGTCGCGGCCCGCTTCACCTTTGCCGCACTGGGCTCCGACACCGGCGGCTCGATCCGTCTTCCCGCCGCGGCCAACGGGGTGAGCGGCATCAAGCCGACGCAGACCCGCGTCAGCCGCTACGGCGTGATGCCTTTGTCCTTCTCGGCCGACAACGTCGGTCCGCTCGCCCGTACCGCGCGCGATTGTGCCCGGATCATGAGTGTCATCGCCGGGCACGACCCGCGCGACCCGACCAGCGCCGAGATGCCCGTGCCTGACTACGAGGCGGGGCTGACCGGCGACCTTCGCGGTATCCGTATCGGCATGCCCTCGACCTACTTCCTCGACGAGGTGGACGCGCCGGTGCGGGTGGCGATCGAGGCTGCAGCTTCCGTGCTGGCCGGGCGCGGCGCAACGATCGTGCCTCTGACATTGCCGCTGATGGATGCGGTCGCGACCTATGCCTCAGTGGTGTCGCGTGTCGAAGGCGCCACGATCCACGCCGAGTGGATGCGCCAACGGCCGCAGGACTTCGCCACCCATATCAATGGGCGGATGTTTCCGGGCTATGCGATCCCCGCCACCTATTACGTCGAGGCCCTGAGCCGGCGCGGCCCGATCCTGAAGGCGTTCGCCAAGGAGGTGTTCAGCCAGGTCGATCTCTTGGTCACGCCCACCATCCGCACCTGCCTGCCGACGCTCGCGGCCACCGATATCGACAACGGTCCGCCGGGAACGGAGCAGGTGGCGCTGGGCATCTCCACCAACACGCGGCCGTTCAACTATCTCGGGCTGCCGTCGATGAGCATTCCCTGCGGCTTCGATCCGAACGGCTTGCCGATCGGCTTGCAGATCAGTGGGCGTCCGTTCGCGGAAGCCGCGGTGCTGCAGGCGGCCGACGCCTATCAACGTGATACCGACTGGCATGCGCGCCGGCCGGCGATCGCCGCAATCTGAACAATGAAACGCTACAACGACAAGAACGACAAGAAGGATGATCATCATGCCGGAAACGCCCGACGAAGCCGCGCTTGCCCTTGAATTCGACGTTCTCGCCAAACGCGCTGGCCTTGCCATTCCCGAAGACCGCAAAGCTGCGCTGTTCGCGGGCTTCAAGGATTTGCGCCGCATGCTGGCCACGATGCGCCAGCCGCGCACCGCGGCAGACGAGCCGGCCGGCACATTCTCGATCCAGAGCGTGACGCGGGGGCTTTGATCATGAGTGATACGAAATTGTTCGAACTCAGCATCGCCGACGCCGGCCGCAAGCTGCGCGACGGATCGATCACCTCGACGGCGCTCACCGAGGACGCGTTGTCGCGCATTGCCGCGATCGATCCCGCGCTCGACAGCTTCATCACCGTGACCGCCGATCGCGCCCGTGCCGATGCTGCGGCCGCGGACGCCGCATTCGCCAAAGGGATCGACAGCGGGCCGATGCAGGGCGTGCCTTACGCGCTGAAAGACATCTACGACACCGCCGGTATCCGTTCGACCTGCCATTCCAAGCTGCGGCTGGATCATGTGCCGGCCGCCGATTCCGTGGTGGAGAGCAAGTTCAAGGCGCAAGGTGCGGTGCTGCTCGGCAAGCTTGCCACCCATGAATTCGCGCTCGGCGGTCCGAGCTTCGATCTGCCGTTTCCGCCGGCGCGCAATCCCTGGAATCGTGAGCACATTCCTGGCGGCTCGTCCTCCGGTTCGGGGGCTGCGGTTGCCGCCGGGCTGGTGCGCATGGCGATGGGTTCGGACACCGGCGGCTCGATCCGAGGCCCCGCCGCCTATTGCGGCACGGTCGGGTTGAAGCCGACCTACGGCCTGGTCTCCCGACGCGGCGTGTTTCCGCTGTCAACTACGCTCGACCATTGCGGCCCGTTGTCGTGGACGGTCGAGGATAGCGCGATCGCGCTGCAGACGATCGCCGGTTATGACGCGCTCGATCCGGCCAGCGTCGATATTCCCATACCGAACTATCTGGATGGGCTCGATCGGGGTGTGGACGGGCTGCGGATCGGCCTGCCCAGGCATTTCTTCGCCAAGGCGGAAGATGTGTCGGCCGAGGTGGTTGCCGCGATCGACCGCGCCGCGGAGCGGCTTGCGAAGCTCGGCGCCGTGGTCGAGGAGATCACGCTGCCGGACTACGACCTGTTCAATGCCTGCGGCCGCATTATCATGTACACCGAGGCGTTCGCGATTCATGAGCAGGACTTCCAGAGGCGGCCGCTTGATTTTGGCCAGCTGACCTATCTGCGGATGACGCTCGGCGCTTTTGTAACCGGGGCCGATATCCAGCAGGCGATGAGGTTGCGTCGCGAGCTCTCGCGCGCGGTCAATCTGCAGCTCAAGACCTATGATGCGCTGATCACGGCGAGCGCACTGATGCCGGCGCCGGCCTTCGCCGATATTGATCCGAACAGCCCGCCCAACTGGCCGATCCAGACCATGCCGTTCAACGTCACCGGCAATCCGGCCATGTCGATCCCGACCGGCTTCTCGGCGTCGGGCCTGCCGCTGTCGATGCAAATCGTCGGCCGCGCCTTCGATGAAAGCATGGTGCTCCGCATCGGCGCCGCCTTCGAGTCCGCGACGGGGCTGAGCACCCGGCGCCCGACGCTTGCTAGGGGCTAGGCGATAGGTTGCCTGCGATAGTGTCAGTCAGTCTGATCGCGAGGAAGCTCAGCCCCATCGCATGGGTTTCCCACCATTCGCCGCACTCTCCTGAGCGAGTATTGCGATGCGCGTGGCGCGCAGGGCCTCGCTTGCAGGAATTTGCAAGGTCTTGCCATGGGCAAGATGATCAAAGACGAAGCCGGCAGGCGAGGCGCCCACGGGCAGGTCGACTTCGCGCCGGGGTCTCGTCGCCGTCTCGACGAGCAGTCGGTTTTCCGCGAAGAGAACGTCAGCACGGCCCTTTGTCCCGGACATCCGCATGGCATAGTCGCCATGCCGTGGCGACGCTTCGGGCTGGATCCAGTCGACCTCGATCGCGAATTGCGGGCCGCCATCGCAGGCGAGGATGGCACGCCCCAGCGCGGGAAAGTTCGTCGTGCCGGCCGCCGGGGTCGGCGAGATCCAGCCGCTGATCGTGCCACTGCTGTACCCCGTCAACCAAAGCGCGAGATCAATGTCGTGGACTGTCAGGTCAGCGAGGATGCCGCCATAAGTCGCGGGCTCGAACATCCACGCCGGGCGGCGGCTCGGGACGAGCTTGTGTGGCCCGGTTGCGCTGATGGATACGACGTCCCCCAGTTCGCCGCTCTCGATCACTGAGCGGAGCGCGAGCGTCACCGGATAGAACCGCTTCTCGAGCAGAAGCGTCAGCAAATTGCGCCCGGCAAGCGCGTCTTCGATTGTTGCGAGCTGGGCCAGGGTCACCGCCATGGGCTTGTCGGCGATCGCGAATATGCCGCGGCGCAAAAGTTCGGCCACGATCGGAGCGCGAAGACCGAACTCGGTGAAGACCGCCGCAGCCTGAATCGGATACGCATCCAGAAGCGTATTCGGGTCGGCGTAGCCAGGCGCCATCGTGCGTCGTTCGAGCTCGGCGCGCCGCGCCGGGTCATGGTCGGCGATGGCCACGACCCTGACGTCGGTTCGGTTCGCAATCTCTGACAGCACATATTCGACATGCGGGTGAGCTGCACCAATGATGGCGATGTCGATCGTCTCGGAACTACGCGCCGGCATGACTGACCTCCGGTGCGATCTCGCTGGGGCTGACGGCCCGACCTTCCGCGGCCGAGCGATAGATGGCGTCAACCAGTCTCGCAGCTTCGAATCCGTCCCTGAACGAGCTCGCGGGCGCCCGTCGCTCCCGGACAGCCTGGACGAAGTCGCGCCATTGCGCGATATGCCCGTCGATCCCGATGGCCTTGGGATCGCTGGCGGCGCTTCCGACCCCGGCCGCACATGGCGGCTCCGCAACGCCAGCAAAATCCCAGCGGACGATGCTGTCGTTTGCGAGCTCGCAACTGCCCCGGTCCGTGAACAGTCGAAGCATGGCCGGTCGCCCCGGCGGCAGCGCCGTGCTCGTCACGATCACGCCGAGCGTGCCGGATGCGAAGGAGAGCAGCGCCGCTGTCGTGTCCTCGACGGCGTGGTTGTGTCCGAGCGTTGCCGTCTTACCCTGAACACTGTCAACGGTCCCGAACAGCCAGAGCATCAGATCGAGATTGTGAACCCCCTGGTTGAACAGCGAGCCCCCGCCGTGCCCTGCTTCGCTGCGCCAGGGTTTCTCCGCGTAGTAGGCGTCAGAGCGGTACCAATGGATCGCCGCCTCGATCAGGCGCGCCTGTCCGAGACGTCCTGTGTCGAGCAGGTTCTTGATCGCCTGATGCTGGGGTTCGAGACGCCGTTGTGAAACCACGCCGCATGTCAGTTGCGAGCGCTCGGCGGCGCGGACCAGGGATGCGGCCTCGGCCGGATCGACGCAGAGCGGTTTCTCGACAAGCACGTGCCGTCCGGACTCGATCGCAGCAAGTGCGGCGTCATGGTGAGCACCGCTCGGGGTGCAGACCACGACCGCGTCGATCTCGGCATTTGCCAGCATCGCGTCGGTGGTTGCGAATGTCGGAATGGGTTCGCCGTTCATGCACGCTGCAATTTGCTCGGGCGTGCCGCCGGCGATCGCGGACAGAACGGTTTCATCGAGTGCCCGTATCGCCCGCGCGTGCGTTTCTCCGATTGCCCCTGGACCGATCAACCCGATGCGAAGCCGGTTCATGTCTCAGTCCTCAAGGAGTGAACGGGTACGGCCGGCCGGCGACATAGACCGTCTCGGGCACGAGAGATTCATCCTCGCCGAGACGGAAGCGCAGCAGATCGGCGGGCGCCCCGACCGTCAGCGCAGGAAGGTTGAACGGTATACGGGGATTGATCGTTGCCAGCCTCAGCGCCTCTGCCAGGGTCAATCCGGTCATGCGTCTGGCCGTGGCTATTCCGAACATGAGGCTGACGGCAGTTCCCGCCAGAAAGGACGTGCCGACGACCTCCAGCCGGCCGTTCGCTTTCAGCTCGACCTTGCCGCCGATCGGCGCGTCATAGATTCCAGGTGCGCAACCCGCGAGCGCGGCAGCGTCTGAAACCAGGATCGATCGCTCCAGTCCCTTTGCACGCAGCATGGACTTGAAGGCCTCGGCGGGAAGGTGATGGCCATCAGCGATGAAGCTCGCCCACAACCTGTCTTCTGCCAGTTGGGTCCAGATCGGGTTGGGATGTCGCGGCAGCGTGGCCGCGATGCCGTTGCCAAGGTGCGTTGACAGCATCGCTCCGGCCACGACGGCCGCAGAGATCTGATCCTGCGTCGCGCTGGTATGGCCGAGCGCGACATGAACTCCGCGAGCCCGAAGGCCGCGCACATACGCGTCAGTTTCCGGCCAGTGCGGCGACAATGTCACGAGGCTGATGAGGTTTCCGCTGGCGGCTTGCCAGGCGTCGAACTCATCGAGACTTGGCGGCCTGACATGCTCGGCCGGATGCGCACCGCGGGGACCGTCCTCCGGCGCGATATGCGGTCCTTCAAGATGGACGAAGGGCATCGCGTGCTTGAGGAGCGGATCGCTATCGCGCGCCTGCGCTATAGCCTGTAACGCATCGATGATCGCATCGTGCGACGCCGTGATGAGCGTCGGGGCAAATCGCGACACGCCGCTGTTGTGGACGGCTGTGGCGAGGTCGCGGACCGTCTGGGGATCGGGGCGCGCATTGAGATCGTGGCCGGCAAAGCCATTCAATTGCAGATCGAACAGGCCGAGTGACAGCCATAGCCCGTCATCAGGTCCGCCGGGAATGATCTCCGAGATCCGGCCGCCCTGAATGACGATCGTGCGGAGCTCCCCGGTGTCCGGGTCGCGGCCCGAGACGCGCGTTGCCGGATCGGTCATGCGCACCGGTGTTTGCAACGAGAGCTGCGGCGGCGTGGACTCCTGGTCGAGATACAGCGTGCATCGCGGATGCGTGCGGAGCGCACTCGCCGGGCAGGCCGTCCCGATCGGGCCGTACAGGGATCGCTCGACGGCGGCTCGCTTGGACGCGCCGGGTACGACGCAGAAAAGCTGGCCGGCGTCCAGCAGCCGGGGAATCGTCAGCGTGATCGCGTGTGTCGGGACGTCCCCGAGTGTCGAGAAACAGCCATCGTCAACTTGTTGCTGCCGGCAGATCGCGTCGAGTTCGACAACTTTGACCGGCCTCGTGTCATGCAGGTCGGCGACCGGCGGGTCATTGAATGCCAAGTGCCCATTGACGCCGATGCCGAGGCAGATGATGTCGATCGGGGCCTCGCTGAGAAGAGCCGCATAGCGCGCCGCTTCGCGGTCCGGATCTGGTTCTTGCCCGATCAGGTGAACGGCGCCGAAAGCGATACGCGAGAACAAATGACGCGTCAGCCAGGCCCCGAAGCGCTCCGGTGCATCCGCTGGAAGTCCGAGATATTCGTCCATGTGGAAGGCCGTGACGCGCCGCCAGTCGATATCGCGCTCGCATGCAAGGGCGTCCAGCATCTCCGCCTGGCTCGGCGCCGCGGCAAAAATCATCCGCACCGTGCTCTGCCGGGCGAGGCGGTCGCGCAGCACGGCAGCGACATCCGCGGCAGCCGCCCGGCCCATCGCACCCCGCGTTTCAAATGTCAGGATTGAGGGAGGTGCCGAAGCCGTCATGCGCATCCATGGTTCTGCCGGGCCCACTCGTTACCCCCGAGCGACGAGAATGTAATGCAACCGGTTGCATGTCAAGCTTGCGCCCTAGGCCCTATCAAGGCATGTGTAATGGCATGCCATGCAGTGGAGGCGGCCTGCGGTGAAGCGCGATTCCGAGAGCGGCGGGGAGCGGCGTCCAGCGGTCGTGCCGACGATCAGTCAGGTTGCGAAGGCCTCCGGGGTTTCGCGCGCGACCGTATCGCGCGCCTTCTCGCGACCTGAGATGCTGACCGAAGAGACTGTCCGGCGCGTCAAGGAGGTCGCCGATAAGTTGGGCTACGTGCCGAACCAGGTCGCTCGCGCACTCTCGACTGGACGCCACGGCAATGTCGCGCTCATCGTCTCCGATGTCGCCAACCCGTTCTTTCCGCCGCTGATCAGGGCTGCGCAACTGCGCGCCGACCAGGCGGGGCTGTGCGTTTTCCTCGGCAATTCGGACGAAGATCCCGCGCGCGAGGAATTGCTGGTCGGCCGCTTCATCGGCCAGGTGGAGGGGCTTGTCCTCGCCTCATCCCGTCTGGATGAAGAGCACATAAGGCGCCATGCGACGCGTCGGCCGTTGGTGCTCATCAATCGCGATATCGAGGGCATTACACGGGTATTGATCGACACGGCGCCAGGTGTCGCAGCTGCGATCGCGCATCTTGACGAGTTGGGGCACCGGTACATCGCCTATGTCAGCGGCCCCACAACGTCGTGGTCCAACCAGCAACGACGCAACGCCGTCCGCCGCGAGGCGGAGAAGCGCGGGATCAAGGTGATCGCCGTTCCCGCGCGCCCACCGTCCTACGACACCGGCCGGCTGGCAGCCACCCAGATTGCCGCCAGCGGCGTCACCGCGGCGATCGCGTTCGACGACCTTGTCGCTCAAGGCCTGCTGGCAGGGCTCGCGGCGCTCGACGTCGAGGTGCCGAAATCATTCAGTGTCGTCGGCTGCGATGACGTCCTCGGCGAAACCACCTATCCACCGCTCACCACCGTGTCGGCGCGCTGTGCCGATGCGGGCGATGTCGCGGTCGGTCTCCTGCTCAGCCAGATGAATGGCGGCGTGTCGGGAGAGATCCGCCACAAACTGAATTCTCATCTCGTCATTCGCGCCTCTACCGGCCCGGCGCCGGCGAAGCGGCGAGGCCGCTGACGATTTAGTCAACGGCCTCGGAAAGCGGCAATGGATCACAATTGACACGCAACCGGTTGCATGCGAGCTTTTTTGCAGGATTTGTCCCATTCCGTATTGCGAGAATGACCCTCATGGTGAAACCCGTCGGCAGGTTCGGCTATATCACGCGTCTCGAGGACAGCATTCGCCCGGCGAATTCGGGTCGCCGTTCCCTGATGTCAGCCGCGCTGTCACTGGCGCTTGCTGTTGCAGCACCAGTATTTGCTTCGCCCGCATCGGCCGAGAAGCTGACCATTTGGAGCGGCTGGCCCGACCTCGCCCCGTTCTACAAGCGGGTCGGCGACCAGCTGAAGAGCAAATATCCGGATCTCGAAGTCAGCGTCGAGGCGATTGCCCTGCGTGAGCACGAGAAGCGGCTTGCGCTGTCGCTTCCATCCGGCGCGGCCGGTGACGTCATCGAGATGGAGGTCGAGGCGGCACGATATCTCGAGGCTGGCCTCATCCCGGAGCCGCCGGCGTCGATCGTCGATTTCGTCAAAGCCAATTACGACATGACGCGTGTGAAGACCGCCATGTACGACGGCAAGATTTTCGGTGTGCCGTTGTTCCAAGGGCAGGGCGCGCTGTACTACAACACCGACATGCTCGCCAAGGCCGGCCTCGAGGGTCCGCCCAAGACCATGGCCGACTACACGGCCTATGCGCAGAAGCTCGCGCAACGCGATGCGTCCGGCGTGCTCCAGGTGAGCGGATGGAGCTTGCGTCTCAGCGGCGGCGGCTCGGGCATCGCGGAGAAGTACTGGACTATCCTCTATAATCACGGGGGCACGCTGCTTGAGGAGAAGGGCGGAAAATGGCGCGCCGCCTACGCGAGCGAAGCCGGCCGCACCGCGCTGAAGCAATATCTCGACAACGTCGTGGTCTACCGGACGGTGACCCCCGAGATGAAGGCCGATGCGGAAGCCTTCGAGCTCGGCCAGACGGCAATGTTCATTCGGGAATCCTGGGTGATTGGCGACGTCGCCAAGAAGGCGCCCAACCTCAAATACGCCACAGCCCCATTGCCCAAGGGCACGCTGATGGTCCCGGTCGATCTCTACGTGCCGAACAAGGGACCGAAGAGCCAGATCGCCTGGGACTTCGTGCAAAAGGCAAATGAGCCGGAAAATCTGCTCTGGCTGCTTGAGAACACGGCCTGGGTCCCCAACCGCAAGGGCCTCGACTACTCCGCCGTTCTCAAGAAAATCCCGCAGCTCGACGCTTTCGTCAACGTCCCGGCTGACCACGTCTTCTTCACGGTTCCGGCGATCAGTCCTGCCAGCGAAATCCTCACCCGGCTTGCGGCGCGACTGGAGAAGGCATTCACCGACAAGTCGCTGGCAGGGAACGACGCCGCGATCGATGCTTTCCTGAAATCTGCGGCCGAGGAAAGCGACAAGATCCTCGCCCGGGAAGACCTGCTGGCCAAACCCTAGACCTTCACCGACAGGGGCGACCCGCCCAATCCAGGCGTCGGCCGCTGACCGGCGCTTGCCGGAGGACCCATGCGCACCACGCCGAAATGGCTGTTTCCAGTTCTGGCGTTGCTTCCGGTCCTCGGGCTCTATGGCTGTATTCGCGTCTATCCAATCATCGAGACGCTGCGGCTCAGCCTGTTCCAATGGAATATCATCTCGCGGCGCAAGCCATTCGTCGGGTTCGCCAACTTCGTCGAGCTGGCGAGCGACCCGCTGTTTCTCGAGGCGATATTCAACACCACCATCATCGCCTTCAGCGTCGTGGCGATCACCATTCCGGTCGCGCTCGCGCTCGCCGCCCTGATCAATAGTCGGCAGGGGCTGCGGCGCAGCGGCGTCTACGAAGCATCGGTTTTCTTGCCGCACGTCGTCTCGTTGGTTCCGGCTGCAATGGCCTGGAAATGGATTTTCGACGCCCGGCTCGGACCGCTCAACGCCCTGATCGGACTGGTCGGAATTCCGGCCCAGTCGTGGTTGTTTGACCCCGTGCTGTCTCTGGTGTGCCTGATTGTTCTCTGCTCCTGGCAGGCGATCGGCTATGCCGTCCTCATCTTCCTTGTCGGACTGAAGAACGTTCCGGATGCGCTTTACGAGGCCGCGCGCCTCGACGGCGCCTCGTCGCTTCAGGCCTTCCGCTACATTGCCGTGCCGCTGCTGAAGCCTGTCATGTTGTACGTGTCGGTCATTACGCTGATTTCGTCCTACAATATCTATGCGCAGGCCTTCGTGCTGGCATCGGACGTCCAGGGTGCGCCAGGACACCTCGTTCGCGTTCTCGTCCTCGACATGCTCGAAAACAGCTTTCGCAATTACCGGGTCGGCTATGCAGCCGCCGAAGCCGTCGTGCTCCTCGTCATCGTCCTCATTCTGACCGGCGCGCAGTTCAGGCTTTTCCGCGATCGGAGCCGCGCATGAGCGAGCCCGATCGTCCGTCCGTGGTTGGTCAGAACCGTGTCGTCGGCCTCGTGATCGATGCCGTTCTTTGCGCGGTTAGCCTGATGATGCTTTTGCCGCTGGTGTTTCTGATCAGCAACGCGTTCAAGACGCCGCCGGAGCTGCTGGCCTGGCCGCCCACTATCATCCCACACCAGCCGACGCTGGAAAACATCGTCAGCGTCGTGCGCGAAACGCCGCTGTTTCGCTGGATCGGCAACTCGCTCGTCTTTGCGACGCTCTCGACCGCGAGCATCGTCAGCACGTCGGCGATCGCCGGTTATGTGCTCGGCAAGTTCGATCTGCCGGGGATCCCGGTCATCTTCGGCATCATCATCGCGACGGCCGTCGTTCCCTTCGAAGTCTACATGATCCCGCTCTACCTCAACGTTCAGTCCGCCGGACTGTTGAACACCTGGCCCGGGCTTCTGGTCGGCTATCTCATCATGAGCTTCGGCATCTTCCTGGTGCGGCAATACGTGATGACGTCGATCCCTGACGAGCTCCTGGAGGCTGCGCGGGTGGATGGCGCGGGGGAGGGCTGGATCTTCCTGCGGATCGTGCTGCCGCTGATGCGCGGCCCGTTGGGAGCTCTCGCCGTGCTGGCGTTCTTTCAGGCCTGGACCGCGTTCGCGTGGCCTCTCGTCGTCATGACCCACAAGGACACCTATACGCTTGAGGTTGGGCTAGCCTTGTTTCAAACCGGTTTCACCGTCGATATCGGTCATCTCAGCGCGGCCGCCGCCCTGGCTCTGGTTCCGAGCGCGCTGTTCTTTTCGCTGATGCGTCGAAATTTCGTGCGTGGCGTGGCCGCGAGCGGTTTGAAAGAATGACACCTTGCCGGCGTAAGCTGCGTGATGGACGGACAGGGAGTACCTTGAGGGACCTAGGTGGACGGCTCGAGCACGAGATGGTCGCTGGCCTTCGCAATTTTGCTCCAGTCGTACAACATCGGAACCATTTTGACGGAGGCCCATTGCGCATGCTGATCGGCAAAATGTGGGCTCGTGGGGTGCCCCGACGCGCCATGAAACACGACCCAGGCGCTGTTGTCCCAGTTGCCCACGTCGAAGACATAGCGCGCAACCGCGCCATAGGCCGCGTTCAGGCTTGACGTAGCCCAATAGCATCCATTGGCCATAATGGTATCGTTGTCGCCGCCAACCGGAAGCCCCGGCGGTTCGAGCTGCGACACCGCCTGCGGGAAGGCCGCCGACAACGGATGCGACATGCGGACGTGATGCAGCTCCGACCAAGTCTTGTCGTTCCATGTCTTGTCCTTGTCAGTTTCCGCTGCTCGCTTGAGCGCTGCTGTCAGCGCGCGATCCCAATCCCAACCTCCGAGGAACGCGGTATCGTCGTTGCGCAGCAATGACGGGAGTGCCCACCAGATCTGATTGAGCGGCGCCACGCCGGGGGCAACCTGGGCGACGGGATCTCGCGACACCGCGCTGAGACCGGACCGCTCGAGAACGATACGCGCAAGCTCGCGTCGCGTCCGAGCATAGGTTGCAGCCGCCTTTGAATTGGCAGCCATGCACGCGTCCCAACCGGCGATGAGGTCGCGCAACGCGGCAGCTGGTCCTTCGATCGCCGGGAGCCGGTTCAGGCGGGCGATGAATTCACTCGCCGTGAAGCTGTGCGTGTCGGCATGGATGCTGCCCATGTCGCTGACGGTCGCAGCCGAAAGTTCGGCCAGCCGATCGGCGATCCGTCTGGCCCGGTACGGAGGATGACAGTCGGTGCACAGATAGTCCGGATTCTCGTCGGTGACGACACGGTTGTTGGCGGTGACCAGAAAGCCTTCCGGCGGATCAAAGGCGCGCGGCATATCCTCCCAGGGAATGACACCCTGCCATTCATACTCTCCTGTCCAGCCCGGCACCGGCAGCCAACCATTCAGTCGCGGACGCCGCGGAACGATGGCGCGCACGAGATTTCCGATTCGCCCGGTGGTATCGGCCGCGACCAGATTGTGATCGATCAGGCCCCAGCCTCGCGTTGCCTCATAGAGCGCGTCGACGCTTCCAGCTCGCAGCATCGGCAGCAGGCAATCGAACGACCGATCGAGTTCCGCGAACTGCACCGACCGCAGCGTCAATGCCGCTCCCTGATGAGGGTCGCCCGCGATCACCGGCCCATGGTGGGTCGCGATCACCTCGACATCGACGGCAGGTCCACCGCGAACCGCGATGCGTTCATGACGGATATCGCTGGTGCGCCATTCATTCCGGAACAGGTAGCGGGACGCGTCGCCGGGCTTGAATTTCTCGACATACAAATCGTGGATATCGACAAAGGCGTGAGTCACACAAAAGGCGACATGGCCGTTGTGGGCAAAGTGCGGGAATGCAGGCACGCCCGGCACCGAAAGCCCGATGGCATCGAACGCGTCGCAGGCGAGGTGGAACTGCGAATATAGGCTCGGCATCTCGAAGGCGCGGTGTGGGTCGCCGGCCAGCAATGGCCGGCCGGTCGCGGTCCGCGACGGTCCGATCGCCCAATTGTTGCTGCCACCATCGGTGGCCTCCGGCCCTGCGAGCGTTGCCAGTGCTTCGATCGCTGGCGCCAGATCCTGCAGCGCGGCGGTCCATCGCTTGCCTTCCGCACCCGGCGGCGTGGCGAGAAAATCCTGGCCGCCATCGTCGTAACGCAGCTTGGCGACGTGATCCGGACCGATTCTGCGCATGGCCGCCGCGCGCCACAGTTTGAACCAGACCGAGCCCATCAGATAGCCGCGCTGCCGCATCACGAGGATGCAGTGCCACGGCTCCCAGCGTTCGACGTCGCCTCCGACCAGGCCGTACTCGAACGGCAACGGCGCGCCCTGCGCCAGGAAGGCGTTGACGCCGCTAGCATAGGCTTCGAGCATCGCGCGCGCTTCACTCGACAAACCGGCGAAGTCGCGCTGCGACGCGCCCGCGACATCCAGCTGCCGCGCCAGCGTATCCGCCGCGACACCCGCGCTGCCGTCCCATTCCGCCCAGCGGCCCAGCATGCGCCGGCGCGCGGCGTCCATCTGCCAGAGCCGGTCCTGGGCATGGACATAGCCTTGCGCAAAAAAGGCGTCCGCCGTTCCGCGTGCGCGGACGTGAGGGATGCCCCAGGCGTCGCGATGGACGTCGACCTTGTCCTCAAGACCACGCAGCACGACGGTGCCTTTGGTCTGAGGCAGGCATGAAGGTCTGTCATTGGCAGCGTTTGTCACGCTCTTCTCCCAGTCTTGTCAGGCTTGCAGGTAAGGGCTTCGTCGCCCGATCGATCATGCCGCGGGCGGTCGACGATCGGCCCAGGGGCGAATTCGCTCAAGAATGGCACCGAGGCGCAGAACATCGTTATCTTTCCACCAGCGGCCGACGATCTGCAGGCCGGTCGGCAATCCATCGGCGCCGAATCCGTTTGGCACCGACAGCGCCGGATTTCCGCTCTGGTTGAACGGATAGACGAAAGCGTTCCAGCCGCGATTGAACAATGCGTCGACGGTCTTGCCGGCCTCGGTCGTAATCGCAGTCGTGGGCAAGGTAGGGGTGACGAGGAAGTCGTAGTCTTCAAAGAGCTTCTGCACGGCGCGATAGAGCCGCGAACGGGCAACCTGGGCCTTGCGAAAATCGACCAAAGTAGCGCGGCTGCCTGCTGCGATCCATTCCACCAGGACCGGGTCCATCCGGTCGCGCCATTTTTCCAGATGGTGGCCGAAATAGACGTTCAGATTGGCGAGGTACATGAGCCGGGCAGGACCCGCGATCCAGTCCATTCCAGCGCCTGCCTCTTCTACCTCGGCGCCGAGCGCTGCGAGGGCTGCGAGCGACGCCTTGGTGTTTGCCGCAACGTCCGCGCTGCAGTCGCTCATGGCGGACAAATATCCGATCCGCAATCCGGACAAATCCTCCGAGATCAGGCTCGGCATCAGCGCCCCGTTACCGGGCGCACCGAGCGACCAGGGATCGAGCGTCGACGGACCTACAAGGCTGTCCATCATCAATGCCGTATCGGCTACGGTGCGCGTCAATGGACCGGCCGCGGCATAGTTGAAGAACGAATCCGAGGTCTGCTCATAGGGTACTGCGCCTGTGGTCGGCTTCAGTCCAACCACGCCGCAGGCTCCTGCGGGAATGCGGATCGATCCCGCGCCGTCCGTGCCGAGACCCAGCGGCCCAAGTCCGGCCGCCACCGCGACGGCCGCGCCACCGCTCGATCCGCCTGCGGTGCGTTCGGGATTCCAGGGATTGCGCGTGATCCCGAAGCTGGGTCCGTCGGTGTGGCCCTTGTGACCGAATTCGGGTGTGGTGGATTTACCTACCATGATCGCGCCCGCATTCTTCAGCCGCGTCACCAGGATATCGTCCTGCGCGGGAATATTGTCAGCGAGGATCGCCGATCCGTGTGCAGTGCGCACGCCCTTGGTGGCAAAGAGATCCTTGATGCTGACGGGGATGCCGTGCAGCGGCCCGAGTTGCTCGCCAGCCATGACGGCCTGCTCCGCGACCCGCGCCTGCGCCCGCGCCGCGTCGGCGGTCACCGTCGCGTAGGCATTGAGCGTCGGCTGTGTCCGCTCGATCGCGCCCAGCACGGCGTCGACATACTCCACCGGAGACAGCGCGCGTTTACGGATCAGGCTTGCGGCGGTCGTGGCGGGCATAAAGAGAAGATCGCGATCAGACATCTCAGAACTCCATCATTCGGCAAAGCGGCGGCGGCGGCCGTCAGGCGGGGACTTTGTCAAGGTGGCAGGCGGCGAGATGGCCCGAAGCGATTTCGCGCAGCTTCGGCCTCTCGGCTCGACAGCGTTCGAACGCGAACGGACAACGTGGATGAAACGTGCAGCCTGGCACCGTGTCGATCTGGCTCGGTAGCTCGCCGGTAACGACCGTCGTGCGGGCCTTGTTCGACTTGATGCGAGGGATAGCCGCAAGCAGCGCTTGCGTGTAGGGATGCTGGGGAGCGGTGTACAATTCGTGCTTGGGCGCGATCTCGACGATGCTGCCGGCATACATTACCGCCACCCGCGCTGAAATGCTGCGGACCACCGCGAGATCATGGGCGATGAAGAGATAGCTGAGGCCGAGTCGCTCCTGGAGGTCGAGCAGCAGGTTGACGATTTGCGCTTGCATCGACACGTCGAGCGACGATACCGGTTCGTCGCAGACGATGAATTCCGGCTTCAGCGCCAACGCGCGCGCGATACCGATGCGTTGGCGTTGGCCGCCGGAAAACTCATGGGGGAAACGGTCGCCACACGACCGCGGCAAACCGACCATCTCCAGCAGTTCGCGGACGCGATCATTGCGAGCGGCGCGCGACAGACCGCCCGCGACGTCGAGCGGCTCCGCGATCGCGTCCTGCGCGCGCATGCGGGGATTGAGAGAATTCTGCGGGTCTTGAAACACGAATTGCAGCCGTCGGCGCACTGTCCTGAGCGCGGCCTTGCCGGTCGCTGAAGAAATCTCCTGGCCGAACAGCTTGATCGATCCGGTGGTCGCGGCTTCGAGCCCGACCAGGATGCGTCCCGTGGTGGATTTCCCCGAGCCTGACTCCCCGACGAGGCCCAGTGTCTCGCCTTGCCCGACATCGAAATTGACACCATCGACGGCGCGCAACGACGCACCCCGCGCCGCAAAGGTCTTCACCAACTCGCGCACGGCGACGATGGGTGCTCCACTCATGCGTGCCTTCCCGCGGCGATGCGCGGCGGACAACGCGCGAAATGGCCGGCGCCGGCATCGACCAGCGCCGGCGGCTCCGTCAGGCAGGACTTGATCGCCTCGCTGCAGCGCGGGTTGAACCGGCATCCCGCGATCAACGTCGACGGATCGGGAATGTTTCCGGGAATCGTGGCGAGCCGGCGTACGTCCGCGTCGGGATCGGGCACGGCGCGGATGAGGCCTTCGGTGTAAGGATGCACCGGCCGTTCGAACAGGTCAGGGACGGCAGCGGATTCAACAACTCGCCCGGCATACATGACAACGACACGCTGCGCGAACTCCGCGACCACGCCGAGGTCATGGGTGATCAGAATCACCGACATGCCCATTTCACGCTGCAACTCGCGCAGCAATTCGAGGATCTGGGATTGGATGGTGACGTCGAGGGCGGTGGTCGGCTCGTCTGCGATCAGGAGTTTGGGACGGCACGCCACCGCGATGGCGATCATGACGCGCTGGCGCATGCCGCCGGAAAGCCGATGGGGGTAATCATCGATGCGGCGCGACGCGTCGGAAATCCGCACCATCTCCAGCAGCTCGACGGCCTGACGACGGGCAGCCCGCGCCGAGAGCCCCTGATGCTGGCGCAGCGGCTCCATGATCTGGTCGGCGATGCTCAGGACCGGATTGAGCGAGGACATCGGATCCTGGAAGATCATGGCGATCTCCCCGCCGCGAACCTGGCGCAGCCTGCGTTGCGAAACGGTCAGCAGGTCATGTCCGCCGTAGCGGATCGTTCCCGATGCGTAACGTGTGTTGGCACGGCCATGCAGCTTGAGGATCGAAAGGGCGCTGACGCTCTTGCCGCTGCCGGACTCACCGACGATGCCGAGGCATTCGCCGGCGCGAACGGCAAAGTCCACGCCTTCGACGGCATTCACCCAGCCGGCGTCGCCGCGGAACTGGACCGTGAGGTTCTCGACACTCAGGAGGGTTTGATGCGCCATTCAGGTCTCGATCTTCAAGCGCGGATCGAGCACGTCGCGCAGCCCGTCGCCGAGCAGATTCATGCCGAGCGCAGCGAGGCTGACCGCGAGACCGGGAAACAGCATCACCCACCATGCCTCGACCGAGTAGTCGCGCCCTTCCGCGATGATGTTGCCCCAGCTCGGGGCCGGCGGCGGCGGGCCGATGCCGAGAAAGCTGAGCGTCGCTTCCGCAACGATGGCATAGGCAAAGATGAAGGTCAGCTGGACGATCAGCGGTCCGAGGCAATTGGGCAGCACGTGCTTGACGATGATGTGCGCGTCGCCGGCACCGCTCACCCGCGCGGCCTGCAGATATTCCATCTCGCGAATGACCAGCACCGAGGCACGGACGATGCGCGCTGTCCGCGGCACATAGGCGACTGCCAGCGCCACCACGATGCTGCTGGCCTGCGCGCCGAGTGCCGCGCCGACACCAATGGCAAGCAGGATCGCCGGGAACGCCATCAGCGCGTCCATCAACCGCATGACGTACGGATCGAGCGCGCGAAAATATCCCGCCATGACACCGATCATGGCGCCGAACACGCCCGAGAGCAGGGCCACCGAAAACCCGATCGACAGAGACAACCGGCCGCCATAGAGCACACGCGTGAGGATGTCCCGCCCATATTGATCGCTGCCGAACGGGAAGCGCGCCGACGGCGGCTTGAACCGGTAGCGAATGCTCATTGCCGTCGGGTCGGTGCCGGTCAGCAGCGGCCCGATGATCGCGCACAGCACCAGGACGGTCACGACCACCAGTCCGATCTTGAACGACCGGTGAGCAGCGAGCTTGCGCAGGATTCGAAATCGCCGGCGTTCCGCCAGTATTTGCGTCGACGGTGCGGCGAGCACGGCGTCAGTCATAGCGCACCCGCGGGTCGACAAGAGTGTAGACAATATCCACGGCAACGTTGATCAGCACGAAGGCGAAGCCGAACAACAGCATGGTGCCCTGAATCAGCGGGTAGTCGCGGGCCATGATCCCCTGCACCACGAGCCGGCCGATGCCCGGCAACGCAAACACCTGTTCCATGACGACTGAACCGCCGATCAGGAGACTTAGGATGATGCCGCTGACCGTCACGACGGCAACCAGAGCATTGCGGAAGCCGTGCTTGCCGACGGTTCGCCACTCGCTGACCCCCTTGGCGCGAGCCGTCCGGATGAAATCCTGCTCGAGCACATCGAGCATCGCCGAGCGTGTCATGCGTGCCAGGAAGCCGATCTGAAACAGGCTGAGCACCATGGCGGGCTGGATCAGCGAGGCAAACCAGGCGCCGGGGCCCGCCGTCAGCAACGGCGCATAGCCGGCGGACGGTGCCCATCCGAGCTTCACGCTGAACAAGATGACCGACACGATTGCGATCCAGAAACTCGGGGCCGAGACCCCGATCAGCGCGATCGCCATGACACCCGCGTCGATCCAGCTGCTCCGGAAGTAGGCGGCCAGGATGCCGAGTGCGATCCCGATCGGCAAGGTGATGGCGAGCGACAGGGCGGCGAGCGACAACGTCACCGGCAAGCGCTCCCCGACCGCGGAGAGCACGGTCTGGTTCAGCATCAGCGAACTGCCGAACTTGCCCTGTGCCAGATTGAGGAACCAGGACAGCAGTTGCCGCCAGATCGACTGGTCGAGGCCGAGTTCACGACGAATCCGTTCGACCGCCGCAGGCGCGGCATCGGCTCCGGCGATCACGACCGCGGGATCTCCCGGCAGCAGGTGCATCAGGATGAAAGACAGCACTGCAACCAGCAGCAGGACTGGTATGGATTGCATGAGACGGACGCTGATCGTGCGAAACATGAGATACCCGATACGACGCTTTTTGCTCCTGCCCAGCCAGCCGTTTTGCCGACGACGCTACTTCAGCCAGACGTCCCAGAAATGAACGATATAATAGGGCATGAAGTTCACGACCTTGGCGGCGTTGTAGCTTCGCATCGTGCCCATGTCGGCGATCTTGATCATGTAGGCTTGCTCCAGCACGCGCTTCTCGATATCGGCCCAGGCAGAGATGCGCTTTTGCGGGTCGAGCGAGGCGTAGAACGCGTCATAGGCAGCGTCGAGAACATGGTCGTCCTTGACGTGCGGAAAGGTGTAGAACATCACTTTCCATTGTTGCGGACCGAGCAGCGGATTCGAGCAATAGCCGGTGGTGGACACATTCCAGACCCCGGTGCCGCGCTGCATGTTGCTCGCGTTGGTGGTCCAGTCGACGATGTCGACCGCGACGTTGAAGCCGGCGTCTTTCATCTGCTCGGACAAGACCAGGATGGCGTCGCGGAAGTTCGGATAGTTGGAGTTCGTCTGGAGCACGATCTTCTCGCCGTTGTATCCGGCCTGCTTCAGCAACGCTTTGGCTTTTGCCGGGTTACGCTGGTCGTAATAGGGCTTCATCGCATCGCCCTGATAGTAGGGGCTCGACGCGTAGACCAATGAATGGCCCGGCCGCGAGATCTGTCCCATGGCGCCGGTGATGTCATCGACGTTGACCACCGCCTCGATCGCCTGGCGTACCAGCGGATTGGTGGTTGGCGCCGCCTGCGTGTTCACCACGAACACCTGCATGCAATAGGGAAAGATCTGCTGCGTCGTGATATTGGCCTGGCCATCGAAGCGCTTGGCGAGGTCGCGGGGGACGTCGCCGATGACGTCGGCGTTGCCGGTCTGCAAGGCGGCGACGCGGGCGTTCGCCTCGGGCACAAAATTATAGCGAACCTGGTCGAGATAGGCGGTGCGGCGCCCGGCCAGACCATCCGGCCCGGGCGCGCTCTCGTCGGGCACATACCCGTCGAAGCGCTTGATGACGAGATGGCTGTCCTTCACCCACTCGCCAAGCATGAACGGACCGGTTCCGATGATGTCGATCTCGCGCGCCGCCTTGTCCTTCTGCTCGGCCGGCAAGATCTCGAACGGATAGACCGGCGACTTCAGCACGTCGACGAACACGGCGTTCGGCTTCTTCAAACGGATCACGAAGCCATAAGGATCGGGTGCCTCGAAGCCGTCGACATCGGCGAGCACGGAGGCGTTGGGACTGACCTTGCGATAGCGCTCGAACGACGCCAGCACATCGGCCGACGTCATCTCCTTGCCATTATGGAATTTCACGCCCTTGCGCAGTGTGAAGGTGAACACTGTGGCATCGGCACTGGTCTCGATTCTCGAAGCGAGAACAGGTTTGGCGTTATAGGTATTGTCGATCGCAACCAGCGGCTCGAACAGATGGTGAATGACTTCGAGTTCGACGAGGCTCGAGGCGACATGAGGATCGAGCGTGCCCGGGCCCGAGAGATAGGCATAGACGAGGCTGCCGCCGCGGTTGGGTTCGGCGGCATGGAGAGGGGTCGCAAGCGCGCCCAGCAGGGCAATCGATCGGCCCAACGCGGTGATCATACGAAACATGGCCGAAAAGCTTGTCATTACAACTGCCTTCCTATTGAGCTCGCGTATCAGTCGTCATTTACCCGCACGAATGCTCCCGCTGCATTCACCGGACCGTTGTCGCGGACTGGCGTCGGTCGAGCGAAGCGGCGACCTGCTTGAGGGCTCCGTCGGTCGCCTCGAGGACTCGATCGATGTCGTCGGCCTGATGCGCCGCGGACAGAAACATGTTGTGCCAGGGATGCATGTAGACGCCACGCCGCAGCGCCTCCTGCACGAAACGATGGCCGAGCACGAAATCCGGATCGTCCTCGAACATGATCATCGGCATCTGGACTGGTCCGGTCTGCCGCAATCGCACATCGTGCACCCGTGCCTGCGCCTCGAGCCCGTCGCGTAGCCGGCGGCCCATGGCTTCCATCGTCGCGACCGCGCCTGTCGCGCGCAGCTTCTTGATGGTGGCAATCGCTGCCGCCATCGGCACAGCCGAGCACCAGAAGGATCCGGTGACATAGACCTGTTGCGCGGCGTCGCGAAAGCGATCGGCGCCGGTCACCGCTGCAAGCGGATGACCGTTGGCGATCGCCTTGCTCCAGGCGCTCAAATCGGGCCGGACGCCGTAAGGCTCCCAGCTGCCGCCGATGTGGAGGCGAAAGCCCGCCCTGACGTCGTCGAGAATGAGCGCCGCACCGGCCGCGTCGCAGATCCGCCGCACCGCTTGCGCGAAGGCAAGCGTCGGCGCCTCCTGATGGCGTCTCACATCATGCTTGAACGCCGTCACCAGCACTGCCGCGAGGTCGCGGCCGGCCTCGTCGGCGGCGCGCTCCAGGCTCGCAATGTCGTTATAGTCAAAGTGAAGGATGTGGGCTCGATCTTCCGCGGTGACGCCGGCCAGCGAAGGCGTGCACCACGGCGCAGCGCCATGATAGGAGCCCTTCGCCACCAGCACCTTGCGCCGCTGCATGGCCGCACGCGCAATGGTCACGCAGGCCGTCGTCGCATCGGTGCCGTTCTTGGCGAACAGCACCCAGTCGGCGTGCGGAATGGTCTCGACAACGAGCTCCGCGAGTTCGATCTGGCATTCGGCTGGCCCGGTCATCAGATCGCCGCGGCTGCGCTGCGCCGCGGCTGCGGCCTCCACATCCGGATCACTGTAACCGAGCACGATCGGTCCGTAGCCGCACATCAGGTCGACATATTCCGTGCCCGCCACATCCCGGAGGCGGCAGCCGCTGGCGCTGCGAAAAAACTGCGGATAGCCGGGAGGCAGCCGAGCGACGTTCATGTGGCCCCACATGCCGCCGGGAATGACCTTCAGCGCTCGCGCCCGCAACGCCTCGTCCTGCGACAGGAGCCCGGATGCGGTGTCATCAGGTGCCATGGCAAGTCCCTCGTGCCGGACGGCCGCGCCGTTGCGACGCCAACACAATATATGATATATCATAGCTGCGAAGACCCTTTCTCGCCTTTTGATCTTGCAAAGACCGCAGGCAGACGTGCGGGCCACGCATAGAGATCGGTCGCCTCTCGACTGGAAAGCAGGCCCACTCGATGTCCAACGATGCTGTCGGTCTGGTCGGCCGCGACAACCTGACGGCCCGCGTGTTTGGGGAGTTGCGGCTTGCCTTGATGGAGGGGCGATTCCGCCCCGGCCATCGCTTCAAGATCCGCGAGCTCGCCGAAGCGATGGGCGTCTCGGAAACGCCGATCCGCGAAGCGCTGATGCAGTTGGTGCGCGCGCGGGTGCTTGACATGCAGGCAAGCCGCTCGATCGAGGTCGCCCGCCTGAGCGCAGCGCAGTACGAGGAACTACGCGGTATCCGGATTTTGCTCGAAGGACTGGCTGCCGAACGCGCAACCACCCGGATCTCCAAGGCTGATATCGCCAATCTCAAGAAGTATCATCAGGCGCTGGTCGCGGCAGAACGCGGCAGGCGCTGGCGCGAAGCCGTCCAGGTGAACTGGCAATTCCACCACACGCTCTACAAGGCGGCCGACGCACCCGAGCTGCTCGAGATGATCGAGACGATCTGGCTTCGCAACGGCCCTCTGCTCAACATGCTGTATCCGCATGCGACCCCGACCTATCCGGGACGGCATCAGCACCTCAACGTGCTTGACGGTTTGACCGCGAGAAATCCCGAGGCCGTGAAGCAGTCGATCCAGGCCGATCTGTTGGAGGGAGGCGCCAGATTGCTGCAACTGCTCCAGGATATCGAAGCCGGTGCGACGCCGTCGGAGTTGGATGCCGCAGTGACATAGTCAGCGCGCGACACCGCCTCGAACGACCCGGCGGGCCAGTTCAGTGTGCATCACCGATCGTTTCGCCGCGCGGCCACTATGATCCGATCCAGAATTTCGTCGAGGATCGGCATCGATGTTGCGAAATTGAGCCTGACAAATTGCGGACTACCGGGGTCAAAAGTTTCGCCGGCGCTGAATCCGATACGGGCGTTGTTCAGGAAGAATTGATGCGCCGCCGCTGACAGACGGAGTTCGCGGCAGTCGAGCCAGGTCAGGTAAGTCGCTTCCGGGGCATGGAAGCGGATCTCAGGCACCTCGGCCGCGAGCACATCCACAACTCTGTTCCGAGCCTTGTGAAGGTGATCCATCACGGCATCCAGCCAGGGCTGCCCCTCGGTCCAGGCAGCCATAGTTGCGTCGGCGCCGATGACATTGGCCTGACCTGTCAAGCGGAGCGGGATACGGCTGTGAAACCGCTTGCGCAGGTCCTCGCTGCCGAAAGCGATGACCGCGCAGCGCAGGCCGGGAATGTTGAAGCTCTTGGTCGCCGAATTGAGAGTCACGGTGCGCGCGGCGATCTCAGGTCCAAGCGAGGCAAACGGAATGTGCTGATATCCCGGATAGACGAGATCGGAATGGATCTCGTCGGAAATAACGATCAGATCATGGTCGATGGCGAACGTGGCCAATGACAGCAGCTCATCGCGGGAAAACACCCGCCCCGTCGGATTCTGCGGATTGCACAGCACGAAAATGCGGGTTCGTTGGTCAACCAGCGCCTTCAGTTCGTCCATGTCGAAGACGTAGCGGGTCCCGTCGTCGCGCATCGGCAGCGTCAGGAGCCGGCGCTCCGTCGTGCTGATGGCGTCGCGAAACGGCGGATAGTTCGGGACCTGGAGGACGACGCCATCGCCGGGGTCTGAGAACGCCAGGATCGGTGCGTAGGTGCCCTGCACCAGATCCGCCAGCGGCAGCACGAGATCGGGCGAGAGCTCCCAGCCGTAGCGGGACTTCATTCGGTTGGCGAAGGCTGAGGCGACGAGCCGGTCCGGCTTTTGGCCGTCGCGTAGCGGATAGCCGTAGTCGCCATCCCGGACGATGCGCTCGATTGCTGCCTGTATCGGAGCGGCGACGGCAAAATCCATGTCCGCGACGAAGGCAGGCAGGACGTCGGCGTCGTATTGGTTCCACTTGGCGTTACGGCGCGCCTGTAGCGCAGGCTGCGATAGTTCGAAGCTGATCGTCTCTCGGCTGTTCATGATCTCTGTCCGCGGCGCTTTCATTGGGTCGGCGATGTGAATAGGTTACGCGAGATGGTAGGCGACCGCATTGCCGTCGGCGAGCTTGTTTGGCGCTGTTGTCTATTTGCGTTCGATCAGCGCCGCCCGTCGTCAATCATTCCGTCCGACAATCACCAGCCTCCTGCACAGTTTTGCTACAGATCGGCATGTTTTGCGGCAGGCTTCGCTGCAACAACGCGCTTGACATCGTATTTGATCTCAACGACCGTATCGTGCAAGCGTAGGGCAACACGGCCCATCGACGCGATGAGTTCAACCATTTCCAACACCACGCTTTCATCGCGTGTTCGGTTGGCGGCGAGGGCGCCCTCGGCTTCACAGCCGACGGGCGCTTTTTTGTTTTGGATCGGGTGATGACGCAGAAGCGGTATCGAATTGGCGTGATGTTCTCGACGACGGGCTCCTACAGCGTCGTCGCGCGCTCGATCCTCAACGGCGCGTTGCTGGCGTTCCAGGAGGTCAATGCGAGTGGTACCGACGTTGCGCTGGAGCCAGTCGTGGTCGACCCGTCCGGCGACCTTGCGCGCTATCGTTCGCTTAGTCTCGAACTCCTGGGATCAGGAATCCGGCACGTGGTCGGCTGCTACACCTCGTCGAGCCGCAAGGAGGTGATCCCGTGCTTCGAGAAGTTCGATGGATTGTTGTGGTATCCGTCTCACTACGAGGGCTTCGAGAGCTCCGATAACGTCATCTACACCGGCGCAGCACCAAACCAGCACGTGCTGCCGTTGGTCGATTATCTTGCGTCCCGCGTCGGCTCGCGCGCGTTCTGTGTCGGCTCCAACTACATCTGGGCCTGGGAAAACAACCGCATCTTTCGCGAGGCATTGATCGCTCGCGGCGGCGCCGTGCTCGCCGAGCGCTACCTCCCGGTCGGTGATACCGAGGTCGACCAGGTGATCGCGGCCATCATCGACCAGCGTCCCGACTTCGTCTTCAACAATCTGATCGGCACCAGTGCCTATGCTTTCTTCCGCGCGTTCCGGGCCGCTTGCCGCGCCCGCGGTATCGATCAGGCATCCGAAATTCCGGTCGCGAGCTGCACGCTGTCGGAACCGGAATTGCCCGAGATCGGGCTGGACGCTGTCGACGGACATCTGTCCTCAAGCGTCTATTTCTCTTCGCTGAACTCGCCGGAAAATGCCGCGTTCATTCGCGCCTATACGGCATCCTTTCCGGACGGACCGGTCTCGTCGGCAGATGCTGAATCCTCCTACATCGCCGTCAAGCTGCTCGCAGCGGCATTGTCACAGGCCGGCACCGACGACGCCCGCACGGTGCGCGCCGCCGTGGCCGATCAGCGGTTGCGCGCCCCGCAAGGAGAGGTCCGCATCGACCGGCAGACCTTTCACGCTTGGCTCACGCCGCGGATCGGCCGCTCGGCGGCCAACGGGCAGTTCGAGGTGCTACTGGAATCCCGCGAACCGATCGCGCCCGATCCTTACCTCATTCAGTCGTCGCCGCGCTTTGCCAGCGCGATGCGCTCTCCGCTGTTGAAGGTGGTGCAATCATGAGCTCCCGACTGCTACAGAACTTCAAGGGCGGCCGCGCCATCGTCGTCACCCGGCGAGGAGGATGGGAGAGCGCGCTCGAAACGACGCTCGCCAAGCTCGGCGTCTCCACCGAATATCCGGAAATTATCGACGGCCGCGCGCAGATCGACGTCGCAGGCCTCCAGGCCGATCGCGACATTCTGTTCGTCGACGGCGATCTCGAAGGCGCGGTCGCGATCGAAGTCAATCCGGCCTCGCGGTTGCCGCCGGTGCCGGTGATCGGCCTCGTCGGCGTCGAGGCGCCAAGCCGGCTCAAGGCGCTCGTCAATCTCGGCGCCACCTCGTTCCTGCGCAAGCCGGTGCATGGCGGCGCGGTCTATACGTCGCTCTTCATGGGCATCAACCAGTTCCTGCTGCGCGCCGAGATGTATGAGCGCTTGCAGGGCCTCGAGGAACGCCGCCGCGGCCGCCGCGCGGTGATCCGGGCCGTCATCCTGCTGATGCAGCAGGACGGCCTCGACGAGGAGGGTGCCTATTCCCGGCTCCGTCGCGAAAGCATGCGCGCGCGGCAGAACATGGAACTCTATTGCGAGGAGTTTCTGAGTAAGCGGGCGAAGCCGCCCGATACGACCGGCCGCACGACCGGCATCATGCTGCAAGGCGGCGACAAGCCAGCCATCTAGGAGAAGCAAAATGAGCAAGTCTGTATTGCGGGGGCTGCGTGCCGCAGCCCTCACGGGGACGCTTGTCCTCGGATCACACCTCGGATCACCCTCGGCACTCGCGGCGGAAAATCCGATCAAGCTCGGCGTGCTGGAGGATCAGTCCGGCGACTTCGCGGCCGCCACCATCGGCAAGGTCCACGCCATCCAGCTCGCCGCCGACGAGATCAACAAGGCCGGCGGTATCATGGGCCGGCCGATCGAGCTCGTTCCCTACGATACACAGTCCGACAACACGCGCTACCAGGAGTTCATGCGCCGTGTGCTCCAGCGCGACAAGGTCGACGTCGTCTTCGCGGGCTTCTCGTCGGCCTCGCGCGAGGCCTATCGCCCGATCGTCGACCAGTTCAACGGCTTCGCCTTCTACAACAACCAGTATGAAGGTGGCGTCTGCGACGGCCACATGATCGTCACCGGCGCGGTGCCGGAGCAGCAGTTCTCCACGCTCATTCCCTACATGATGGAGAAGTACGGCAAGAACGTCTACACGCTCGCGGCCGACTACAATTTCGGCCAGATCTCGGCGGAGTGGGTGCGCAAGATCGTCAAGGAGAACGGCGGCAAGATGGCCGGCGAGGAGTTCATTCCCCTCGGCGTGTCGCAGTTCTCCCAGAGCATTCAGAACATCCAGAAGGCCAAGCCCGACTTCGTCGTCACGCTGCTGGTTGGCACCGCGCAGGCCTCCTATTACGAGCAGGCCGCTTCCGCCAACGTCAACCTGCCTATGGCGTCCTCCGTCAACGTCGGCCAGGGCTACGAGCACAAGCGCTTCAAGCCGCCGAGCCTGAAAGATATGTACGTCACCACCAACTACATCGAGGAGATCGACTCGCCGAAGAGCAAGGAGTTCTACGCCAAGTTCAAGGCGAAGTTCCCGAGCGAGCCGTATGTGAACCAAGAGGCGGAAAACTCCTATCTCGCCGTCTATCTCTACAAGCAGATGGTGGAGCGGGCGAAGTCGACCAAACGCGAGGACATCCGCAAGGTGATCGCGATCGGCGATGTCTGCATGGATGCGCCTGAGGGTAAGGTCTGTATCGACCCGAAGAGCCAGCACATGTCGCACACGATTTATCTAGCCAAAGTCGGCGCCGATCATTCGATTTCCTTCCCGAAGACCTGGGAGGACATCAAGCCCTATTGGCTCGGTGAAGCCGGCTGCGACCTCACCAAGAAAGATCCGATGGCCCAGTACACGCCGTCGAATCCGCCGCCGAAACCCTGACCCGGCGGTCGGTCGCCCCGGCGTTCCCTGCACGCCGGGGCGACTACGGCTACCCGCGACGGAGGCGTCGCCCCCTCTCATCGATCTGGCTGGTTCATGGACATCGCGACCCTCGTATTCTCGGCGCTCTATCAATTCGGCGACGCCTTCGCGTTCCTGGTGCTGTCGGCCTGCGGGCTCGCGGTGATCTTTGGCATGATGGGCGTGATCAATCTCGCCCATGGCGAGTTCATCATGTGCGGCGCCTATGTGACGGCTGCGACGGTGCATGCCGGCCTGCCGTTGCCGCTCGGGATACTGGCGGGCACGATTGTGTCCGCACTGGTGGGCGTCCTGGTCGAGCTTACGGTCATCCGCCATCTTTACGACCGACCGCTCGACACTATCGTCGCGACCTGGGGGCTCAGCCTGATCGCGACGCAAGGCACGCTGATCATGGTGGGCTCCACCATGGCGGGCGTCGGCACCCCGTTCGGCAGTTTCCAGGTCGGTGACTATTCCTATTCGATCTACCGCATCGTGCTGTTCTGTGCCGCGCTCGGCGTGCTGGCAGGTCTCTATGCTCTGTTCAACTGGACGCGCTTTGGGGTGCTGGCGCGCGCCACCATTCAGGTACCGCATATGGCGGCGGCGCTCGGCGTCGACACGCGGCTGATCTACAGCCTCACCTTTGCCTGCGGGGCGGGGCTCGCCGGCCTTGCCGGCGGTCTCTACGCGCCGACCATGACGCTGGTTCCGACCATGGGTGCGACCTTCATCATGGAGGCCTTCGTCACCGTGGTGATCGGCGGCGCCGACGTTTTCCTCGGCACGGCGCCTGCGGGTGGCCTGCTCGCGATCGTGAAGTCCGGAATGACGTCCTGGCAGGGTCAGTTGTTCGGCCAGATCGGTCTTTTGGTGGCCGTCATCATCGTGGTCCGGGTGCTGCCGAAGGGCATCTCCGGCTTCGTGCTGCGCGAACGCACCTGACGGAGTGATGGCGCTGTGAGCGGTTTCGTTTCCTTCTTTCGCCGTCTCGAGGGCCCGCAGACCGTCGGCCGCGGTCCGGCCTTCTGGAGCCTGTTTGCCGTCGTGATGATGATCGCGCTGGCCTATCCGCTGTTCAGCGACGGCTACACGGTCGGCAACACCGTCTACTTCTTCGTCTGGGTGTTCATCGCGCTCAGCCTCTGCCTGATCTGGGGCTATGGCGGATCGCTCTCTTTCGGCCAGACCGCGTTCTTCGGGATCGCGGGCTATGGCTACGGCGTCCTTACCCTCAATTTCGGCTCGGCCTACGGCTTCACATTGGTGGCGCTGGTGATTGCGGTCGCGATCGCCGCGCTGTTCGCGGTCCTGCTCGGCTATTTCATGTTCTTCGGCCGCATCGCCGGCGTATTCCTTGGCATCGTCACGCTCGCCGTGACCCTGATGCTGGAGCGCTTCATGGCCCAGACCGCAGGGCCGGAGTGGCACATCGGCAGCGCGCGGCTCAACGGCTTCAACGGCATGAGCGCGATGCCGCCTTTGACGATTCCGTGGCCGGGCGAACCGATCGTGCTGTTCGCCGATGTCGGGCTCTACTATTTCGTGTTTGGCCTTTTGGTCTTCGTCTATCTGGCCTTGCGCATCCTGATGAACTCGTCCTTCGGAAACGTCATCGTCGCGATCCGCGAGAACCCGGAGCGTGCGGAGATGCTGGGCTACGACGTGCGCAAGTACCAGCTCATCACCTTCGTCATCGGCGCCGCGCTCGCGGGGATATCGGGCGTGCTCTACACGGCGTGGGGCCAATACATCACGCCGTCGAGCATGGGCATGACGGCGGCGGCGCTGCCGCTGATCTGGGTCGCCGTCGGCGGCCGCAGCGACCTGACATCGACCGTGGTCGGTACGCTGGTGGTACTTGCCGCGTTCCAGGCACTCACGATCTACGGCAGCCAGTACGCGCTCATCTTCATGGGCGTGCTGCTGGTGCTGACCGTCCTCATCGCCCCGAACGGTCTCGTCCTCGGCGCAATGAACTGGCTCGGACGGCTCGCCGCGCGCCTCACCCAAAGGGTCAGCTGATGTCGTTGCTCGAGCTTCGCAAGCTGAACAAGCATTTTGGCGGCCTGCACGTCACCAACGCCGTCGACCTCACGCTGGAGGTTGGCGAGATCCATTGCCTGATCGGTCCGAACGGTGCCGGCAAGAGCACGCTGTTCCGTCTGATCCTCGGCGAGCATCATCCTGGTAGCGGCGACATCCTGTTCGCTGGGGACAATATTACCGCGCTGAAGTCGTTTGCGCGAATTCGCCGCGGCCTTTCGGTCAAGTTCCAGGTGCCGGGTGTCTTCAAGGGACTGTCTGTCCGCCAGAATCTCGAAATTGCCTTGCAGAGCCAGCATCGTGGCGCCCGGCTCGGAGAAGAGATTGAGCGGCTCCTCGTGTTCCTGGGACTTGAGAGTGAGCAGGCGCAGACCGCCGGCAATCTCAGCCACGGCCAGAAGCAGTGGCTGGAGATCGGCATGGCAATCAGCCTGAAGCCGCGCCTTCTGCTGCTTGACGAGCCGACCGCCGGCATGTCGCCGGAGGAAACCCACATGACCGGCGCGATGGTGCAGCGGCTCAATGCCGACGGCATGACCGTGCTTGCGATCGAGCACGACATGGCCTTCGTGCGCCAGGTCGCCCAGCGCGTGACCGTGTTGCATCTCGGCCAGGTCTTTGCACAGGGCACGATCGACCAGATCGTGGCCGACGAGCGTGTCGCGGCGATCTATCTGGGGCAGGCCCATGCTTGATATGCCGCGCAAGGAAGTGATCCTCTCGACGCTGGCTCTACGCGCCGGCTATGGCGGCAAGCCTGTGCTGCAAGGCCTCGAGATCGAAGTGCGGGAAGGCGAGATCGTCGCCGTCATCGGCCGCAACGGTGTCGGCAAGTCCACGCTGATGAAGAGCCTGATCGGGCTGGTGCCTGCGATGAGCGGCTCGATCGTCTATCGCGGCGAGGCGGTGGAATCTCTCCCGGCGCACAAGCGGGCTCGCCTCGGTATGGGCTATGTGCCGCAGGGGCGCGACGTGTTTCCGCGCTTGACCGTCGGCGAGAACGTCGCGGTCGGCGCAGCGATCAAGGGGGGCGGCATCCCCGAGGCGGGCCGGCGCAAGATCGTCGAGGCGTTTCCGATTCTCGCAGAACGCTGGACCCAGCGTGCCGGCACCATGTCCGGCGGCCAGCAGCAGCAGCTGGCGATCGGGCGGGTCCTGATTGCGGATCCGAGCCTCATCCTGCTGGACGAGCCGTCCGAAGGCATCCAACCCAATATCGTCCAGGATATCGCGCGCAACATGGTCGAGCTCAACCGCAGGACCGGTGTGACCATCATCCTGGTCGAGCAGAACCTCGACATGATCCGCGCCATGGCGCAGCGCTGCTACGTCATGGACAAGGGCCGCATCGTCGCAAGTCTCGACCGCTCAGCGCTCGACGACGAAGCGGAGATGCGCCGCCATCTGGCAGTCTAGAAAACGACGCCCAACCAAGGAGAAACAGTAATGGCCTGGCAAAACGATTCCATCATGGCACGCAAAGGCGTCGCCAAGGGCGAGCGCGGCAAGGAATACACGATCACCGAAGCCGAGCAAGGCAAGTACCACTATGTCTACGGCCCCTATGTGAAGCCGGTGCTGACGGTCGATCCCGGCGCCGTCGTCTCCGCCGAGACGCATGATGCGTTCGAGGGCGCGATCAAGCACGAGACCGATAGCCCGTCCAAGATTCTCAACTTCCCGTTTCTCAATCCGCAGAACGGCCCGATCCACGTCAACGGCGCAGAGAAGGGCGACGTGCTCGCCGTTTATATCGAACGCATCGTGCCGCGCGGACCGCAGCCGTGCGGCACCACCGTGGTCATGCCGGACTTCGGCGGCTTGGTCTCGACCGGGCAAACCGCGTTGCTGAACCCGGCGCTGCCGGAGCGGGTGAAGAAGCTCGTGATCGATCCCAAGACCGGAACCAAATGGAACGACAAGATCACGCTGCCCTATGAGCCGTTCATCGGTACCATCGGCACGTCGCCGGAGATCGAGGCGATATCCTCGCTGGTTCCGGACTATTACGGCGGCAACATGGACCTTCCCGATGTCGGCGTCGGCGCCGTGATTTACCTGCCGGTCAACACCAAGGGTGGGCTGCTTTATCTCGGCGACTGCCATGCCGCGCAGGGCGATGGCGAGCTCTGCGGCGTCGCCATCGAGCATCCGACCGTGACCACGGTTCAGATCGATCTGATCAAGGGCTGGACCATTCCGTGGCCGCGGCTTGAGACCAAGGATTTCATCATGACCATCGGATCGGCCCGGCCGATGGAGGACGCGGCCCGCATCGCCTATCGCGAGCTTTGCCGCTGGATGGCCGCCGACTACGGCTTCGACGAGATCGACGCTTACATGCTCCTGACCCAGGCCGGACGCGTCCGTCTCGGCAACATGGTCGATCCGAAATATACGCTCGGCGCCTCTATCAAGAAGTCTTTTCTCGTTTGAGGGCCGGTCAGGTCATGTCGAGCATCCACAAGGTCGCCGCCGTTCAGTTCGAGCCGACGATGTTCGAGAAGGAGCGCAACATCGTGCGCCTGCTCGAGCTCTGCGAGCAGGCGGCGGTGGCCGGCGCGAAGCTCATCGTCACGCCGGAAATGGGGACCACGGGCTATTGCTGGTTCGATCGTGCCGAGGTTGCACCCTTTGTCGAGAAGGTGGCGGGTCCGACGACGAACCGCTTTGCGGAGCTGGCGCGTAAGCACGATTGCTACATCGTTGTCGGGATGCCTGAGGTCGATGAGGACGATATCTACTTCAACACGGCCGTGCTGATCGGGCCCGACGGCGTGGTCGGCCGCCATCGCAAGACGCATCCCTACATCTCCGAGCCGAAATGGGCGGCGCCGGGCGATCTGCACAACCAAGTGTTCGAAACGCCGATCGGGCGCATTGCGCTGCTGATCTGCATGGATATCCACTTCGTCGAAACCGCGCGGCTGATGGCGCTCGGCGGCGCGGACGTCATCTGCCACATCTCGAACTGGCTGGCCGAGCGCACGCCGGCGCCTTACTGGATCAGCCGTGCTTTTGAAAACGGTTGCTACGTCATCGAAAGCAATCGATGGGGACTCGAACGCACGGTGCAATTCAGCGGCGGAAGCTGCGTGATCGCGCCGGACGGGCGGGTGATCGCGGTCCTCGACAAAGGCGATGGGATCCTGCTGTCGGAGGTCGATCTCGATGCCGCGCGGGCGCGGCGCGTGCTCGGAGAACCCGTCTTTGCACAACGCCGGCCGGAGCTCTATCCGGAGCTGCTCTCCGACACATTCAGCTGGAACCCGCGCGCCTTCTTTGGCCTCTACGGGCATGAGCCCTGGCCGACCGGAAAAACCTCGCGGGTCAGTGTTGCGCAATTTGCGCCTGTCGATGACGTCGACCAGAATCTCGGGGAGATCGCTGCACTCGCGCGTGAGGCCAGGGCCGGAGGCGCGGAGCTCGTCGTCTTCCCGGAGCTTGCGGCGACGGGGTTCGGTGATCACGAGAAATCGGCGCAGCCGATCCCGGGGCCAGTGACCGACCACCTTGGGAAACTCGCAGAGGAGCTCGGCGTTTATCTCGTCTGTGGCTTGGCCGAGCGCGCCGACGATACACTCTACAACAGCGCCTGCTTGGCCGCTCCCGACGGGAACATCTCGGTCTATCGTAAGACGCATCTTGCGGCCGACGAGCAGGGTTGGGCGACGGCCGGCGATAGTTGGACCGTCGTGGACACACCGCTCGGGCGCATCGGCCTTTTGATCGGCCACGACGCCTCGTTCCCGGAAGCTGGCCGGGTGCTGGCATTGCGCGGCTGCGATCTCATCGCGTGTCCCGCAGCGATCAGGGGCCGCTTCAGTTCGTCACATGCTGGCACGGATGTGGCGCAGCCAAAGCCAATTCCGACCGGCCCGGATTCGTATCATTGGCATCATTTCCGCGTGCGCGCCGGAGAAAACAATTTGTTCCTCGCCTTCGCCAACGTCGTCGATCCCGAGCGAGGCTATCTCGGCCTGAGCGGCGTGTTCGGCCCGGACACATTCGAATTCCCGCGAAGGGAGGCGATGGCTTCCAACGGCCCGGGCCTTGCTACGGCGCTGATCGACACCGGCAATCTCGACAGCGTCTATCCGACCAACGTGGTGCGGCGGAAAGATCTGGTGTCGATGCGCATGCCGCACAGCTATCGTGGGCTGATCAGGAGCGCCGTAAGCAACTACTGAACCAAGAAAGGAATCCGACCATGGATCTGGGACTCAAGAGCGCCAAAGTTCTCGTTACCGGAAGCACCAAGGGGATCGGCCGTGCGATCGCAGAGACATTTGCGGCCGAAGGAGCCGACGTTGGCGTGTGTTCCCGCAATCAGGCAGAGGTTGAGAGCACAGTCGCCGCGCTCAAGGCCAAGGGCGTCGAAGCTTATGGCGGTGCGGTCGATGTCTCAGACGCGGCTGCGCTGAAGGCGTGGGTTGGCGATATGGCGGCCAAGCTCGGCGGCATCGATGTCGTCGTCGCCAATGTCAGTGCGCTTGCGATCGGGCAAGATGACGAAAGTTGGGAGAAGGAATTTTCGACCGACATGATGGGCACCGTCCGGCTGGTGAACGCGGCCATGCCCTATCTGGAGAAGAGCGCCGCCGGTGCGATCGTTGCCATCTCCAGCGTCTCGGGGCGCGAGGTCGATTTCGCGGCGGGTCCCTACGGCACCTTCAAGGCGGCTATTATCCACTATACCCAGGGTCTCGCCAATCAGCTTGCCGGCAAAGGCATACGTGCCAACACGGTCTCGCCGGGCAATACCTATTTCGAAGGCGGAGTCTGGAACATGATCAAGGACAACAATCCTGAGCTTTACAAGTCGGCACTTGCGCTCAATCCCACCGGTCGGATGGGAACTCCACAGGAGATGGCCAACGCCGTGGTGTTTCTGGCCAGCCGCGCAGCGAGCTTCATCACGGGCACAAATCTTGTCGTTGACGGGGCGCTTACGCGCGGAGTGCAGCTCTAGTAGGACGTACCCGCGCCTCTATCCGACGAGGTGCGTCGCGTTATCCGTGGCGCAAATCTTCTCTACTTGTCCGAAACAACAGCCGTCATTGCAGCTGAGCGATCGATCGATCATGTCGAGCGCGGCCGTGTGGGGCCGCGCATATGAGTGCTTGAACTCCATCCCAGAACAGCCGCTTGCAATGTTTAGTATCTCGTGGTTCACTAAACAAATCGAGCCTGGCTGAATCCCTAAGAATCCAGGCAGGCGCGAGGAAACGTCCGTTTAGTCGTTCAGCCCGTGAAGGACTGTATCGCTCTGCTCGAAGCATTCGAGCGGGTTGGAGAGTCGCGCCATGTCGATGGCCGGCCCCACTGGGAGGGAAAGCGTTATGAAACAGACAGTAAAGGCGCTTCTTACTGCTTGCGGAGTTCTTGCATCCGCGCTCGGTGTCGGAGCGGGGACCACGCCTGCGCACGCGCAGGCCAAGACCATCACGCTGTGCTGGGCCGCGTGGGACCCCGCCAACGCCCTGGTCGAATTGTCGAAGGACTTCACCGCCAAGACCGGCGTCGGCATGAAGTTCGAATTCGTGCCGTGGACCAACTATGCCGACCGCTTCCTGAACGAGCTCAATTCGCATGGCTCGTTGTGCGATCTCATCATCGGGGATTCGCAATGGATCGGGGGCGCTGCCGAGAACGGTCAGTACGTCAAGCTCAACGATTTCTTCAAGAAAGAAGGAATCAGCATGGACGACTACATGCCGGCAACGGTGGTCGGCTATTCCGAGTGGCCGAAGAACAGCCCGAACTACTGGGCGCTGCCTGCCATGGGCGACGCGGTGGGCTGGACCTATCGCAAGGACTGGTTTGCGCGGCCGGAGATCCAGGCGGATTTCAAGGCCAAATACGGCCGCGATCTGGCCGTGCCGAAGACGCTTGATGAACTGCGCGACATCGCAAAATTCTTCCAGGGCCGCGAGATTGACGGCAAGAAGGTCTATGGCGCTTCGATCTATACCGAGCGTGGCTCGGAAGGGATCACCATGGGCGTTTCGAACTATCTCTATGATTACGGCTTCCAATATCAGGATCCGAAGAAGCCGTATTCAATGGACGGGTTCGTCAATTCGCCCGGCGCCGTGAAGGGGCTCGAGGCCTACAAAGAGCTCTACAAGTGCTGCACGCCGCCCGGCGCCTCCAACTCCTACATGTCTGAAGGCCTCGATGCGTTCAAGTCGGGCCAGGTCGCACTCCAGATGAACTTCTTTGCCTTCTTCCCGGGCCTCTATAAGGATCCAAACGTCGGTGGGGACAAGATCGGCTTCTTCGGCAACCCGGCCGGCCCCGCGACGCAAGCGACGCAGCTCGGAGGGCAGGGGATTTCGGTCGTTTCCTACTCCAAGAACCAGGGCGAGGCACTGCAATATATCAAATGGTTCTCCGGTGGAGATGTGCAGAAGAAGTGGTGGGCGCTGGGCGGTTATTCCTGCGCCAAGTCCGTGTTGAATGATCCGGGCTTCCCGAACAGCGCGCCGTTTGCCGGAGAGTTTCTGAAGTCGATGGGAATGGTGGTCGACTTCTGGGCCGAGCCCTCCTATGCGCAACTCCTGCAAGCCGAACAGAAGCGCGTGCATGACTTCGTGGTAGCGGACAAGGGTACCGCGCAGGAAGCGCTCGACGGTCTGGTAAAGGACTGGAAGGCGATCTTCAAAGAAGAAGGCAAGAAGTTCTAAGGCAAAGGCCTGGGGCGTGCGTAAGCGCGCTCCAGGCTCTCTTCGGCAACAACCCGCGGGCGTCGCATAGTCACGGGCGCGACGCCAGGATTGACCATAGCCATGAACGATTTGAGTACCTCATCGCAGATCACCTACCAGGCCGTCCCGATCCGGCCAGGCACCATACGTCGCATCCGCGGCCTTTCGGACCAGGCGCTCGCCTGGCTTTTTATAACGCCCACGATCGTGCTGCTGCTGGCGATCAATATCTTCCCACTTGTGTGGACGATCTATCTATCGTTCACCAATTATCGCGCCAATCGTGCGAACGCGCCGACAATATGGCTCGGGGCCGATTGGTATCAGTCGATCCTGACTGATCCAGATATTTGGGCGGCGATGCAGGTAACCGCGCATTTCGTGGTTTGGACCGTGCTGATCGAGACCGTGCTCGGGTTCGGCCTCGCCTTCCTGATCGACAAGAAGTTTCGTGGCCATGGCTTGTGGACCACGATCATTCTGTTGCCGATGATGCTTTCACCGGCGGTTGTCGGCAATTTCTGGACCTTTCTTTATCAGCCGCAGATCGGATTGTTCAACTATGTGGTCGCGTTCTTCACGGGGCGCGACGCTTCGTCGTTCCAGATGCTTGGAGATGTGACCCTCAGTCCGTGGGCCATTGTCATCGTCGATGCCTGGATGTGGACGCCCTACGTGATGCTGATTTGCCTGGCCGGACTGCGGTCGATTCCGGATTACATCTATGAGGCAGCGGAGGTCGATCGCGCGTCGAATTGGCGGCAGTTTTGGTCGATCACGCTGCCGATGGCTCTGCCGTTCATCATGCTCGCGGTGCTCTTTCGCGGTATCGAGAACTTCAAGATGTTCGACATGGTCAACCTCCTGACCGGGGGAGGGCCGGGCTCGACCACGGAAGTCGCCTCGATCACACTGAAGCGCGCAGCCTTTGAGAGTTGGCGAACCGGCTATTCTTCGGCCTTCGCAATCATTTTGTTCGTGACGGTATTCGGCCTCGCCAACATCTACGTCAAGGCACTCAACCGGGTGAAAAGCCGATGAGCGCCTCAAACGCAGCCCACTCAGTCGTCGAACCGTCGACCAGCGCGCGCCGCTTCGCCGGCCTGCTCGTCATACTCTATGCCATCATCACGATGGTTCCGCTGGTATGGATCGTGCTCACCTCGTTCAAGTCGCCTGACGACGCGATCTCCTATCCGCCGAAGGTCCTCTTCAAGCCCTCCCTTGAGGGCTATTGCAACGTCTTCACCACACGCTCGCGCCAGACCCCGGAGTTTTTTCAGACGCTGGGTCCGCCGCAGGGGCTTTGTGACAACATCGCGCGCAGTCGCAACATGGTTGTCGCCGGACCGTCGAACTACGTGCCGCGCTTCATCAACTCATTGATCATTGCCTTTGGTTCGACGGCGCTAGCCGTCGCGCTCGGCACGCTCGCAGCTTATGGTTTTTCGCGGTTCCGCGTGCCGCTGAAAGACGACCTCTTGTTCTTCATTCTGTCGACCAGAATGATGCCGCCAATCGCAGTCGCGATCCCCATCTATCTGATGTACCGGACCGTCGGGCTGTCGGATACCCGGCTCGGGATGATCCTGCTCTACACGTCGGTCAACGTCTCGCTCGCCGTCTGGCTTCTCAAGGGCTTCATCGACGAAATCCCGCGCGAATACGAAGAAGCGGCAATGATCGACGGCTACACGCGCTTCCAGGCGTTCGTGAAGGTGGTTCTACCGCAGGCGACCACGGGAATCGCGGCAACGGCGATTTTCTGCTTGATCTTTGCATGGAACGAATACGCCTTTGCGGTGCTTCTGACCTCTGGCAACGCGCAGACCGCGCCCCCATTCATTCCGATCATCATCGGCGAGGGCGGCCAGGATTGGCCTGCAGTAGCCGCCGGCACGACGATCTTTCTCGTGCCGATCGTCGTGTTCACGGTGCTGCTGCGCAAGCATCTTCTCCGCGGCATTACCTTTGGGGCCGTCCGCAAATGAATCTTGATGTGAACACGTCCACGTCCAACGTCAGTTTGACGAGCAGAATGTTGCGGCGTGGTCCGCTGGAAGCCATCGCGACGACGATCATTGCCGCAGGCGTGGTCATGCTGATGCAGCCGTTTTTTCTCACGCTTTATTCCTGGTCATTCGCAGTCACGCTCTTTGGGACGGTGATGTTCACAATTGTCTCGAAGGTCCGAGAGTAGCGCTCGATGGCACAGATCAGAGTCGAAGCGCTCAACAAATCCTTTGGAGAGTTTCACGCAGTCAAGGACGCGAGCTTCACCGTGGATGATGGACAGTTCCTTTGTCTGCTTGGCCCTTCCGGGTGCGGCAAAACGACAACGCTGCGGATGATCGCAGGGTTGGAGTTGCCGACATCCGGTACCATCAGGCTCGGCGGCGATGACGTGACGATGAACCGCGCCTCTGCGCGAGATATTGCCTTCGTGTTTCAGCTATTTGCGCTCTATCCGCATATGAACGTCCGGCGCAATATCGGCTTTCCGCTCAAATGTGAGGGCATCGGGGCCGCGGAGTGCGATCGGCGGGTGGTGGAGGCCGCGCGGATCCTGCGCATATCCCATCTCCTCGATCGGTCCGTTTCGACTCTCACCGGCGGCGATCGTCAACGCGTCGCGCTGGGGCGGGCGATTGTTCGCAAGCCGAAGTGTTTTCTGATGGACGAGCCCCTCGGAGCGCTCGATACCGAAATGCGCGAAGCGATGATCCATGAATTGCGCGCGCTGCATGAGCGGCTCGGTGCGACGACGGTCTACGTCACGCATGACCAGCTGGAGGCCATGGCGATGGCGGACATGATTGCTGTAATGAACAACGGCGCGGTCGAGCAGGTCGCGAGCCCGCGCGACATCTATGACCGTCCGGCTTCGCTGTTCGTCGCCGACTTCATCGGTTCACCGCCGATGAACTTCCTGCCGTTTCGCGGCAGTCTGGAAGCCGGTGCACAGATGATCCGGCTCGGCGAGCGCGAAGTTGCGGTTCCCGCTGCGCGCGAGGCGCTGGCGGAAAGCGATCTCGTGCTCGGTGTTCGGCCCGAGCATGTGCGTTTCACCGATCGCGGCATGGTGAGGGGCGAGGTCTATGGGTCGGAATATCTCGGTACCACGCAGATCGTTACCGTGACGACGCGCTATGGTGCGCTCAAGGCTCGGTCGCCCGCCAGCATATCGTTTCGAACCGGAGAGAGTGTCGGGCTCGACTTTCGGCCGGATACGCTGTCGATCTTCGACAAGGGGTCGGGCCGGGCGATCCGCACCGCGTTGCATGAGGGAGGTGCGCATGGCTAAGGTCGAGATCAGCGCGGTCTCCAAAGCGTTCAACAAGACGCAGGCGGTCAGCAATCTGTCGCTGACCATCGGAGACGGTGAATTCGTCGCGCTGCTCGGACCGACGGGCGCCGGCAAGACGACGACATTGCGTCTCATCGCCGGATTGGAGATGCCGGACAGCGGTTCGGTCCGGATCGACGAACGCGACGTGACGGGTGATGCGCCGGCCGATCGGGACGTGGCTTTCGTGTTCCAGCAATACTCGCTGTATCCGCATCTGACCGTGTTCGAGAACATGGCCTTTTCGTTGCGTGCGCCGATCCGCCGTGTACCCGAAGCCGAGATTCGCATCAAGGTGCAGGAGGTCGCGCGTCTTCTCCACATCGAAACCAAGCTGGACAACAAGGCGACGCAGTTGTCGGGCGGACAGATGCAGCGCGTCGCGATCGGTCGGGCCCTGGTGCGCTCGCCCTCGATCTATCTGATGGACGAACCACTCTCGTCGCTGGACGCCAAGCTGCGCGGCGAAATGCGCCTCGAACTCAAGCGCATCCAGACTGATCTCGGCGCGACCATCCTCTATGTCACCCACGATCAGACCGAAGCGATGACCATGGCGTCGCGCATCGGCGTGATCGAGAGTGGGCGGCTGATGCAGATCGGTACACCGCGAGAGATCTACGAGAATCCGATCAACGCCCATGTCGCGGCGCGGCTGGGCCAGCCTGCGATCAACCTGCTGCCGGCAGCCTTATTTGCCGGCGTTCCGCCCGCGGCCGCGACCGTCGGCGCGCGTACCGAGCACCTGACGATTGCGCGCGGCGGCGGAGACGTGTCGGCAACCGTCACGCGGATCGAACATCTCGGTGACCAGAGCTATCTGCACCTCGACATCGGCGGCCGACCGGTCGTGACGTTGTCGGACCCAGAAGCGAGTCTCGGCGCCGGGGACACCGTGTCGCTCCGCCTCAACAAGCCGCTGTTCTTCGATGCGGCCGGGGGGAGGGTCGCGGCATGAGTCTCGATCGGGCGGCCAGGGAAAAGCTGGTGCGGGCACTTGCGGCGTCGGTGATTGAACACGCCGACGAACTGACCAGCCTCGACCAGGCGATTGGTGACGGCGATCATGGGCTGAACATGAAGCGCGGCTTCGAGGCTGTGATTGCAACACTGCCCGGCCTTGCGGACAAGTCGCTGCCGGAAATGCTGAAGGCGATCGGGATGACGCTGGTGATGAAGGTCGGCGGCGCTTCCGGGCCGCTGGTCGGCACTTTCTTCATGGAGCTAGGCAAGGCGCTCCCGGAGCAGCCGGCGCGGGCCGATCTCGTCGCAGCGACGGACAAGGCGATCAATGCCGTCAGGGCACGCGGACGTTCGGAAGCCGGGCAGAAGACCTTGCTGGATGTCCTGGTGCCGGTGCAAGCCGTGCTGGCAGGGGGCGGCGATGCCAGGGCGGTTGCGGCGGAGGCGGCGCAAGCGGCCGATCGCACCACGCCGATGCTCGCTATTCGCGGCCGAGCTTCCTTTCTCGGCGAACGTTCCATTGGTCACATGGACCCGGGTTCGCGCTCAGTGTCCCTTTTGATCGGTGCGGCAGTCAAGGTACTGGAATTCGAGGCAAGTTCATGAACAGTGCAAATGCCCGCAATGTCGGGATCGTCATCGTTTCTCACTCCCCCAAGATCGCGGAAGGTGCGGCAGACATGGTGCGCCAGATGGTAGGCAGCGCCGTGCCGCTCGCCTGGACAGGTGGCGATGTCGATGGCGGGCTCGGCACGAATGTTGCTGGAATCCTCGAGGCGATCGAGACGGCATGGTCGCCGGCAGGTGTGGCGGTACTGGTTGATCTTGGCGGGGCGGAGACAAATTCTGAGATGGCGGTGGAAATGCTGGCCGAAGATCGGAGGGCGCGGGTCGTCGTCTGTAATGCCCCGGTGGTTGAGGGAGCGGTGATTGCAGCGACGGAATCTTCGGGTGGTTCATCGCTCGCCGCGGTCAAGCGTAGCGCGGAGGAATTCTATGCATGATGCCCACGCCAGCCGGGCAGGTGAGACGTCGGTGCCGCTGACCGCCTCGGCGGTTCTCGTCAACAAGGTCGGTCTTCATGCGCGGCCATCGGTCAAGCTGACACAGTGCGCGAAGAAGTTTGTCGCAAAGATCGAGCTTGCCCTCGCTGAAGACGGCCCCTGGACCGACGCCAAGAGTCCCGTGAAGGTGATGCGCGTGAAGGCCCCACAGGGCGCGACGTTGCATTTTCGCGTTGCCGGCGCCGACGGCGAAGCGGCGCTCGCGGCCATGCTGGCGCTGGTGCATGATGGATTTGGTGAGGTGTGAGGCGTGACCGAGATTCGTCTCACCGGCCGTGCCGCCGCGCCGGGCCTCGCCATCGGACCGGTCACCGTGCTGACCGCCGCTGTTGCTGAACGGGCGGCGAGCGGCGATCCCGCTCAGGAGGCGGCCGCATTGAAGGCAGCAATCGAAGGTGCGACGGCGGAGATAGTCAAACTGATCGGCACCCTTGAAGGCGAGGTGGCGGACATCCTGGAATTCCAGGTCGCAATGCTGGAAGACGATGCGCTGGCGGAGGGAGCCTATGACGCCATCTCGGCTGGCATTTCCGCTGACCATGCCTGGCGTTCGGCACTCGACGCGGAGATCATGGGCTATCGTTCCGCGAACAATGAATATTTCCGTGCTCGCGCCGCGGATCTGGTCGATATCCGCGACCGCGTGCTCGCGCGTCTGAACGGCGCTGATGCGACCGCGAAGATTGCGGTCGGGGCGATCATCGCGGGTGACGACATCTCGCCTTCCACCTTTCTCGCTGCCGACTGGTCACGTGGTGGCGCCATCGCACTGGCCGCCGGCTCACCTTCCTCGCATGTCGCCATGCTGGCACGGGCGCGCGGCGCCCCCATGGTGGTCGGGCTCGGCCCATTGTCGTGGATCGGACCGCCACCTTCATTGGCGCTCGTCGACGGCGATGCCGGCATCGTGGTCTTCGACCCCGAGCCGGAAACGCGGCGGCTGTTCGAGCGCCGCTTGGCGGCGGCGAATGCCGCGCAAGCCGCCGCCGATGCCGGTCGCCTTGAGCCTGCTTGTACGGCCGACGGCCGGCGGATCGCGGTTCTTCTCAATGTCGCCGCACCTGAAGACCTCGCAGACCTGGATCCCAAAATCTGCGATGGCATCGGCTTGGTGCGCACGGAATTTCTGTTCGAGGCGTCCCACGGGCTGCCGGACGAGGACACCCAATATACGGTCTATCGGCGCATTCTCGACTGGGCCAAGGGAAGGCCGGTGACGATCCGCACGCTCGATGCCGGCGGCGACAAGCCGATCGCCGGTTTGACCGTCGACGGCGAGCGCAATCCGTTTCTCGGCCTTCGCGGCATCCGTCTTTCGCTGGCGCGGCCGGAGGTGTTTCGCGTGCAATTGCGGGCACTCTCCCGTGCTGCCGCGCATGGGACGCTGAAGGTGATGCTGCCGATGATCGCGGTCCCTTCGGAGCTCGATCGCGCGAGTGCCATGCTTGATGCGGAGTTCGCGGCCCTCAAGGCGAACGGAATTGCCTGCGCTCTCCCGCCGCTCGGCATTATGGTCGAGGTTCCAGCGGCGGCACTCCGTGCAGCGGATTTCGGCGCTGCATTCTATTCCATCGGTTCGAACGATCTGACCCAGTACACGATGGCGGCGGCGCGCGATATTGGCGCAGTCGCTGACCTCAATGATGCCGGCAATCCAGCTGTGCTGGCACTGATAGCCGCAACCGTCGAGGCCGGACAAAAGCGCGGTGTCGAAGTCTCCCTCTGCGGCGACGCCGCGGCCGACACTCACCTGACGACGATGCTGCTCGCGACCGGATTGACAAGCCTCTCGGTGTCGCCGATTGCCGTCGCACGGCTCAAGGCCGCAATCGCAAGGGTGGGTTCATGAAGGACGATGTCGGCAAGGACACGCCTGGTGACAAGAACGTCGCGGAATACAAAATAATCCTGCGAAAGGTGCTCGACAATCGGCCTTCGGGGACGCGGCTGAAGCTTGCGGCAGCGTTGGGCAAGAATCGCTCTTTCGTGAGCCAAATCACGAATCCGGCTTATCTGGTGCCGATCCCGGCGAAGCATGTCGCTGTTATCTTCGACGTCTGCCATTTGTCCAGCGCCGAGCGTTCGGCATTTCTCGATGCGTATGGCCGTGCGCATCCCGGAAGACTGCGCGCACCCCATCGCGAAGCACACACGCGTATCATTTCGGTGACCGTACCTGAGCTTGGTGACGACAAGAAGAATCGTGCGCTCGAACAGCTGATCGTGGATTTCGCCGCGCAGCTCGCACGCTTTGCAGAAAGCGTCGGTTAAGCCATTGATCTAGACTTTAGACCAGACGGGGAGGACATTCATGAAAAAGCTGATCAACAGCGTAGACACAGTGCTCGAAGAAAGTCTTGACGGTCTGGCCGCAGCTCACGCGGATCTCCTTGTGCTCGGCCCGGAGCGCAAATTTGTGCGTCGTCGGACCCTCAAGCCGGGCAAGGTCGCGCTGATTTCGGGAGGCGGCTCGGGACATGAGCCACTGCATGCGGGCTATGTCGGCCTCGGCATGCTTGACGCAGCCTGCCCCGGCCAGGTCTTCACTTCGCCGACACCGGACCAGATGATCGAGGCCGCGGAGGCCGTCGATACCGGCGCAGGCGTGCTGTTCATCGTCAAGAACTACGAGGGCGATGTGATGAATTTCACCATGGCAGCCGAGATGGCCGGTCGAGAGGTTGCAACCGTGGTGACCAACGACGACGTGGCGGTCGAGAAGTCGACCTACACGACCGGTCGTCGTGGCGTCGCGGGAACGTTGATCGTGGAAAAAATGGTCGGCGCCGCAGCCGAGACTGGTATGCCCCTTGCTGCGCTCAAGGAACTCGGCGACGAGGTCAATCGGCGTACGCGCTCGATGGGCGTAGCGCTGTTGCCGTGTACCGTGCCCGCGGCTGGACGGCCAAACTTCACATTGGCCGACAATGAGATGGAGATGGGCGTCGGCATTCATGGTGAACCTGGCCGTCGCAGGGTGCCGTTGGCTTCCGCCGATACGATTGCCGCCGAGTTGGTCGGTGCAATTCTGAAGGATCTTGTGCCCAGCAAGGGTAGTGAAGTGTTGCTCCTTGTTAATGGGTTTGGCGCCACGCCTTTGATCGAACTCTATCTGATGGTCAATGCCGCCAAGCGAATCCTGGACCGCGCGGGAATCACGGCGACGCGTTTCCTGACTGGTTCCTATGTCACGTCTTTAGACATGACCGGCGTCTCGATTACCGTATCGGTGCTCGATAGCTACGCGACGAAATTGTGGGATGCTCCGGTGCAGACCGCAGCTCTACGTTGGGGAGTCTGATATCGGCTCGTGACTACGAGTTTTGTTGAGATCGAATGCCGATCAATTCCCTACTGCCTTGATGCACGGCAGCGGAATAGGTGACCTTCCGGTGCATATGGTCGCGCCGAAAGACCAGCCGCTCCCAAAGCCGGATGGGTGCGAGCTGGACTAAGGCAAGGTGATCTTCTCCCTTCCTGGCGAGCTCAATTGGAACCACACGGCGGCGCAAAGCATTACAGAGAGTTAGAAACCAGTTGAAGAAGCTTCGCCATGTCAGTCGCCCACAAGCCGCCGCGGGTCGCTAAAGCTAATGGCATTGACATTTGCTACGAAATTTTCGGTGAAGCCGGAGCCGAGCCGTTGGTGCTGATCATGGGGCTTGGCGGCCAGATGGTGCAGTGGGACGACGCCTTCTGCGAGCAGATTGCCGCACGCGGATTTCGCGTCATCCGTTTCGACAACCGCGACACCGGCCAATCGTCAAAGCTCAGCGGCGGTAAGAGCCTGACGCTGTGGGAAATGCTGAAAGTACGTTTTTTGAACATCCCGCCCGCAGCGCCGTACACGCTACGCGATATGGCCCGGGACACGATCGCGCTCATGGACGTGCTCGGCATTCGCTCGGCGCATATGGTCGGCGCTTCCATGGGCGGCATGATTGCCCAAGAGATCGCAATTACTTTTCCCGAACGCGTGCGGTCATTGATTTCGATCATGTCGACCACGGGCGATCCCGACTTGCCGCAGCCAAGCAACGAAGCGGTCTCCTTGCTGACGGAGCCGCAACCCAAGAGCCGCGAAAAATTCATCGCGCGCTTCAAGCGAAACTGGAAGGTTCTCCGGGCAGGCCGCTTTCCCGAGGATGAAGCCCTCGACCGCTCGCGCGCCGAACGTGTCTTCGATCGCGGGATCAATCCGGCTGGCGTCGAAAGGCAGATCCGGGCCGTCCTTGCATCGGGAAGCCGCAGGGAACGGCTGGCCAAGGTCAAGGCGCCGACACTGGTCATCCACGGTACTGCCGATCCGCTGGTTGATCCGGAGGCCGGTCAGGATACCGCGGCCTCCATTCCAGGCGCCAAGCTGATGATCGTTCCGGGCATGGGCCACGCGCTTCCCATGGCGATCTGGCCAGAGATCATCGACGCCATCGACAAGCACGCACATGGCGCAAGCGCGAAGGCGGCGTGAGTTATCCGGGCGACAGGTTTTTCAAGACATGCGGTTATGCACATGGCTGGCGGTCAAGCTCAGCGATGGGTCCAGGTTAGGTAAAAGCGGTGTCAAAGGGGACCGCGTTCTATGGACTCGTGTTCTGCGCGATGCTCACGGCGAAGATCACCCTGCACCGCGATCACTCGCTTCCTGGTCGATGCCGGCTTGGATGCCACCTCGGCCCTATGGATTCAGCTGGGCATGCTTGTCCTGGTCTGCTGGTTCATTGCCGCGCAGGTCGAGCCGGCCGTCAGATCCGCGATGACGCAAACTCTTTCGTATGTCGGAAAGCTTCCGAAAAGACAGCCAGCATCGCGGCATCCGGCATTGTCTCGAGGACTACGCCTTCCACGGCGTGTCCCGGCAAGGTGATGAACGTCACAACCCGGTAGCCGATGCTCGGCCAAGCCTCGCTGTTGATGAGATTGTGAGCAGGTTGCTGGCATCGGCTCGTCTGTAAGTTCCATCGCGGAGCGTGATAGCCATCACAGTCGTCCCAACATTTTCTCAACCGAACGGTTGAAACGCGAGCACTTCATCTCGACGTGACGTGGGGAGTGTTGCTTGGCAGAAACACAACCTTACAAAAGAAGTCTTCGAGAGCTGGCGTGCGCTCTCCTTCATACCAGTTCGTGCGGTTCAGGCTTAACATCGACTCGGCATTTCGATGATCCGACCGTTGGGGCGACATCATGAAGAAGCGATTTCTTTCGGGACTCATTTTTGTATTCGCGATTGGGGCGGTGGAACCGGCCTTTGCTGCTGACATGCAGATAGCCCCGAAGCGAAGGGCGGAGCCGCAACAAACGCAGCAAACTGCGAGCAACAATTGGTCCGGCGGCCAGGTCGGCGGATCCAATGGCGTCAGCTCGGTCAACAATAACTTCGTTGAGCCGGGTGCCTATGTTTGTCCTGCTGCCTTTCCGTACAACGTGAGCTGCTTCGAATCGCAGTTCGCGTTTGGCGGTCATCCGGTGAGCTACACGATCGGGCCATTTCTTGGATACCGCTGGCAGTTCGGGAATAGCGTGGTCGGTGTTGAAGGCGATTGGTCGTGGAAAAAGGCCGAGAACACGGCTCTGGTGTCGCTGCCCTTCGTCTGTTTCGACGCTGGCTGCGCCAACTATCGGTCTGACACCAAGTACGGCGCGATCAAGCAGACCTGGGACAGCTCGCTTCGGCTTCGTTACGGATGGCTCGTGACTCCTTCGACGCTCGTCTATGGCACCGCCGGCGTGGCGATCGGGCAAATCAGCGGCTCGTTTTCGTACCAAGGCGTACTTTTCGTCACGACGCCTGTGCTTACTGCCGGAAGCACGGCGACGTCCAGAGCAGACTGGTCGGACACCAGAGTCGGTGGAACGGTCGGTGCTGGCATCGAGACCGCTATTTGGGGAGGATGGAAGGCGAGGGTGGAATATCGCTACACGGACTATGGTAGCTATACCAAGACCGTCGGGGTGAACACCGTTTGCGCCGCTCCAACAGGTTGTAGCGCGCCGTCCAGCAGTGCGACGATTGACGTGCGCGAGGCCTTCCACACGGTTCGCGTGGGGCTAGGTTTCGACTTCTGAACGCGGCCCAAGCGAATTGGGTTCCGCCGTTGGCCGCCTGAGTTCCAAGCGCCTTTGGTCTACTGCTTGGCGCCTTCTCCGACCAGTGAGAACGGCCCCCAGATCGCAGGGTGAGCATTGGTCGCCGACGACCTATCACCGAGGTAGGCAAGCATGGCGTGCCGCAAGGCTTCGGCGCGGCCCAGCGTCGGGTCCGCTTTGAGCGTATCAAACGTCGACGTGCTCAACCGCGTTGCCGCCTCGGAGGCAACAGGCCAGTGCGACACCAGAAGAGCGCGCGCTCCCGCATAGAAGAAGGCTCGGGCGAGACCGGAAAGAGCCTGGGCGCCCGGCTTTTCACCCGCCGCCGTGTTGCATGCCGATAGTACCACCCAGTCCGCATTGAGCTTGAGTTGCGCGGCCTCGCTTGCCGTCAACAATCCATTATCGTCCGGGCTCGGTTGGGCGGGCAGAGAGAGAAGCAGCGCCGGCTCGGCAAGGCCCTTGATATCGCCAGCGACGAGACCATGCGTCGCGAAATAGACGATGCGATAATTCTCGAGCGGCGTGTGTTTCACGGTCGTCACACTCGCGTCTCGACCGAGATGGATATCAGAGGCAGCCGCGCCAAGGTCCGACGCGACCGCCCTGAGTTCATCTGCGCTGTCGGGAAGACTTGGCGCGGAAGCTAGCGCCGAACGATCGAGACCGGCGCCCCGCCAATAATCGGTGTAGGACCTGGCGATGCCCCTCGCGTGAACGGCGCCCCTGGCGTCTCCCGGCGCACGGTCGGGGCTGAAAACCGGGTCGCCAAATCCGACCATCGGCTTCAAGTCCAGGTCTCTGCGCGCAAACGAGCGCAGCGTCCGCAAGCTCGCGACCGAAGGTAGGACGGTGACCGCCTGGCGCTTGATCAGCCACGCAGCGTCGCGATAGGCGGGAGCATCCTGCTCGGGTGTTTTGCCATTGAGCTGTACCGACAATTGCGTCGGCTTTTCCGTCACTAGCAGGTGAAACGGCAGGGCCGTCAACGGCCCCGATGATGTGACAAGTAACTGGCGCTTGTTCTTGATAAGCCCGTCGACCGGACCAAGCAGTTGCCCAAACAATTGGTGTGCGAGGTTGAGGTCGAATGTTTGAAGTTTATCGACGTCCAGTCCTTTGCGGAACTTCTCGACCTCATCGGCGAGGCCGGCTCCCCCGATGGGGATCGTATGCCAGTCGAAGTCATTGGCCGTCAGGGCAAAAACGTAGCTCTCCTTCTCACCGGTCACAACAAAAACGAGGGCCTCGTCGGACCCCAACAATTTCTGCGCATCCTCGACCTGCAAGGGCTTCGGCATGGCGAGCTTGGCGAATTCAGGAAATTGCTGTTGCAGCTGTGCTGAGTTGGCCGCCAGCTTATTCTCGGCATCGGCGATAGTCTTGCGGATTTCGTCGGCCTGCGCAGTGGTCGACTGCCCATCCGGGTTCGACAGCACGCCGATCAGCGTCTTGTTGCGATCATGCAAATAGTTGGACAGGTCCTGGTTCGTGCGCACCAGCGCGGCAAGTGCATCGTTGCCCGCAGCAAATCTCGGCCCAAGTTGCTGGAGGGCACCGCCGGCCGATGATTGAATGGCCCACTGAGCCACTTCGAACGCCTCTTGGCCGAGTGCCCCGGCGGAACCGGTTCCGGCGCGCACGGCGGCCGCGAGGCCGGCGACATGCGTTACAAAAATGTCGCCGCGCTGCTCGATCAAGCCGTCCGAGCCGTTGCCCGACAATTTCCCCGCCGATACATCTTCGTCAGCGTGCGCGAGGATGGCCGCGGTTGCCCTGCGAGAATAGGCGATCGCATCAGTTGGATTGCCGCGCGAAATGCACAACAAGGCGAGATCGTTGAGCCCTCTCGCAACCTCCGGATGGTTCACGCCGCGCGCCTTCTCGTTGATCGTGAGTGCGCGCTTGTAGACCTGTTCGGCCTCCGGATAGCGGCCCTGATGCTCGAACAAATGGCCTTGGCTGATCAGAACCGTGGCGACGAAGCGGTGGCTCGGTCCGAATGCCTTCGTGAAGATGGCAAGTGCCCGATTGAACTGCGCTTCCGCGTCGGCGTAGCGCCCCTCTCCGTCGTAGGCGACGCCGAGCTTGCGGAGCACTTTTGCAGTGTCGGGATTTTCCCCGCCGATCGATTTTTCGACAACAGCGAGCGCTCGCTTGGCGTATGTTTCGACGTGGTTGTAGCGCTCCTCGGATTCATAAATCGCAGCGAGATTGTTGAGGATTGTGGCCACGCTGAGACTGTCTGGGCCGAACACCGCCTCCCGTATGCCGAGAGCGCGTTGGTAAAGCGCTTCGGCCTCGTCGAGCCGGCCTTCGTCCGCGTATACGCTCGCCAGGTTGAGGAGCGACGTGGCGAGGCGGGGATGATTTGGGCCTAGGGCCTTCTCCCAGATCTCGATGGCGCGCAGAAATAGGCTGTCGGCCTCGGCATAGCGGCCTACTCGCTCATAGACGTGCGCCAAGTTGTTGAGACTTGCGGCCACATCGGGATGGTCTAGACCAAGTTGCTGCTCGCGAATTGCAAGCGCCCGCTTGGTCGCTGTCTCGACCTCACCGAAACGGCTTTGGTCCTCGTAGACCTTGGTGAGATTGTTGAGGACCAGCGCGACCTGCAGGCTGTTGGGCCCGTTAATCTTCTCCGCCAAATCGAGCGCCCGCTGATACTGCGCTTCCGCCGCCGCGTAACGCGCCTGGCTCGTGTAGACATCCCCGAGATTGCCGATCAATCTGACCACAGCGGGGTCGGCCGGTCCGAGCGACTTTGTCGCGATATCGAGAGCCCGCTTGTACAGCCCTTCGGCCTCAACGCCGTTGCCTTGCAGCAGATATACTGTGGCAAGGTTGGCGAGAGCTTGCCCGGTTCGCGGATCGGACGGCGGAAGATTCTTTTGCAAGGCATCGACCACCTGCTTGAACATAGCGACAGCTTCGGTGTAGTGCCCCAACTCCTGATGAGCGCGCGCGAGGTCGTTGAGTGCCAGGATGTAAGTGATGTTGCTGGTGCCGGCGCGCTTGGCTGCGGCCTCGGTCGACTGGGCCTGCGCCAGAGCTTCGGAATATTTGCCGGCTGCATAAAGCGCCGCGAAACGTTTCTGCGCAGCTTCGATATCGATCTTCTGCGCCGCGGCCGGCGCCAGAGCAACGCCGACGGCAATCAGAAAGGCAGCCAGTCCGCGCCACCAACTTGATCTGAACAGCCCTGGTAAGTCGGCGAAGAACAAATGTGCACACGTCACTCTTTTGCTCCTTGCCCGCTCTCGCCGTAGCAAACCAGCCACGGCTGGAGGGCCACATTCGCTACGGCGAATAGACTTCCCGGGTTGAAATCCCGGTCAAATCTCCGGATAAATCACGCCGATCGATGCTCTTGATCTGTGAAAACCCCAGACTGTTGCAAACGAAGCCCGCATCCGATTTCCGAAGCGTGTCGCTGGAAATGGACGCTTCGGTGGCTCCAAGTTCTGCAATGAAGCGTCTGCGGGCCAATCCGGGCAATATTCCGTCGACTTTCGGCGGTGTTACCCAAGCGCCTTCGATCCTGAAGAATACGTTGCCGACAGTTGCACACGCCACATGCCCTTGCGTATTGAGCATGATGGCGTCATCAGCGCCGCGATCGATTGCCTCCCTTCGGGCCAAAATATTGTCTCCGTAACCCAATGACTTGATCCTTGAGAGAGGAGAGTGCTCGTTTCGGCGCGTGGATCGACAGACGACAAAATCTTGCGGATGCGTGGCGGGGCTGGGTGCTACGGTCAAAACGCAAGTCGATTGTGAAGCAGCTTCCTTCGGCCAGAGCCCTCTTGCCGCTGATCCTCTCGTGACTGTCAGTCGGATTGCACCCGGAGTATCCACGGTTGCGCCCGCAAGCAGTCGATCGATCGCATCGGAGATGCGAGTTTCGCTAAAGGGAATCGACAGACCAATCTCGCCTGCTCCGGCTTTTAGCCTCGCGAAATGTTCAGACAGCCAAAATGGAGTAGAGCCTACGGCTTTGATCGTTTCGAAAATGCCGTCAGCCAGAGTGAAGCCTCGATCTGTGACAAGCACACGAGCGTCACTCTGATCAACAAAATCTCCGTTAAGCCAGACGGCGCTCATATGAGGATCTCACAATGGTCAATTTGGATTCGTCGGCGAGCCGCCAGCTTCGTCCGCACCTACAAGCTCGTATCGATCCGGACTAAACCCACCAGTGAGTGCCACGACGACGGATTTGATCGAGGCCGCGGCCTTCAGAAGCATCTCGTCGAATTCGCCCTCCGCGGTTGAAGCAGCTACGACGCCGCCTCCGACGCCCATTGATAGACGTCCTCCGCTCGCAACGATGGTTCTTATCACGATGCTCAGGTCGACCGCCCCATCGGTACCTAGCCAGCCCAACGAACCTGAGTATACGCCTCTGGCTCGCCCCTCCAGTTCGTCGATAAATCGCAGGGTGCGGGTCTTGGGCGCGCCGGTCATTGAGCCGCCGGGGAATGCATTCCGGATCAATTGGACTGGACTGGCAGAAAGCTCCAACGTGCCGGTCACGGTGCTGACCAATTGATGAACCGTGCGATATGATTCCACATCGAACAGCTTCGGCACGCGAACGCTGCCGGGAGTACAGCTTCGCGAGAGATCGTTTCGCAACAGATCCACGATCATGACGTTTTCTGCGCGGTCTTTCTCACTCGTTCTCAATTGCTCCGCGAGTTGATCATCCTTGAGAGGATCCTGATCGCGTTTGATTGTGCCCTTAATCGGCTTGGTCTCGACTCTCCCGTTTGTGTCGATTGCGAGGAAGCGCTCGGGCGAGGCGCTAAGGACGGCGCCTTCGGGCCACCTGATAAATGCAGCATGAGGGGCAGGATTGACCTTCCTCATGGTTCGATAGAGCGTCAACGGGTCCACATCGGAGTTGCAATGCAACTCGTTCGTCAAGCAGACCTGATAAGTTTCGCCTTGCCCTATCAGATCCAGGCATCGACGGATGTCGGAAAGATAGGTCTCCCTGTCGCGGTCCAGGTAAAACTTGATGGGCTCATTTGGTATGTTCCGAACCTCAGGCATTGCCGGGGGGGCTGCCCTTTCGATCGTAGCGATGGTGTGATCGATCCACTTTTTCGCCCGATCTGCGTTAGACGGTTCATCGATAGCCAAAACATAAGTTTTCTTCTCGACATGATCGACCGCGATGAAACGGTCCGAGTAGATGAACATCGCGTCCGGCGTCGCTGCGCTTCGATCCGTCGGTGAGCCGGAATCGTTCCGAAGTTCATAGCCGAACCATCCGACGTATCCACCTACGAACGGGCAGGGAGGAGCCGGTTCCGGGCGACTGGGTTCTATCCGTTCCAAATATTCGAAAATTCCAGTGTGCTTAATGTGGTTCCCGGTGCGGTCGGATATTTCGATACGCTTATCCGAGCATCGATATTGAATGCAGGCCGCGTTTGGACCTGATGCATCGCCTGCATAGGACCAGCGAGCCCGACCTTGTTCCACGAGACTGCTATCAAGCCAATAGGCATGGGGGGATTCGGAAAAGAGCGACGTGAATACGTCCTCCATGTCAATCTCGCGCGGAATCTCCTTCCAGAACGTTCGCTTGCGAGCTGCTGCCAGCTCCTTCCTGTGTGCGGAGCCATTCAATGATTTGCCGTTCGGAGACGCGCCATTCAACGACTTGCCATTCAAGGACTTGCCATTCAATGACTGTCCGTTTGAGTGACTTCCTGACGCGTCGATCATCCGACAGAAATTTTCCAATAATTTCCGGCCGTGCTCCGTGATGATGGACTCGGGGTGAAATTGAACACCCCATTGAGGCCGATCGCGATGGGCAAGCCCCATGATCAGGCCATCCTCTGTCCAGGCGGTCACCTCCAAGCACGAAGGGACAGGCTGCTGCGCGACCAGCGAATGGTACCGAGCGCCCCTGAAGGGAGAAGGAATTCCGCTGAAGAGGCCGGTGTCGTTGTGATGAATGAGCGAAGTTCGTCCGTGCATCGGCGCGGGCGCGCGAACTACCCTGCCTCCTGACAGCGCGGCTATGCCTTGATGACCGAGACAGACACCAAGCAGCGGCACTTCGGCTTCTTCAATAACGCTCGTGCAGAGACCGAAATCACCCGGCTGCTCTGGATGACCAGGTCCTGGTGAAATCACAATTCCATCGAATTGCTTCTGCTTGAGCTCATTCCAGGAAATCTCGTCATTCTTCACGACGAGCGGTGGCTCGTGGCAAATTTCAGCGAGGAGATGAACGAGATTATAGGTGAACGAATCGTAGTTATCTATGACCACCAATCGCATTGCTGCACCAGACCATGAAGTGTTTTCATTTGAAAAACGAAGGTCGTGATATCGAGAGCACTCTTCTTGTTTTAATAGAAAATGCTAACCGGCGATGTGACGTACGTCTCATAGTTCTCTGCAAGAATATACTCAGCAGAATAAGCACTGGCTAGTTTTCGATTGTCGACCAAGTCCTGGTCCAATGATGTTCATCAGAAGAGCAATGTCGATCAACAAAGAGGCAATTTCGGCGTCTGTCGCCGACGCTTAAATGAGCATCGCGACATGGAAAGCCGACTTCGCTCGCGTCGGCTCGTTACAATTTGGTCTAATAACTGGCGCCAAGGTTCGGATGGCGCCGCCACCTCAGTTGCAATGAGGCCATGCGCAACTATGAAGCGGCCGCGCAACTCAACAAGCGCTAGACCGGTTTGGGTTCCATCGACGAGCAGCTTCGCAGCGATAGCGGGCAGCGACAGCAGCCGGTCGCACGGGTAAGTCAGAGACCGGTCGGCGCAGCGACCACCGGCTCCGGCGCGAGCTTCTGGCCCTCGAACGTCTGCGCGATCTTTCCGTCCACGATATGCAAGCGGCGGTCGGCGCGGGCGGCGAGCGCGGGATCGTGGGTCACGACCACGACGGTGCGGCCCTGATCGGCGATCTCGCGTAGGATGCTGAATACTTGTTCCGTGGACGACGCATCGAGCGCGCCGGTCGGCTCGTCCGCGACGATGATCTCGGGCCGGTTAGAGAGTGCACGCGCGATCGCGACGCGCTGGCGCTGGCCGCCAGAGAGCTGGTTCGGCCGCTTCTGGGCATGATCCTGCAACCCGAGCGATCCGAGCAGATCGAGCCCGCGCGCCTGCATATCTTTCTCGCTCATCTTGCCCTCGGCGCGCATCGGCAAGAGCACGTTTTCGAGCGAGGTGAATTCCGGCAGCAGAAAGTGAAACTGGAACACGAAGCCGCACTTTGTCAGCCGCACATGGGCGCGGTCATCCTCGGACAGTTTCGAGGTCGGCTGGCCGCAGATGATGACTTCGCCATCGGTTGGCGCGTCCAGAAGGCCGAGCAGATAGAGCAGCGACGATTTGCCCGAGCCGGAGGGACCGGTGATGGCGACGAATTCGCCCTTGTTGACGGCGAGGTCGATGCCGTTGACGAGCGTGTGCGAGACCGCGCCCTCGATGCGCCGCACCAGTCCAACCGCCTGCAATGCAATTTCGTTCATGAGGCGCCTCGGATGATTTCGACGGGATGGACCCGCGTCGCCTTGCGCGCGGGGAAGAACGCCGCGCCCGTGCAGCAGAGCAGCGAGATGCCGCCGGCGATGAGGTAATGCCGTGGCGAATAATAGATCGAGATCGGGACGTTGGTTCCGGTCAGCGTGTTGTAGATCGTGATCTGCGACCAGCCATAGCAAAGCGCATAGCCGATGGCCCAGCCGGCAATCATTCCGACAAGGCCGATGATGGCGGCTTCCATGATGAAGATGCTGCGCACGGCCGTCTCGCGCATGCCGAGCGATTTCATGATGGCGATGTCCTGGCGCTTCTCGTTGGTGATGGTCGAGATGATGTTGTAGGTCGCAAAGGACGACGTCAGCAGCATTGCGCCCATCACCGTCAGCACGATGAAGTCGCGGACCGCGAAGCTTGAGAGCAGGTCGGAATTGGCCTCCTGCCACGACACGGATTTGTAGCCGATCTGCCCCTCGACCCGTTTTGCGATCACATCGGCGATGAGAGGGTTGTTCAGCCGCACGCGCAATTCGTTGACGATGCCGCTTTGGCCCATCATCACCTGGGCCGTGCCGAGCGTCGCGTAGATCTGTCCCTCGTCGACGCGTTTCAGGCCGGAGCGGAACATTCCGACGACCGTCGCGCTCACTTGCGTACCCTGGCCACCGATCAGACTGACGGTGTCGCCGGTCTTGATCGCGAGCTTGTCGGCCAGCGCAACGCCGATGATGACCGCGTTCGGCGCGCGCTGCAGGTCGCTGACCTGGCCTTCCCGCATTTGCGAGGCGAGTTTCGACACCCTGACCTCCAGCCGCGGATCGATGCCGATCAGCGTGATGCCGACGCGACCGCCGTGATCGATGATCGCGGTGGTCCGCACCGAGGGCGCGACGTCGCCGGGAAGCCACGACCGGAGTGAGGCCATCATCGATTCCGGATAGCGGATGCCGGGGCGGTTGTTGACGTTCGCCACGTTCGACATCTGTACCGCGCCGTATTCGCGGTCGGCGGGCTGCACCGGCGCCGCGCGTCGTTCGTCCTGCACGGTCACATGCGGCATGGTGTCGACGAGCTGGCGCAGGAAGTCGATCTGGGAACCTTCCATCAGCCCCGCCATCATGATGGTGAAGCCGACGCCCATCGCCACGCCCGCCATGCCGACGAGCGTTTGCCGGACCCTGGTCGTGACGTGGGTCCAGGCGATGTTGACGAGGAGATTGCCGGCCATTTCCGATTGTGCCCGATCAGCGATTGGCGAATTTCCCGACGTTGCGCCGGGCGTCGTTGACGACGGAGTCGATATGGGCGGAAAGCGCCGACGAGATCCCCGCATCATCCGGATTGGCGATGGGCGGGGCCGCCAGCGCGGCGACCGTCGTTGAGACCTGCGGCTGGCTGCTTTGGATCTGGTTGCTCTGGATCTGGTTGCTTTGGACCGGGTCCGGCGTTGCGGCGGGCTCCGTCTCCTGCGGCGAGGTCACCTGCTTGCTCGTGTCGATGCGGACCCGTGTCCCGTCGGCGAGGTCGGGTCGGGCCGGCGAGAGCACCGCTATGCCGCGCGAGATATCGCCGATGACCTCGACATTACGGCTGCCGCGGATGCCGACGCGCACAGGCACGCGCTCGAGGCGGCCGTTGTTGACGGTCTGCACGAAATCACCCGAGACCGCTTCGGCCGGGATGATTGTCGCCGATGGCTTCTCACGGAAGATGATGTTGGCTTCCACCGACATGCCGATCCGCAGCGGGGTATCGTTGGGCAGCAAGAGATACACGCGGAAGGTCTTGCGGGTCGGATCGCCCTTCGGCGTGATCTGCGAGACGCTGGCGCGCAACGCCTGCGCGGGGAACGCTTCGCTGCGCAGAAGCGCCTTCTGGCCGACCGCAATGCGGCTGATTTCCTCTTCATTGACCTCGGCGACGACCTGCATCGGCAGCGGTGGCCCAACCCAGAACAGCACATCGGTGGGGCCCGCGATCTCGCCGACTTCGCCGTCACGCCGTAGCACCATGCCATCGAGCGGCGCGCGCAGCACGAGCTGGTCGATCCTCGTTTGCTGGGCGGCAATACGGCTCTTGTATTCCTGGACACGGGTCCAGCGCTGCTCATATTCCTTCTGCGTGGCGTCGTCCTTGGTGCGGTCCTTCGTGGCGCGATCGAGGTCGCGGTCCGCCTGCTGGCTCGAGATCTGCAATTCGTTCAGAGCGTTGCGCTCTTCGGCGTCGTCCTGGCGGCCGAGCACCTGGCCTGCCTTCACCGTCTTCCCCTCGCAGATGCAGAGGTCGATCAAGCGCCGCCGCTGCAGCGGCACGACCTTGGCCCAGCGAGCGGGCTCGACTGTGCCGGTGCCATAGATCGCTTCCGAGACTGGCGCTATGGTCGCAATGCTCGTCGTGACCGTCTGGAGGTTGTAATAGTTGGTGTAGCCGTAATAGCCGCCGCCGGCGCATGCCGCGAGGAACGCAATTCCCAATATGCGAAAGATGCTCATCGCGGTTCTCTCTGGCCTAATAGCCGAATTTCTTGCGCAGCCCGGGCATCTGCTTGAGGAAGTCGTCGATGTCGTCCTTGGAGATGTTCTTGCTGAGTGCGTCCAGCGGATTGTCATCGCTGGAGGACTTGGGCGGTTGCGGAGGGGAGGCCGTGGCGGCCGGGGCAGGCGCCGCGCTAGTCACCGTTGGGGCGGGAACCACCGGGGCCGTGCGTGAGTAATCCGCCACCGGAGGCGCGGTCGGAGCGGGCGTGCTGGTCGCCACGGCGCGCCACTTTCCGGCGTCGCTCTTGGCCTTGTAAACATCGTCCGCGTTCATCCGCTTCTCCAGGACGCCCATGAGCTGGCTGGAGCCGTTGCGGAACTCATCCACTCGGGAGGCGCCGTTGACGATGTAGGCCCACTTATAGGCCTCGACATTGCTCTTCTCGACGCCGCGCCCGGTGGCATAGAGGCCGGCAAGGATCAGCATTGCGTGCGAATGGCCCTGATTGGCGGCGCGGCTGAACCAGCGGAACGCTTCCTGGTCGGACCGCGGCACGCCGACGCCGGCCGAATAGAGTGCACCGAGGTAGAACTGAGCTTCGTCGTCACCGGACTGCGCCGCCCGTAGATAGCGGCTCGCCATGTCCTGGTCGAAAACTGCGTCCGCCCTGGCCGAATGGGGGCTTGCCAGCAAGGCGTAGCAGATGATCGCTAGTACGGCTCGCTTCATGGCTCATGGCCTCAAAATTTCTAAGGCAAGAAAAGCATCTCAACATCAATCGCCGAGTTCCGTCGCGTCGCCGGCTACATATGCGTCGACTATACCGGCACCACGGTTCAAGGATCGGGTCGTGAGCAAGGTGCCACAGCATCGGAAGGCACCGTCACCGCAGTCGCAATTAGGCCATTCGCAATTACAAAACGACCGCACAACTCAACAAGCGGTGGACCATTATCAATTCGGGAGCCATCGACGAGCAACTTCGCAGCGAACGTGCCTGCCGGGTCGATCGCCAAGCGCGCATCTTCGAAGCCGAGCCAGCGGCCAGTCAGAGGGTACCAGGCCTTATAGACGGATTCCTTCGCGCTGAACAGCAGCCGATCCCAGTGCGTCGTCGGAAATGCGCGCGACAACGCAGCTAGCATCCCGGACTCTCCCGGGACTGTGATCGATTCCTCAACGTCGTCAGGCAGACGGCCGTTCTGTTCGGTATCGATGCCGATGCTCGCAAACACGCTTTGGGAGGCAACTGCGGCAGCCCGGAACCCGGCGGTGTGAGTTATGCTGCCGACTACGCCTGCCGGCCACAGCGGTTCGCGTTTCGGACCTGCGCGGATTGGAACCGGAGCGTACCCAAGCTTGGCGAGTGCGTCCCGCGCGCAGCGACGCGCTGTTATAAACTCGCGGCGACGGGATTCGACTGCGTTCGCAACAAGAGCTTCCTCTCCCGGAAAACTCTGCTGCCCCGGTACATCCTCAAAAGTCTCGACCGCCACGACGCCGTGGGGCAGGAGCTGTTCGATCATGCCGGCAGCACCTTCCTCGGCATTGGCGGCTTGCTGCGCCTGCTCCACTCGCGCGGATAACCGATTGAGACCTCCTCAAACCGGACGCCGTCATAGTAGGCTGTCCGCGGGATGTGCAGGTGACCATAGACAACGACGCTGGCACGAAAGCGAACATGCCAATCGGCGGTGCGGGTCGTACCGCACCATTGCGCGAATTCCGGAAATCGCAGCGCTTGGGTCGGCTGGCGGATAAGCGGCCAGTGCCCAACGAGGATCGTCGTCACCTCGGGCCCCAGGGCGAGCAACCGGCGTTCGGCGTCTTCCAACCGCGCGCTACACCACGATTCTCGATCCGGATAAGGCGCCGGATGCAGCAGCACCTCGTCGGCGCAGACCACCCCGGTCTCGTGCGCGTACGCGAGAGACTCCTTCTTTGTTGTTGTCCCGGGCGCGAGCCAGGAATGGTCATAGAGCAGGAATAGTGGCACGATAGTTACAGGACCGCTCTGGTCCTGCCAGATCGCATACTTGTCTTCTGGCGTCAGAATGTCGTTGTCACGGCACATCTGGACGAGAGCTTGGTAGCGGGCCACGCCTTTGAGCTGGACGGGGTCGTCACGAAGGGTCCACAAATCGTGGTTGCCGGGTGTCCAAATCACCTTCGCATACCGGCGCCGCAATAGCGAAAGCGTCTTCTCTATCTTACTGAACGTATCGTCCACATCACCGGCCACAATCAGCCAATCGTCGCTCGATTCCGGGTGCATTTCGTCGATGATGCGTTTGTTCTCCGAGAATGAACCGTGAAGATCACTGGTGGCAAACAGGGATCCCGGCACCTCGACTCCTCTCAGCCTCGCTTGTCGCCCGATCGAACGACATCCGCCCAGTCTGGACGCTGGGAACAAGTATAATTAGACTGGCAATCCATTAAAGTGGAAATCTATCCTGGCGGAATTTGGGTGCTGAAAAAGCTCTTGAGATGATGACCGCCATGGAAATGGAAAAAAGTTCGGGCTGAAGCAGATATTGTTGTAGCTTTGGCCGCAAGCATTGAAGCAGCGGGTTCACGTGTGGAGGGTCCAAAATTGCGGTTCCATCAACCTGACCACCCCAAACTCGACGCTAAGTGTGTGGCCCTCGTCACATTCGTATTCGCTGCGCCGTATTAGTTTGCTGCTGATGTCGGCAGACTCCACTTCGTTTGTAAAATTGTTTGACGTTCACGTGCGCCTTGTGACCCAATCGGGGCGGTGCTTGGTTTTCAATTTGTAAGACCGATCGCTGACAAGCGCATCATCCGTTCGGTTGAGGACATCGAGCAGCATTTTAGTGTCTCGTCGAAGCTTGCAACGGATGTGAGGGAGGAATCGCCGGGACGAAGTTGAAAGTCCAGCACTGCGCGTCGAAGGGCCACGCTTAGTGGCCAACGATTTCTGGATACCAGTATGAGTTGTAGCTTACTTGTTTTTGACGTGATTGGTCGCCATGCAGCATCTCAGCTCAACGTATGACCTGTTAACCGGTTCGGCGTTGATCAGTTACCGACTGTCGCTGTCGGAAAATCCCTGGTCGGCGCATCACGAGGTCTTCGATCGCGTCTCCTTGGTGGGGACCGGGTTATTGGAACTGGCCCTGACGGCGGGGCTTGCCGTGGGCAGTCCGCGGGTGTTGGAGCTGACGCCGGCCGCTCCGCTGATGATTTCGACCGCGAGCAGATCGCGGGTGAAGATTCAGGTGCAGGCTGCCGATGCGCAGGGGCATCGTGCCTTTTCTCTCCATGGTCTGGATGAGGCTTCGGGCGCGGACGGCTGGATTCTTCATGCGATGGGCGTGCTGGCGGGGGCCGAGGAGCGAGGCCAAGAAGAGTCGGCTGTGCCGCTTCTGGAGGCGCGGGCCCCGGAAGGAACGGCGCAACTCGACATTTCGACTCTCTACACGCGATTGAGTGCACAGGGATCCGATTGCGCGCCGGCATTGCAGGGACTGACCGGAGCTTGGCGCTGCGGCGAGACGATCTATGCGGAAGTGGCTCTGCCCGCCGGCACGATATCCGGCGCCGGCGAGCACGGGATTCATCCCGCGCTTTTTGATGCTGCGTTGCATGTGTTTGCTGCGGAGGGTTTTGCCGCGGCCGAAGGCGGCATACCGTTTCCAGTTTCGTGGTCGGATGTGACGCTTCACACACACGTGGCCAGCGAGTTGAGGGTACGCCTTGATCTGAGCGGATCTGAAAGCTCGGAGCAGAGGTCGGCCTCAATGTTGTTGTGGAATGAGAAAGGGCAGCCGGTCGCAACGGTGGGGTGTGTGACGCTCCGCCGGGCTGGAGGCGAGCCAGTGCTCGAGCATCACGTTGAACAAGCGCCGTCTCCGGCACCTTTGCGTGTGCGGGAAAGCTCGGAGCGTCCTCGCACAGCGGCGCGAGGCCCGGTCGTATCAGCCCTGCGCCATCGCTTGAGCGGGTTGCCCGAAAACGAGCGGCTCGGACGTCTCGTGGTTCTGGTGCAGGAGAACATCGCGGAGATTTTGGCGTTGCCCAATGCCTCGTCCGTGCCCGCGGATGCGCCGCTGAAGGGACTTGGGCTGGACTCCATGATGGCGGTCGAGCTGCGCAACCGCCTGTCGGTGCGGGTGGGGATCAAGCTTCCGACGACGCTGGCATTCGATTATCCGACTCCGGAGGCGATTGCGGCGTTGCTTTTGCGCCAAGTCTTTCCGGAACTGGATGTGATCGCTGGGACAGCTCCCACGCAGTCGCGCGCCAAGGACGAGCCGATCGCAATCGTCGCAATGTCGTGCCGCACGCCTGGGGAAGTAAAGGATTCGGAGGCCTACTGGACGCTGCTCGCGGAAGAGCGCGATGCGATCGGACCGTTTCCGGCGCGCTGGGATAGCCATGCGCTGTACGATCCGGATCCGGAGACGCGGGGTAAGAGCTACGCACGTGAAGGCGGCTTTCTATACGACGTCGATCAATTCGATGCGGGCTTTTTTGGGATCGCGCCACGCGAAGCAGTGTCGATGGATCCGCAGCAGCGACTGGTGCTGGAGGTCGTGTGGGAGGCGCTGGAGAAGGCCGGGCTTCAGCCGGAAGCGCTGAATGAATCGAGTACGGGCGTTTATCTCGGCGCGATGCGGAGCGATTACCGGCAAAGCGGGATCTCTCTCGAGTCGATGGATGGCTATGCTGAGACAGGCCAGGCCAGCAGTGTGCTGTCCGGGCGAGTGTCTTATGCGCTGGGTCTGCAAGGCCCGGCGATGACAATCGATACCGCGTGCTCCTCGTCGCTGTCTGCGCTGCATCTGGCGTGCGCGGCGCTGCGGCAGGGCGAGTGCGATCTGGCGCTGGCGGGCGGTGTGCAGGTGATGAGCACGCCGTCGGTATTTGTGGAGTTCAGCCGGTTGCGCGCCGTAGCGCCGGATGGGCGTTGCAAGAGTTTTTCGGACGGCGCCGACGGTGCCGGCTGGAGTGAAGGCTGCGGCGTGCTGGTGCTGAAGCGTCAGTCGGATGCGGAACGGGATGGCGACGAGATCCTGGCGCTGATCCGGGGCTCGGCGGTGAACCAGGACGGGCGCAGCCAGGGTCTGACGGCGCCGAACGGTCCGAGCCAGCAGCGGGTGATCCGTGCGGCGCTGTCGGCGAGCGGCGTAAGCCCCGACGAGATCGACGTCGTGGAGGCGCACGGTACCGGAACCAGCCTCGGTGATCCCATCGAGGCGGGCGCGTTGGCCGCAGTGTTCGGGCCGACGCGGCGCGCGGATCGTCCGCTGTGGCTGGGCTCGTCGAAGTCGAACCTCGGGCACACGCAGGCAGCGGCGGGCGTTCTCGGCGTGATGAAGATGGTGCTTGCGCTCAAGCACGAGGTTCTGCCGAAGACGCTGCATGCGGAGCATCCCAGCCACCAGATCGAGTGGGACGGCAGCGGGCTGTCGCTGCTGCAGCAGGCACGTGCGTGGCCGCGTGAGGCCTCGCATGTGCGCCGTGCGGGTGTGTCGTCGTTCGGCATCAGCGGGACCAATGCGCATGTCGTGATCGAGGAGGCGCCGGCGCGATCGAAGGCTGCCCGCGGTGAGGTGAACGGCGCGGCTGAAGCGTCATCGTCATCGCCCTTGATCCCGCTGCTGGTGTCCGGTCGTGACGAAGCAGCTCAGCGCGCGCAGGCGGGTCGGTACGGCGAGTGGCTGTCGCAGCATCCTGATGCGGACTGGCGCTCCGTGGTGGCGACGGCGGCGTTGCACCGGACGCAGTTTGCTTCGCGTGCCGCGATCTCAGTGCGCGATGCGGCGGAGGCGGTGGAGGCGCTGCGTGCGCTGGCCGAGGGTCGCTCGCATGCGGCGGTGTCGGTCGGCGAAGCGCGCGATCGTGGTCGTGTGGTGTTCGTGTTCCCCGGACAGGGCAGTCAGTGGCCATCGATGGGCCGAGCCCTGTTGGCGGAATCGGCGGTGTTTGCGCAAGCGATTGCAGCCTGTGAGAGGGCGTTGTCGCCCTACACGGACTGGTCGCTGACGTCGGTGCTTCGCGGGGATGAGGCTCTCGAAGCCTGCCTGCTGGAGCGGGTGGACGTGATCCAGCCTTCGCTGTTTGCGATGAATGTCGGCCTGGCGGCGGTGTGGCGCAGTCTCGGACTGCAGCCATCGGCGGTTGTGGGCCACAGCCAGGGCGAGATCGCAGCCGCCGTGGTTGCCGGCATCCTGTCGCTTGAGGACGGCGCGCGGGTCGTGGCGCTGCGCAGCCAGCTGTTGCGCCGCCTGACCGGACACGGCGCCATGGCGGTGACGGAGCTTGCGGCCTCGATCGTGGAAGAGCGGCTGAAGGCCGCGGAGTGGTCCGGCTTGTCGGTGGCGGTGGTGAACACGCCGGGCTCGACGGTCATCTCGGGGCCGACTGAAGTGGTCGAGCGCTGGGTCGGCTGTCTTGGTCAGGAAGGCGTGTTCTGCCGGCAGGTCAATGTGGACTACGCCTCGCACAGCGCGGAGATGGATCCGATCCTGCCGGAGCTGGAAGGCTTGCTGTCGGATCTGGCGCCACAGCCAGGTCAGGTGGCGATGATCTCGACGGTGACGGGAACGCGCTGCGAGGGAGCGTCGCTGAATGGGGCCTATTGGTGCCGGAACCTGCGGCAGACGGTGCGGCTGGACCTTGCGCTGGCCGAGCTGATCGGTAGCGGGCACGGCGTGTTCGTGGAAGCGAGCGCGCATCCGGTGCTGGCAATGCCGCTGTCTGCGGCGAGCGGTGAGCATGGCGTGGTGGTGGGATCGCTGCGCCGTGACGGCGGCGGGATGTCGGAGCTTTTGCGCAATCTCGGCGCGCTGCATGTTCATGGTGTTGGTGTCGACTGGGCGAAGGCTCTCGGTGCGAGTGCGACGGCACCTGTTGCGTCACTTCCGACCTATGCGTTCCAGCGGCAGCGTTACTGGCTGGAGGCTGAGAAGGCGAGTGGGGACGCCGCGACGATGGGGCTGTCGGATGCGTCGCATCCGCTGCTTGGCGCTGCGACGCCGCTTGCGGAGAGCGACGGGTTTTTGTTGACGGGCCGGTTGTCGTTGTCGGAAGCGGGCTGGCTTGGCGACCATGCGGTGTTCGGGACGGTGCTGCTGCCGGGGACCGGGCTGCTGGAGCTGGGCTTTGCGGCGGCGCGTGCGGTTGGATTGACTGAAGTGTCGCAGCTGACGCTGCTGGCGCCGCTGGTGCTGCCGGCGGAGGGTGGTGTCCGGCTGCAGGTTCAGGTTGATGGTGCCGAGGCAGGCGGCGGAGGCCGGGACCTGAGCATCTATAGCCGAGTGGAAGATGCGGCTGAGGGCGGGTCGTGGACGCTGCATGCGCAGGGCGTGCTGGGCGAGGCTGCGGAGCAGGAAGCCGCGCAAGAGAGCGGGCTTGAAGTCTGGCCGCCTGTTGGCGGCGAGGCGATCGACCTGAGCGGTCATTACGCGCGGATGCAGGCGCGGGGCTACGGCTATGGGCCGCTGTTCCAGGGTCTGGTCGAGGCCTGGCGGGTTGGTGATGCCGTGGTTGGGCGGGCGGTGCTTGCGGAAGCGCTGTGGCCGTCGGCGGACGAGTACGGCTTGCACCCGGCGCTGCTGGACAGTGCGCTGCATGTGCTGAGTTTTGATCGTGTGGCAGGCGCCGATCTCGACGGCGGTGCTGACGCTCCGCTGCTGCTGCCGTTCGAGTGGTCGGAGGTATCGCTGGCAGCGACGGGTGCGCGTGAGCTGCGGATCCGGGCCTCGGTCGAGCGCAGCGGCGAGGGCGAGGCGCTGGCGCATCTGCAGCTTGCGGATGGTCACGGGCGTGTGGTGGCGCATGTCGGGGGCTTGCGGCTGAAGCAGGCGAGCGAAGCGCAGATCCGCGATGCCGCGCGCAGCGAGGCGCAGCATCTTTATCGTCTGGAATGGCGTGCGGTCGCCTTGGGTGAGAGCGGAACTCAAGCGCTTGCCCCGCCGGTGATCGTCGGAGGCGACGGCAAGCTGGCCGCAGCTCTGGGGCTTGATCACGCCGAGAGCGTATCGGCCCTTGTTACGCGCCTCGACGAAGGCGGAGCGATCCCCGCTCAAATCGTGTTCGACCATCTGTCTGATCCGGCTGAACCAGCAGGCCCCGTGCTTGCGGCGACGCATGCGACGGCGGAGCGTGGCCTGGCCGAGCTGCAGGGGATTTTTGGCGAAGCGCGGCTGAACGAGACGGCGGTGATTTGGCTGACGCGGGGCGCGGTGGCGACGGGTCCGGATGAAGGCGCAAGCGGACTGTCGCGGGCGCCGCTGTGGGGTCTGGTGCGGAGCGCACGTGCGGAACATCCGGATCGGCGGCTGCAGCTTGTCGATGTCGATGTCGTGCTTGCAGATGCATCGCTGCTGGCGAAGCTGACGTCGACGACGTCGGAGCCTGAGCTGGCGCTGCGCCATGGTGCGGTGCTGGCACCCAGGCTGGCGCGCACTGGCGCGGGCACACTTCAGGCACCGGCGTCAGCGCCGGATTACCGCGTGGTGGTCACCGATCCCGGCCGGCTCGACGGCGTCAGCCTGGTGGCAGCACCGGAGCTGTCGGAGCCATTGGCACCAAATGATGTCCGGGTCTGCGTGCGTGCGGCCGGCATGAACTTCCGCGATGTGCTGATCACGCTGGGGCAGATTGCCTCGCCCGGCATCGGGTTCGAGTTTGCCGGCGTGGTGGAGGCGGTCGGCGCGGACGTGACGTCGGTTGCGGTTGGCGATCGCGTATTTGGCTGTGGGCGCGGCTGTTTTGGCACACGCGCGGTCACAGTGGCCGAACAGCTTGCAAGGGTCCCGGCGGGGATGTCGTTCGAGGCGGCGGCGACGATCCCGCTGGCCTATCTGACGGCGCTGTATGCGCTGCAGGAGCTCGGGCATATCAGGTCGGGTGATCGGGTTCTGGTGCACGCGGCGGCCGGCGGCGTCGGGATGGCTGCGGTGCAGCTGTGCCGTCACTTCGGCGCGGAGGTCTATGGCACGGCGAGCCCGGGTAAATGGCCGGTGCTGGAACGGATGGGACTGGACGGACGGCATATCGCCAACTCGCGCGATCTAAGCTTCGAGACCCAGTTCCGATCGGCAACCAAAGGCGAGGGCGTCGATATCGTTCTCAATGCGCTGACGGGCGAGTTCGTCGATGCCTCGCTGCGGCTTTTGCCGCGGGGCGGCCGCTTCCTGGAGATGGGGATCGCTGATGGGCGTGACGGTGCTGCGATCGCCGCAAAATACCGTGGCGTGAGCTACCATGCGTTCGTGCTGCCGACGGATCGGATGCCGGCGCTCTTGAAGCAGATCATGGGCTTGTTTGCGCAGGGCGTGCTAAAACCGTTGCCCTATGTTGCCTACGACATCAGGCAGATGCCGGCAGCGCTGCGGCAGATGGCGCAGGGTCGTCATGTCGGCAAGCAGGTGGTGCAATTGCCGCGGCGTCTTGCCGCCGGCGGCACGGTGCTGATCACGGGCGGTGCGGGCGAGCTCGGCCGCGAGGTCGCGCGGCACCTTGTGACTGAGCACGGTGTGCGTCATCTCCTGCTGACGTCGCGTCGCGGCATGGCCGCGCCTGGCGCGAGCGAGCTGTTGGCGGAGCTCGAAGGGCTGGGTGCGCAGACGGTCGAGCTGGTGAGTTGCGACGTCGGAGATCGTGACGCTGTCAGCAAAGTCTTGCGCGCGATCGCGCCGGAACGTCCGTTGACGGGCGTGTTCCATCTGGCAGCTTTGCTGGACGACGGCATCGTGCCGGCGCTCAACGTCGAGCGGCTGGAGCGGGTGCTGCGGCCCAAACTCGATGGCGCCTGGCACCTGCACGAGCTGACGGCGGATCAGGATCTTGCGGCGTTCGTGCTGTTCTCGTCGGTGGCAGCCCTTGGCAGTCCGGGCCAGGCGAACTACGCGGCGGCGAACGTGTTTTTGGATGCGCTTGCGGCGGAGCGGCGACATCGTGGTCTGGCCGGGCAGAGCCTGCTGTGGGGGCTGTGGGAGCAGCGCGGCGTCGGCATGACGGCGCATCTGGGCCGGGCCGAGCTGATGCGGATGCGCCGGCAGGGCGTGCAGGCGCTGTCGCTGCAGCTCGGGCTCGCGCTGCTGGATGCGGCGCAGGCGCAGCCTGAGGCCATGCTGGTCCCGATCCATCTGGATGTCGGCGCGATGCAGCGCCAGCTCAGTGACGACGTGCCGGCGCTGTATCGCGGCCTGGTGCGCAGCGGCTTGCGGCGGGCATCA